>CAILVI010000047.1 GCA_903837595.1 uncultured Thiodictyon sp.
CGCCAGACGCGCCGCCCGATCGTCCCCAGTGTCCGGTCGACACGCCGCCGTTGCCGGCTGGGCCTCCCAAGGCCGCGTTCTTCGCCACAGTGCCGCCAGCGATTGTCAAGTCTCCGCGCACATAGGCCGCGCCACCGCTGACCGCGCCTCCGTTGCCGCCATCGCCGCCCCAGTCACCGTTGCCCCCGTCAACGCCATGGCCACCCATCGTGATGTTGCCCGAAATCATGGCCGTCGCGGGCAAGCTGACGGTGCCAACGACGTACAAGCCCCCACCCTTGCCGTTCCCGCCGTCGCCGCCCCTCTGGAGCTGCGTACCACCGCTGCCCCCGTCGCCACCTCGGGCGAAGTTAGAGCTGACCGAAAAACTGCCGGTCACGCTAAGGGTCACTCCACCCTCAAGGGCCAGGCCGCCCCCCAACGCGCCGCCGCCGGGTAAACCGCCGTAGTTGCTGTTGCCCCCGCTGCCGCCGTCGCCACCGGATGCCTGGTTAGCAAGCACTTGCACGTTATTGAGCGTTAACGTGCCGCCGAGAGCGTAGATACCGCCGCCCAAGGCGTCGGCACCTTGGGTAGGTGCGGTACTTCCCGACCCGTCGCTGCCACTGCCGCCAATGACCTCATTGCTGACAATGTCAACATTCGTCAGCGTTAGCTTGCCGCCCTGGCTAAGGATGCCACCCCCAAGCGCCTTGGTTTGCGGCAGTCCGCCCGCATCCAGGGCCATGCCATCCGTGATTGTCAGATCTTGCACCAGCACCTGTACTCCCGGCTTCACATCGAAGATGCGGTCGACCTGCATCGCGTCGATGACCGTCGCGCCGCGACCGGCCCCGCGGATAGTCAGGACGCCCACTGTGTCCCCACGACCTTCTATGAGAACGGCTGACCTGTCAAGACGGAATCTTCGCAGAGGTTCCTGGTCGTCAGAAGCGATTCATCCTTCTATTAGCGGGTCACTGCCTCCGGTGAGGCAGGCCACGAACATGGTATCGGAAGCCGCGGTGGCACATTCTCCGGGAGTAGGGTCAAGCCCATCGCATGACAGGCCCGCCCCAATGGTCGCGAGATGCTCACCGGGCTATCTCCGCTCCATGACGCAGGAACCTTCTTCGTCTCTTCTCTGAACAACGCCGTTGCCGTTGCTGTTTCTTCGCCTTATCCTTTGCCTACGCCGCCACTTGGTTGAATCGCACCTTGTCTTTGAGCATCTTGAAGATGCTTCGCAGCAGCATCCGCGCCACGATGATCCGGGCGATGTTCGTACCGTGCCTGGCCCGGGCGCGCTCAAACGCAGGCCGGTAGCGCGGGATCTGGCAGACCCACTGCATCGACTCGATCAGCAGGTACCGCAGGTGGCTGTCCGTTCCGCCTCCGCCGATCTTGCCGTTGTGTCGCGTGTCATCGGATTGTCGATGCCCCGGCGCCAAGCCGGCATACGAGATCAAGTTCTCGGCATGGGGAAAACGTTCGATGGACCCGATGTGCGCCAGGATCGAGACGGCCGTCACCATGCCGATGCCTCGCACCTCATCCACCCACTGCGCCTCGAGCCACTGCTCGTACACCGCCTGCATGGCCGCTTCCATCGACTGACGGCGCTCCGCCAGTTGCTCCAGTTCCAGAAGCTTGAGGTCCAGCACCATCCGGTCGCTGGCCGAGAGCTTCAACGAACGCAGACGCCTCATGCCTTTCTGCGTCCACAGGCCTTGCCGGTCGTACCACGTCTCATGGTGCAGGAAGTGCGTGATCCAGTTCTTCACCGCCGTCTGCCGCTCCACCAGGTCCTGACGGCTGTCCACCAGCCGCCGTAACTCCCGCCACCGCACCTCCGGTTGATACGACCGCGGTAGCGAACCATTCAGGAACTCCCGCAGCATGCGCCCCGTGTCGATCTTGTCGCTCTTACGCCGATACGCCTTGGGTGGAAGTGGCATCTGCAGCACGTTGGCCATGATGAACTCGGCACGCGAGCCGATCAACTCCTTGATCCGCGCCCAGCCCGTCGTGCTCTCCATGATCCAGATGACCTTCCCGCCGAGTCGAGAAGCCTCAGCCGTGGCCTTCTCCACCAGACGTGATAACCCTGCTGGCGTGGTGGGAATGTTCAGACAACGCTCTTCGCCGCTGGCACAGTGGAACCAGCGGACCTCGGTGTTTTCGGCATGATAATCCACGGCCAGGATGATATCCTTACGCTCGTACATGGCGGTCTCCTTCCGGCCCTATGGGCCACTTGTGAAAGCCAGTCCATTCTGGCTCTCTTCAGACGTCCTGTTTATCAGGACAGACCTGCGAAGGAGACCGTCTTGTTCTCATGCCATCTCCGGGTTATGAGACTGACGAGTTCGGTTTCCGGAGGTTCTTGACCCGCTTGGATTTACGACGTATAGCCCTGTCTCTCAGGGTCTTAACCCGATCAACATGTTGATCATGGTGATCATGATGATCACAAATTTCGCTACATTTCGCTACAGTCCTTGTCAAGGTTTCGCCGTCGAAACCGCACCTCCGGGCTGAACACCCGACATCCTCAAGAGCCTGCGGCCTGCCGTAGGGCTGTAGCAGCGTTCTGCCACAGCAGGTGC
>CAILVI010000048.1 GCA_903837595.1 uncultured Thiodictyon sp.
GTGAGGGGGATCATCAGCCTAACTCCGAGACCTGCAAACCTTCCTGGCGGCTGGCAATCATAAGCCTCTTTTCACGATATTACAAAAACTTAGCAGCCGCCTGAAACGCAGGAAGAGCCACTAATTTTTGCGCGTATCCTGATCTGACCCGGATATGGCACCTGGTGGCAGCTTCGCTCTTGTTGGGCCTAGTAGAAGGGGTCTGACAACGACTAACGCAATGGGTCGGCCTTCGGCATGTCGGCAGCCGTCAGGTCAGACGGGTGAGGTCCGCGCTGATCGCCCACAGCCGCTGGTTGGCGGCCGGGTCTTGGGTCTGGACTGGGGCCGGGATGGGTTTACGGTGACTGTAGTAGCCGCCCGTGACGCCGGCCATCGCGGGGTCCGTGGCCAGGTAGAGCACGCCGCGTGCCGCCTGCTCCGGCGTTGGCAAGGCCCAGCCGAGTAGCAGAGCGACCGTCCGCCAGAACCACCCTTGGGCACCGTCCGTCCCGCCCAGGTTGGAGCGGAACACGCCGGGGAAACAGCAGTTGACCGTCACCCCGCTCCCGGCGAGGCGCCGCGCCAACTCAAAGGTGAAATGGAGGTTACCGAGCTTGGATTGTCCGTAGGCCTGCATCAACCGGTACGGCCGCCGCTCCCAGTTCAGATCGTGGAAGTCCATCGCCGTGTTGATGCGCGTCCCGACGTTGACGATGCGCGCGGGCGCGGCGGTACGCAGGGGCTCAAGCAGGAGGTTGGTCAGCAGGAAGGGCGCCAGGTGATTGACGGCCAGGGCCATCTCGATGCCATCCGGGCTCAGGCGCCGGGCCGGGAAGGCGGTGCCCGCATTGTTTATCAGCAGGTGTAGCCGGTCGAATCGCTCGCGTACCCGCGCTGCGAGGCCGCGGATGGCCGCTTGGGAGGCTAGGTCCGCAACGAACAGATGTACCTGCGGATTACCCGTCGCGGCCATGATCTCGTGGCGCGCGTCTTCTCCGCGCGTGGCGTCACGACAGACCATGAGCACCGTCGCGCCCTGCCCCGCCAGCGCCCCCACGACCGCCCGACCCAAGCCCGAGTTGGCACCGGTGACCAGGGCGATACGTTCGGCTAAAGGGGGCGGTTGATCATGCATCGCAGAAGCCAATTTGAGGTTGGATTGCAGTCAGTTATAAGGTAAGGCCGGGGACTTGCATCGCGCGCTCGGCCCAAAGTGGGTGCCCTCATGGTTCGGCACCGCAGGTGCTTCACTTGTGGGTATAACCCGAAAAATGGGAGGTGTCGCCATGAGCAAAGATAGATATCACAGCGTCGAATGCAAGTCCGTTGCAAAGATTGTCAGACCACTGGGGGTAACGATGACGAAAGCCGAACTGTTGGAGCTGATCGCCTAAGACGTGGGTACAGCGAAGGATGCCGACCGGGGGCGCCTGGCTCTGGTGGAGCGGGAGCCCGGCGCGTGGTGCCTGGCATACTCCGTGCCGCGGTATGCAGTTCCCAGGGAACCTGGACAGCCCCCGGCTGAGTGGGTAGCCCTCTGCTGGCTCACGGTCACCCCTGGCTGTCTGAGCCCGTTTGCTGGCCATCCCTGGACCTCGCTGCGGTCGAGGCCTTCGCGATCCGTCGGGCGGCCGCTACTGGCCCGCGGGCCGAGCTCCTGGTCGTCGTGACTGAGCAACCGCAGTAAGGCACTGCCGGTGCCAAAGTTACGGCGGAACTACCTGCTTGTGATAAGAAATTGCACGTATCCCTAGCAGACCCCAGTCCCTTCGCCAGTTCGGTCGGTTCGAGCAGATAGACGACCCGATCATACTGCAAGGTCAGGCTGTTGGAGACGGTGCGCTCCTCTTGCCAGCTCAAGATTTCCTCCAGATCGTCGCGCTCGGTCAGCGGTCGGTGCAGGTCGGTGGCGTTGGCCGGCGCCTGGGCGAACTTGGCGTTGAAGCGCTCCATGAACGCGGGCAGATAGGCATTGCCGGCCTCCAGGGTGTCGATCCCTTCCAGCCGCAACTCCTTGACCAGGCGGTCCTGGAGGGTCTTGTTCACCCGCTCGACGCGGCCCTTGGCCTGGGGGCTGTTGGCCTATAGAATGTCGATATTGAGGTCGTGCAGGACGCGCCCGAACTGGGTCAGGCCGGTCCCGCCGATCGCACCCGTGTAATTGATCCGAAACACCGAATGCTTATCGCTGTAGAAGGCCACCGGCTTGCCGTAGCGCTCCAACTAGCGCCGGGTCGAGTGGAAGTAGTCGACGGCGGATTCCGAGTCCACGAAGCGCAGCTCCATCAGGCGGCCGGTGGCATCGTCGATGTACACCAGCAGCGTGCAGACCGGGCCGCGATCCTCGAACCAATGGTGGTCCGAGCCGTCGATCTGGATCAGCTCCCCGAGACAGTCACGCCGGTACCGCGGCTGGTGGACCGCCGCGTGGCGTTGTTGGCGGCTTGCGCCAGAGCTCCGCCTACATGAGCCATTGGCGCAGCGTCTCGCGCGACAGCACGAGGCTGTGCAGCTGCGCCAGTTTCTCGGCGAGCAATGTTGGGCCGAACCCCTGGTAGCAGTCCCGCGCCAACGCGAGGACCGACGTCTTGACCGCATCCGCGTAGGCCCGATTGCTGCGTTTTCCCCGTTTCTTCGAAACCAGGGCCACGGCGCCGTCGCAACCGTAGACCGCAATCAAGCGGCGCAGATGCCGGGGCGTGATCAGGGCGGAACCGTTCTAGCCAGGATCCGCTGTTGCAAGCGATGGTTGTCCACAACCCTGGACAATGCCCGGCGGTCGGGGTATAAAGCGTCTCGGTCCCCCGCTGCCGGAGAGCGAGTGCGTGAATCTGCGCGAAGTCGTCCTGCAACCCGTCGCCGCGTCCGAGGAGGCGCGCTTCCAGGCGCTGATGGATGCCCATCACTACCTGGGCGCGCTGCCGAAGATCGGGCACACCCGGTGGTATGTCGCCAGCTGGCACGGCCAGTGGCTGGCGTTGCTGAGCTTCTCGGCGGCGGCCTGGAA
>CAILVI010000049.1 GCA_903837595.1 uncultured Thiodictyon sp.
CCGGGCTGTGGTGTGGCGGGTGGCCCGATCCCGGCGGCGTTCGTCCCCGCCGGTGCCGGTCGCAGCCTGGTCATGCAGCACTGCCGATACGCCCGGCCCAAGCCACAGGGGCAAGGGGCGTTGCGGCCCACCCGGTGCCGCGGCGCCTCCCCGGCCGACCCCGGCAGGGCCTTGAGCGTCGGTGCCTTGGGGGGGAATGGGGCACCGGTATAGGGGCGACCCTCGCAGTGCGCCTTGAACATCATATAGTGACGCTGCAGGCGGGGCAGATAATCGGGCATTCGCTCCAGCACCCGTTTGACCAGCTCAAGCAGCCCCTGGGAATGAGGGGGGCGCGGTCCCAAGGAGTCCAGGTAGGGACCGGGAAAAATGCCGGCCCCATCCAGGCGCAGGCAGACCTCCGCCGACTCGTTCTCCAGGTCGACCGAAACCACCAAGATGGAGACGCGGCGGCAATCGCAGCCGGGCACGTCGCAGTAGAGCTCCATAAAGCAATAGCTATCCGCCGGCACTTCGCCCCAGGGCTCCGTGAGCTCGACCATGAACATCTCCACCGTGCCGCGGTCGGGGTCGGCGAGCTCCGGGAAGACCTCATAGAAACCTCTCATCGTCATGGCATCTGACTCTGCGTTGGGGGGCCATGGAGTGGGGCTGGGAGGCCCTATTGGTGTCATCTGATATTGTGAACTGGGGGTTCAGTACTGACCCCGCAGCGCCCGATTCCGGGCAGGCTCGACGGAGCGCCGGGCGACGGCGACCATCAGCGGGATCTGTTCAAGCGGTATGCCCTCGTGCAGCGCCCGGGCAACGATGACGGAATCCTGCCAGGGGACGGGCTGCGGGGTCAGGGCGGCGCGCAGCCGCAGCCCGTTCCACAACAGCCGCCCGGTCCAGATGGCGCGCTTGGGCTCCATGACCCAGGTCAGGATGGTCGCGGCGGCGAGCGGCAACTGCTCCATCCAGTGTGCGGGTGCACCCACGTGGGTCAGCAGCAACTCCTCAATGACGCTGGAGCCCTCGAACCAGTTATCGGCAAAAGCGTGCTGTTCCGGCCATTGGCCCGTGCCGGCGAGTACTTCGGCCACGCGCGCCGGGGCGAAGGCAGCCGGGTCGGTCGCGGTCAGTGCCTCGATCTCCGCGGCCGGGTCGACCGCCAGTGGTTTCCAATACTCGCCGCCCACCACCATCTCGTGGAATTCCAACAGACGCGCCGGCGGCGGGTGATCATGCTCCAGGCCGACCGCGATGAAATGGGCGAGCGCCCGATGCAGGTAGTGCGGGTCCACCACCAGTGCCGAGTCGGCGATCCGGTCCCGGGCCTGATCGTCCATCATGTCCCTGGTGAATCCCCGCGGTTCCGAGACATCGGCCACGCCCTGTCCCTGTCCGACCAAGACGGCGGCATTGCGTCGATAGTGCTTCGGGTCTTTCACGTAGGCCCAGAGCGCATGCTTGCCGACGGCGTCGAAGATCGAGGCATAGACGGTGAGCGACTGGCCCGGCGGCGGCAAGGGTGCGCTGACGACCCCGGCCTTGCGGACGATCTTGATCAATTCATCCACCGCGGGCCGTTCCTCGGCGGGCAGCCAATTGCGTAACCCGATCAGCCGACGCAGGCCGAGCGGGCTCAACTGCGCGATCCCGCTGCCGTGGCGGAAGCGTTCGGCCAGGGTGCAGCGCAGTCGGGGGTTGGGATGCAACAGCAGGAGCATCGCCAGTTCTTTCCAGAAGGGCCGCGGGTTGGCCATCAGTCCGGTCACAATCTCGACCAGCGACTCGCCCGGCAGTGGCGCCAGTTGGGTCAGCATCGTCTCCAGTTCCGGGAACACATAGCGGGTGTCGATTTTCTTGATCATGCGCTCGAGCATGCGGTTCAAGTCATGCGCACCAGTGGCCGCGCCGAAACGGGTGTAATGGCTGCGGACGGCCAGTACCTGGTGGCGCAGTAGCTCGCTCAGCGGCAGCCTGGCCTCGTGAATGGCGCGCATGAGATGTTCCTGGACCTTGGCGTCCATCTCTGGGACGAAACCCACCTCGGCCATCTCGATCTGGACCCGCTCGTACAGTGCCAGTGCCCAGGCCCATTGCTGATCGGCACCGGAGCGCAGTCGCGTCAAGGCGTCGGTCAGCAGGGCCAGGCACTCGTCATAACCAGGCAGCGGGGTGCGCCGCTGCCCGCCGGGGGCATAGTGGGTCAGCAACAGCCGCAGCAAGTGCAAGGACAGGTTCCGGGTGATCTCCAGGGCCGCGTCGACCTCGTCGCCCCAGCGCCCGCGATTCTGGGGATTGGCCTTCCAGGCCCGCACCTGCTCGATGAGTTCGCGCGCGGCCTCGGTCATGGCCTCATCGAATGCCTGCAACTGCGCCGCGTCCATCGACCCGGGGTCGGCCGCGGCCGATGGCGGTTGCGCGTGCGCCGCCGCAGCCCGCGTGCCGCCGCCCGCTGCCGACTGCAGTTGGGTCATGCAGCATTGTTTATATTTCTTGCCAGACCCGCAGGGGAAAGGGTCATTTCGGCCCACCTTTTGTCGCGGCGCGACCCCGGCCGATCCCGGCAGGGCCGTGAGTGTC
>CAILVI010000050.1 GCA_903837595.1 uncultured Thiodictyon sp.
GATGCACCGCGCAAGAACAATTTTAGCCGCATGGCTCGTCTTGACCGCCGCTTGCCTCTGCGCAGCGCCGACGGCAGCCGCCGTCCAGGGGAAATCAGTCACACCCTCCAAAGAGTCGACCACCCTCGGCGGGGTCCGCAGGGCGATCCGGCCGGAGGAGATGAGCGCGCAAGACCGGAGGATGCTCGAGCTGGCCGAGGCCGCGGCTAAGGAGTGCTCCGCAATCTTGGAGCGGGCCATCGACAGGGGGATCAAGTCCGAGGAAGAGTTCTTCAGCGCCCTCTACTTCCCCGTCCTCCCGGTGACGACCCCGGCGACCTTCACGACCTTCTATGATGACTACACCGACAAGTTCATCACCCCGATCGAGGACCGCTACCTCAGCCGCGACAAGGACCTCCTCTTTGTCGCCTTGGTCGACGCCAACGGCTACGTCCCTTCCCATAACTCGAAGTATGCACAGCCCGCCACCGGCGATCCGCAGCTGGACCTCAAGCGCCGGCGCACCAAACGCATCTTCAACGACATCACCGGGTTCTTCGCGGTGAAGCACACCCAAGGCGCGCTCATCCAGCTTTATCGCCGAGACACCGGCGAAATCGTCGCGGACCTCTCCGTGCCCGTAACCGTCAAGGGCCGCTATTGGGGCGCCCTGCGGGTGGGCTACGCGCGCAAGTCCTGAAAATTCTCAAGAAACTCTCGACCAAGGTCTCCCTGGCTTTGATCGCGGTCATGGCCGCGGTCACGGGGGTATTCACCTGGTACCTCGTGCGGGACCTCACCCGGCAGGCCAACGCGGTCATCCTGGAAAAGGGGATCGCTTCGGCCCAGACCGGCGCGACGATCATGAGCGGGACGCTCGACCATATCATCGACAACGGACTCTTCTCGGTTGACGAGGTTTTCGACAGCACCCTGACGCCCATCCGACTGCCCAAGCGCATCATGGACGGCTACCGGGGTACGTCTCCGGAAGACCTGGAGTCGGTCCGGAAATACCATTATGCCTCGACCTTGGACTCCTATCTGGACAACCAGATCATCAACATCCAGGACCAATTCCTCAAGGACCCCCAGATCGTCTATGCGGTGCTGCTCGACGTCAACGGCTACGTGCCAACCCATAACTCGGTGTATTGCGCACCACTGACCGGGGATTTCCGCCGCGACCGGGGCCACAACCGCGCCAAGCGCATCTACACCGACCCGGTGGCCATGGCCGCATGCCGCAACGCCCAGAAGCAGTTCCTCCGGCAGGTCTACCGCCGCGACACCGGGGAAACGACCTGGGACATCTCGGCCCCGGTCTTCGTGAAGGGCCGCCATTGGGGAACCTTCCGTGTCGGCCTCTCCATGGAGAAGACGCGCCAGGCCATCGCGGCCTTGAGCCGCAAGCTCCTCGTCCTCATGGGGCTTCTCCTGCTCGTCACGGTGCTCATCATCAACCGCGTCACGGACCTGCTGATGAGGCCGCTCGACCGCCTCCACGACGGGGTCGCGCGGGTGGCCAAGGGCGACCTGGCGAGCCGCCTGGA
>CAILVI010000051.1 GCA_903837595.1 uncultured Thiodictyon sp.
CCCCCAAGCGATCGGCGGGCGCGGCCCCGGCGGGCCGGATGACCACGCGGGGAGGGCCGCCGGGGCGACCGCTCGCCACCTTGAGGTTCGAGTAACCGATATCGAGCGCGGCGGCGGGCATAGGGGCTCCAAAGGTAGAGAGGACGTCGACACGGGGATGCCAGGCCATCGGCCAGAGCCGGGAAATGACGGTTTGGCGGGAAGCACGAACCTGGAAGTAGAGAGCGCGTCGAGAACGTGCAGTAGAGCGTCCCACGGATCGGACCTGGTGCGTGAGGGCCGAAAGTTCGGTTTTATGGGGGGAATGCGGGAAGGCCGGTGAGTAGTGGGGCTGGAGCGCAGTAGAGAAGCAGTCGACGCCGGGATGAAAGGTCACCGAGCGGGGCCGGAAAACGGCGATACGGCGATCAGCGTGAACCAAGAAGTAGAGTGCGCGTCGAGAACGTGCAATAGCGTGTCTCAGGGATCGGACCTGATGCGTGATGGCGGTTATTGGGGGAATGCGAAAAGCCGCCAGAGGCCATCGTGGACGTTGAGCCGGTCGTGGCATTGGGTTAGACTTTATCCGTCAGTGACAAGCGACCTCATGGCGCCACTTAAATCACAACAAGGCCCCCTCGACGAGGCGGCAAGTCACTGAGGTTAATCGTGAAAGCGTTAAGTGAAAAGCGGCGTGGCCGCCCTGCGTCAGTGAAAACAACGTGGCGAAAAACGCCCGCACCGGTCATTTTTTCTGTAAGTGAAAAGGGCTCTGTGACAATGGGTTAAGTGCAAACAGAGCACGTATCAATCGTTGTTAAACCTATGAAAATAAACGGGGAGTGTTTAAGTGATAACGTGGGTCGAGAAAGTCCTTAAGCTTAAACGCCGAAGCGCAAGCTGACGGCGTTGCGCCACCTGGCAGATTCTGGGCGCGGCCCCGGTGTAAGAGAAAACAGCGATGGGTTGCTGGGCTAAGTGATAATGCGCCTGCGATGCGGATGTCTTAACACCCTGCCGCAGAAAGAAAATACGTCAGTGAGAACGGGCTGCGGGGTGCGGTCTATGAGATAAGCTAGTGCGCCGCCTGCCGGTCCTGCGCCAATGGGACCAAACAGGGGCTCCCGGGTTCTTCAGGGGGTCCGTTTCGTAAAGATAAGATGGTGATAACACGGGGGTGGAAAAATGGCCAGTCACAGCGGTGCGGTGACGGACCTGGGAACGCCAGGAACGCAAGACATTGAGGGGCTACTGGACGCCGATGACCAGTGTGTTGCCGATACGGTGGACCGTTGGGTCAAGCGGCACCTGGAGGCGTTACGCGAGGAGGCGCAGGCCATGCAAGTGCTGTTTGAGACGCAGTTGCAGGCGGCGGGCAAAGGCCGTTCCCGCAGCGAGTGGGGGCGGGTCACCCTGCGGGTGCGTGAGCAACCGAGCCCCCCGGCCACGCCGGGGAGCTTCACCCTCGAATGGTGCACCTACCGGTACGCCAATCACGGGGGGACGCGCACCTGTTTCACGAAATACCTGCCGCGCGGTGAAGGCGATCGGTATCCGATGAGGGCCTTCCAAGGCCACCTGCGCAACTGGCAGCGCCCGATTGTCGCCGCGGCGGAGGCGCGGTTCGCGACGATTCGGCGCGCGGTGCGCCAGATTGCGCACGTGCGCACCCAACTGCGGTTGGCCGTGCGGACCGAGCGGGCGGTAGTGCAAGGGCTGCGGGAGGTGGGAGATGACTGGATCGGCTAGGTGACGGCGCATCTTCCAGGACTGGGGCTTCCCGCAAACCCGCCAAAAAACCGAACCTTCGGGGCTCACGCCCGCCGTGGACGCATGGGCATTATGGGCGCCATGAGCATCTTCGACTTTTTGCACCGCCGCCCTGTCCGAACTGTGCCCGCCGCCCCGGTGGCCGTGGCACCGCTGATCGCGCCCCCGGACATCCCGCGTTATCCGCCGTTTTTGCAGGGCATCCCGGTGGTGGCCTCGGCGCACTTGCTGACGACCCAAGCCGAACTGGTGGACAAGCTGCGCTATGGGATTGGCTGTACGCCCGACTTCTTCCAGACGCAGGTGCGCCCGGTCGTCGACCGCTTCGCCGCTTTCGTCCACCTCCTGCCGGCCTCCGAGGCGCACCATCACCGCGGCGCCGGCGGGTTGCTGCATCACAGCCTGGAGGTCGCCTTCTGGGCGGGTCAGGCGAGTGCCGGGAAGGTGTTCGCGATGGATCGGGAGCCGGCCGTGCGGCGTGTGCATGAGCCCTTGTGGCGTCTGGCGGCGGCGCTGGCGGGTCTGTGCCACGACATCGGCAAGCCCATCTCAGACCTGTCGGTGACCAACCGCGACGGCACCGTGGCCTGGTCGCCGATGCATGAGACCATCGCGGAGTGGGCCGCCCGGCACGGGCTTGAAAGCTACTTCCTGCACTGGCGCGAGCGGCGCCATAACCGCCATCAGTCGGTGGGGATGTTCGCTGTCGAGCGGGTGCTGGGGCGGGATGTGTTCGCGATGCTGTTCGCGGCGGACCCCGAGATCGGCAATGCGATGATCGACGCGGTGGCCGGGGCGAATGAACAGGCGACCCTGACCCAACTGGTGAGCAACGCCGACCGGGCCTCGGTCGAGCGGGACCTGAAGAGCAACCGCATCGACCCCCAAGCGACCTCGCTCGGGGTGCCGATCGAGCGCTACCTGCTGGACGCGATGGCCCGGCTGGTGCGTGCCGGTACCTGGGGGATCAACACCCCGGGTTCGCGCCTCTGGATGCTGGGTGACAGCCTGTATGTGGTCTGGCCCCAGGGGGGCGATGAAGTCGTCCAACTGCTCGCGGCCGATCGTGTTCCGGGTATCCCGCGGCACCCTGATACCCTCGCGGACCTGCTGATCGAGCGCGACTATGCGCTCCCCCCGAGCGAGGGCGATGGCGTGCGCCGTTACTGGCGTCTGGCCCCGGCCCCCCTGGTGCGCGATGGCAAGCCGGTCACGCTGACCCTGCTGCGCCTGACATCGCCGCATCATGTGCTCTCCGGGCGGGCGCCGGCCCCGGTTGGCTTGGCCGGAGACGCCGTGGTCCCGGGCCAAGCCCTGGGGCACCCTGTCGGCGCGCCCAAGGCGGTGTCTCGTCCCAGCACACTGGGTGCCGACGACGCCGAACGCCGGGATGAAGCCGCGCGCCTGGGCCTGGAGTGGGAGGATGACGACGAGGAGGGCGTGGACGATCTGGACGTGACTGACACCCGCCCGCCTGTCGCCGTCCCGGAATCCCCACCACCGTCCGCTGCCGACCGGGTACGGCCCCAAGTGGTTCCCGCGACGCCGGTCGGCACCGGACGGGCGCCATCCCCCATCGGGCAGGCAGCCGAGCGTTTGCGACAGCAACGGCCGGCGACGACCAATGCGGCGCCCCCATCCACCCCGGTCCTGTCCACCCCGGCGCCGGCCGATCCCCGCACGGTGGCCGAAGCGTGGTTCCAGGCGCGGCGCCCTGGTGTTGGGGCCCGCCTGCTGCTGGCCCTGGCCGCAGCGATCCGGACTGGCGAGCGCCAACCCGCGGCGGTGCTGTACCTTCCTGACCAACCCGGCGATCAGCTGTGGATTCGCGTGCCGGATGGTCTGGAGGGGTTCGGCCCGACCTTGGAGGTTCAGATCGCCACCCTGTGGGACGACGATCTGGTCGCGGTCGATATTTTGAAGCCCTACCTGCGGGTGCGGGTGATCGACGGTGTTCGTGGGGTCGCCCTTAAAGTCGAGGCCAGCGGATATTTCGCGGCCTTGTTACCCGATGGAGCCCTGGAACGCTGCACGCCCGGGGCACTGGCGGCCACCATGCCTGCCGGTGCGGCGCCACCAACGCTGCCGTCAGTGGCCAGCCCAGACCCCATCGCCGCAGTCGCTGCGGCATCCTCGTCACCCCGTTCCGATGCGACCGCCAGGGCGCGGCCGAGTCTCGTGGCGGATGCCTTGCTGGCCCGGGTGCGGGCGGCTCATGCGGCGGCCGGCGCGGCCGCGACGTGCCGCCTGATCCTGCTGACGCCCGCGGACATCGGCGTGGCGGCGCAGGCGGCTGGACTGAAAGACATCTCACTGCGTCGGGCGCTGGCCCATCGGCCGGGGTGTGAGATGACGAGTGATGGGGGCGCGCAGGTCACTGCCGAATGACCGCGGCCTATGCCGACCCCTGGCGCCCCAATTTTGAGCGCCGGGCGCTCATCCTGTGGGTCGTCGTGGCCGTGCTCGCTGCCGTCACTGCGGGTCTGTGGGGTCTACCGACGGGGGCCTTTCACTGGCTCGCCTGGCTTTCGCTCGCCATGGCGCTGACCTGGGTCCGGGGTGCCGTGCGGATCGCCAGCCTTCATGAATGGCTGCGCGGACACCACCTCGGATGCATCGCCCCAGAGGACTTTGCGGCCCGCCTGCCGTCCTGGTCGGGTGACCTGTGGCTGGGCTGGGGCTTCGATTGGCTCCCGGTGCATACGCAGCTTGCGTTGGACCTCATGCGCGCGGGACCGGAGCAATTCGCCCCGCGCGATCCGCGGCGCATGGGCGCCACCTGGCTGCACGGCCTGGGGGGACGCGATGGGGACCTGCGCATCCCGCTGTCGCATACCGACGGACACATGCTCATCGTCGGGGTCACGGGCGCCGGCAAGACCCGCACCTTCGACCTGCTGGTCACCCAAGCCGTGCTGCGTGGCGAGGCGGTCCTGATCATCGACCCCAAGGGCGACCGCGACCTGCGCGACACGGCGCAACGGGCGTGCGCCCTGGCCGGCACCCCCAAGCGGTTCGTCCATTTTCATCCGGCCTTTCCCGCCCAGTCGGTGCGCATCGACCCGCTGCACAGCTTCAATCGGCCCTCCGAGCTGGCGAGCCGGGTGGCGGCCCTGATCCCATCGGAAACCGGCAACGATCCGTTCAAGAGCTTCGGGCAGATGGCCCTGAGCAACGTGGTGCAGGGGCTGATCGCGGTCGATGAGCGACCGAGCCTGGTCAGTCTGCGCCATTACCTGGAAGGCGGCGCGGAGGCCCTGGTCGAGCGGGCGTTGCGGCGGCACTTTGCCGCGTGCCGGCCCGATTGGGAGACGGAAGCGGCAACCCTTCTGGCCCGCGCCCGCGACGCCACCGCCCGGGTCAAGGCGCTGGTGCGCTATTACCGCGAGCGGGTGAGTAGCGACCACTCCTCGACCGTGCTGGAAGGCCTGCTCGGTCTCTACGAACACGAGCAGGTCCATTTTTCCAAGAAGGTCGCGAGCCTGATGCCGATCCTGAACCTGCGTACCTCCGGGGACCTTCAGGGC
>CAILVI010000052.1 GCA_903837595.1 uncultured Thiodictyon sp.
CAAGAATGACGGTCATCCCGGCCCCAAGACGGTCTGGATCGGGTTGCAGCGCGTACATGAGTTCACCATCGCACTCCAGGCCCGCGAAGATATGGTGAGGACATGTGTATAAGGATGAGAGCGGAGCCTGGGCACGAGAAGACGACGAAGCTATCCGCCGTTCTTCGTGATCTTGTCGCGACCGACAAAGTCCCCGCCGGTAGTGACGTTACCGTCCACATAGGCGCCGCCGCCTGTGTCGATCTGGATTCCGGTGTTGATAGTGCCGGTGTTGTTGCCGCGGACGAGTACCGCTGCGGGGCCGATTGTCGTCGTGCCGGGACCCTCTGAATGTTGCGCGATCATCGCCCGTGCATAGGCGGGATTGACCTGGCGTACGGCCAAGCCGTCCGGCGGCTGGGCGGTGCCGTCGAAGTCGCCTAGCACAGTGGCGCCCTGACAGAGCGCCACGGCGAAGGGGCCGACGCCCTTGAGTACCGTCAACTCCGGTTCCTGCGCGGCCCCGTAGTCCCGGCGCACGGTCTCCTCGATCTTGAAATAGAGATGTGTATAGAGGTCGAAGGCACTGACGAAGCCGCGGCGGCTGATGGTCCCGCGGCCCTGTAGGCCGTCCACCAGGGCTTGTGTAAAGAGCGTCAGTGCGCCGCGGCCGATATAGGACACCTGGCCCTCGCGGCAGGCGGTGATGATGATCCGCCCCTCACCGCTCGCGAGTAAGGCGGCGGCGGTCTGGGCCGGCAATGGGATGCCGGGCGCTGCTGCGGGGCGGAGGGTCGGCGCCAGTTCGCCCGCGTGGCAGGCGTTGACCACCAGCAGCAACCGCTTGGCCTTGATGGCGCGCAATCGCCCGATGAGCTCACCCTGGCGCAAGCCACTGCCGCTCACGACCCGGCCGCTGTTCAGGCCGGTGTCGTGCGCGGTGAGATAATAGTCGCCGTCCTCGCCATAGGCGCCATGGCCGCAGAAATACAGAAAAACGGTGTCGGCCGCGCCGGCCCGCTCACCGAGTGCGTCGAGTGCGGCGAGGATCCCGGCGCGGCTGGCGGTGGCGTCATGCAGCACCGTGACCTGATCAGCCGGATAACTGCAGAACACCGGATCGCGCAGGACACCAGCCAGGCGCTGGGCGTCGGCGGCGGTGATCGGCACATTGAGCTGCGGTTCGTGCTGGTAGCTGCCGACGCCGATCAGCAGGGCATGGCCCTGGGTGAATGCCATGGAAGACCTCCGGTCCTGTGTTGGTCCGGGGATCTTATCGCGGATTGGGGGATCAGGCGGCAGAGACTGTTGGCCGGCAGTGCGAACGATGGGTTTCGCTGCGCTCAACCCATCCTACGGGAATACGGTCGCAGGCTCGGCGCTTAGGTACGAGGGGAAAGCTGTGCCATTCGTATGCGCAAGGAACTGCGCCAATCCCTGCTCATAGCCCGGGCTGAGCAGGAAGCCCCCGTTGTGATCCCCGATGAGGTCCTGGAACGCCTTTGGGGGGTGGGCCGCCTCGTAGACTCGCTGGCCCAGGGCATAGGGGATGATGTCGTCTTCCCGGCTGTGCAGGACGAGCACCGGGCAGCGCACGGCGGAGAGTGCTGAGACCGTATCGAAGCGATAGCGCAGCATCGTGATGTGCGAGAGGACCGGATAGAGTGCTCCGGCCAGGTCCGGCACCGAGCTGAAGGTCGATTCCAGGATGAGCCCGGCGGGCTGGACCTCGGCCGCCAGGCGGGCGGCCACTGCCCCGCCCAGTGAGCGTCCGAAAATCACGATGGCGCCCGGCGCGATACCGCGGGTCCCGACCAGATAGTCCCAGGCGGCCGTGGCATCCCGGTAGAGACCCGCTTCACTGGGACGGCCATCGCTGCGTCCGTATCCCCGGTAATCGAGGATCAGCACCGCGAGCCCGCGCCGGTGGAAGATTTCCAGCGAGCTGCGCCGATGCGAGATGTTGCCGGCGTTGCCATGGAAGAACAGCAGCACCTGGTGGGCGCCTGGCTGTGGCAGATACCAGGCGTGCAACCGCACCCCGTCTCTGGCCCGCAGCCACAGCTCCTCGTAGGCCAGGCCCCAATCGCCGGGGGTCTGCGCGATCTCCCGGCTGGGCATAAAGACCATCCACGGCTGCAGCAGATAGAGCCCGCCGGCCAGCAGCCCGAGGAACAGGAGTAGTTCGGCCAGGGTCTTGATCATAACCGATCGGCTAAAGGGCCACCGGCAGCGGCTCGACATGCCAAATCTTTTCCGCATACTCCCGAATGGCCCGATCAGAGGAGAACTTCCCCATCCGCGCGACGTTGAGAATAGACATGCGGTCCCACTGCGCCCGGTCCGCCCAGGCCTGGCTGACCCGCTCCTGGCATTCGACATAGGCGCGGAAGTCCGCCAGCACCATGAAGGGGTCCTGGTTGATCAGGTTATCGGTCAGTGGGCGGAATAGGGTGGGGTCGCCGTGGGAGAAGAGCCCGGAGTTGATGAGATCAATGGCAGATTTGAGTTCGTGATCGTCCCGGTAGATGTCCCAGGGCCGATAGCCCTCTGCCTGGCGCCGGCTGACCTCGTCCGCGGTCATGCCGAACAGGAAGAAGTTCTCCGCCCCGACCTCCTCGCGGATCTCCACGTTGGCCCCGTCCAGGGTGCCAATCGTCAAGGCACCGTTCATCGAGAACTTCATATTCCCGGTGCCGGATGCCTCCTTGCCGGCGAGCGAGATCTGTTCCGAGAGGTCGGCGGCGGGATAGAGCCGCTGGCCGTTCTGGACATTGAAGTTAGGCATGAAGGCGACACGCAGCGTGCCGTTGATCTGGGGGTCGTGATTGATCACCTCACCGACCGCGTTGATCAGCTTGATGATCAGCTTGGCCATGTAATAGCCGGGGGCGGCCTTGGCGCCGAAAATGAAGGTGCGCGGGACGATGCTGTGGTTGGGGTCCTGCTTGATGTGCTGGTAGAGGCTGACGATATGCAGCAGGTTCAGGTGCTGGCGCTTGTATTCGTGCAGACGCTTGGCCTGGACGTCGAACAGGCTGTGCGGATCGACCTTGACCCAGGCGTTGTGCTCCAGCCACAGGGCCAGGCTGTGCTTGGCGGCGGTCTTCACTGCGCGCCATTGTGCCTGGAGCACGGTGTCGTCCGCATGGGCCTCCAGGGCGCGCAGGCGGTCCAGGTCGCGCAACCAGAGGTCGTCCCCGCAGGTCTCGGTGATCAGGGTCGTGAGGCGCGGGTTGCATACGGCGATGAAGCGGCGCGGGGTCACCCCGTTGGTGACATTGTGGAAGCGCTCCGGCCACAGCTCATAGAAGTCCTTCAGTACCGTGGTCTTGACCAGCTCGGAGTGCAGTGCGGCCACGCCGTTGACCGCGCTGGACCCCACCACTGCCAGGTTGGCCATCCGTATCCGCCGGCCACCCTCTTCACCGATCAACGACATCCGCGCGACCCGGCCCTCATCATTGAGGAAGCGCACCCGCACCTCGTCCAGGAAGCGGCGATTGATCTCGTAGATGATCTCCAGGTGGCGCGGCAGCACCTTCTCGAAGAGCCGCACCGACCAGGTCTCCAGTGCCTCGGGCAGCAGGGTGTGGTTGGTATAGCAGAAGGTCTGGTGGGTGATGGTCCAGGCCTGGTCCCAGCCCATGCCGTGTTCGTCCATCAATAGCCGCAGCAATTCGGCCACCGCGATGGCCGGGTGGGTGTCGTTGAGTTGGGCGACGAACTTGTCGGCAAAGGTATCGAGCCGGCCGACCGTGTTGAGATGCAGCCGGATCATGTCCTGGAGCGAGCAGGAGACGAAGAAATATTGCTGCTTCAGGCGCAGTTCCTTGCCGGCCTCGGGTTCGTCATTGGGATAGAGGACCTTGGAGATGGTCTCAGCCTCCATCTTGGCGTGGACTGCGCCGTAATAGTCGCCGGTATTGAATGACTGGAAGTCGAATGACTCGGGGGCCTCGGACTTCCATAGCCGCAGCAGGCTGACATTGCCGACCCCGTAACCCAGGATGGGGGTGTCATAGGCGACCCCGTTGACCTCCATATCGGCGATCCAACGCACCCGCAATGCCTCGTGCTCGTCGTGGTATTGCTCTGTGCGCCCGCCGAACTTGACCGGGAAGCGCAGTTTGTAGCGGGGCAGTTCCCAGGGGTTGCCGTTCTTGAGCCAGGTGTCGCTTTTCTCGACCTGCCAGCCGTCCTCGATCACCTGGTCGAAGATGCCGAATTCATAGCGGATGCCGTAGCCGATGGCGGGGATCTGCACCGTACTCAATGAATCCATATAACAGGCGGCGAGCCGCCCCAGGCCGCCGTTGCCCAGGCCCGGCTCCTCCTCGGTCTCCAGGATTTCGCGCAGATCCAGCCCGAGTTCGTGCCCGGCCTCGGTGGCGACCTCATTGATCCCCAAATTGACCAGATTGTTCAGCAGGTGGGGTCCGAGCAGAAACTCGGCGGACAGGTAGCAAACGGTGCGTGCCTGGGTATCGCGGTAGGTCTCGGCACACTTGATCCAGCGTCCCAGCAGGCGGTCACGTACCGTATAGGCGGTGGCCATATAGTTATCGTTGGGGCTGGCGACCTCGCGGAAGCGGCCTTGCACATAGAACAGGTTGTCGATGAAGGCCCGTTTCAGTGCGTCCTTCGACATGCCGGTGCGGGTGTGCTCGTGGGGCGGAGTTGCCGCTCCGTTCTGGGTCTCGGGCGTCTTCTGGGGGGGCATAGGGCATCTCTTGGTGTCTGTTATGCGTGGTGATTAGCGTCGTTCCTCAGCTAACCTAGTAGGGCGTTCCGCCTTTTCTTGTGACCCACCTAGGCCCCGAAGGGGCGGGACATACCAGCCCAGGGCAACGCCCTGGGAGAGCATTGTGTTATCGGTCTAGCCCTGAAAGGGCGTGACATAATGGCGTAGTTCCGTATGTCACGCCCTTTCAGGGCTAGGCTCGCTTATCTACCTCATACCCAGGGCGTTGCGCTGGGCTGGTATGTTCGACCCCGTTGGGGTCGGTCGGCAAGCTAGCGTGGAACCTGGTGCTAGGACCAACCATTCCTGGCTGGGTTATGCCATCGCGTTCTTTGCGCTCTTACAGCGGCCAGGTCCATTGCTCGAACTCCGGCTTGTCGATGCCGTTCTCGAAGGCATAGGCGCGCGCCTCGATCTGCAGGTCACGCATCCGCTGCTTCACATGGGCGCCGGTCGCCTGCAGGCGCGGTACCCGGTTGATGACATCAATGGCCAGGCTGAAGCGGTCGATCTCGTTGCTGATCGCCAGTTCCAGCGGCGTGTTGATGTTGCCCTTTTCCTTGTAGCCGCGCACATGCAGGTTGGCGTGATTGGTGCGGCGGTAGGCCAGGCGGTGGATCAGCCAGGGATAGCCGTGGAAGTTGAAGATAATCGGCTTGTCTTTGGTGAAGAGCGAGTCGAAGTCCGCGTCCGACAGACCGTGCGGGTGCTCCCCGCTCGGCTGCATCCGGAACAGGTCGACTACGTTGACGAAGCGGATCTTGATGTCGGCAAAGGCCTCGCGCAGCATTGCCGTGGCGGCCAGGGCCTCCTTGGTCGGGATGTCGCCACAGCCCACCATGACGACGTCTGGCTCTACGCCCTGGTCGTTGCTCGCCCAATCCCAGATGCCGAGGCCCTTGGTGCAGTGCTTGATGGCCTCGTCCATGCTGAGATATTGCAGGTGGTCCTGCTTGTCGCAGACGATGACGTTGATGTTGTTCATGCTGCGCAGGCAATGGTCGGCCGTGGACAGCAGGCAATTCACATCCGGGGGCAGATAGATGCGGGTGACCTCCGGGCTCTTGTTCACCACCACGTCCAGGAACCCCGGGTCCTGATGGGTGAAGCCGTTGTGGTCCTGACGCCAGACGGTGGAGGTGATCAGCAGGTTGAGCGAGGAGACGGGGGCCCGCCACGGGATATCATTGGCGATGTCCAGCCACTTGGCGTGCTGGTTGTACATGCTGTCGATGACGTGGACGAAGGCCTCGTAGGTGGCGAAAAAGCCGTGCCGGCCGCTGAGTACATAGCCCTCGTACCAGCCCTCCAGGGTGTGCTCGGAGAGCATTTCCAACACGCGCCCATCCGGTGCGAGCTCACCGCCGTCGGCGTCCTCAGGCTTGTAATCGCACAGCCAGAGTTTCTTGCTGACCGCATAGATCGCATCGAGCTTGTTGGATGAGTTCTCATCGGGTCCGAAGACGCGGAAGTTACGCATGTTCTCGGCCATGATGTCGCGCAGCAGCGCGCCCAATGGCTTGGTGTTCATGGCGCGGGTGGTTCCCGGCGTGCCCACGTCGGCCGCATACTCACGGAAGTTGGGCATCCGCAGCGCGCGGCGCAGGACACCGCCGTTGGCATGGGGGCTGGCGCTCATACGCAGAGTGCCGGTGGGGGCGAGTTCCTTGAGTTCGGGGATCAGCCGGCCTTCGGCGTCGAACAGCTCCTCTGGCTGGTAGCTGCGCAGCCAGTCTTCGAGCTGCTTCAGATGCGCCGGATTGTTGCGCAGGCCGGCCAGAGGGACCTGGTGTGCGCGCCAGAAGCCTTCGACCTTGTGACCGTCGACCTCCTTGGGGCCGGTCCAGCCCTTGGGCGAGCGTAGTACGATCATGGGCCAGTGGGCGCGGGTCGGCGTGCCGCTGGCGCGCGCGGCCTGCTGGATGTCCCGGATTTCGCCCGTACAGGTATCCAGCGTGGACGCCATCAGCTGGTGCATCACCATGGGGTCGTCACCCTCCACGAAATGGGGGGTCCAGCCATAGCCGCGCATCAGGCTCGCGAGTTCATCGCGAGGGATACGCGCCAGTAGGGTCGGGTTATTGATCTTGTAGCCGTTCAAATGCAGGATCGGCAGCACGGCCCCATCGCGGATGGGATTTAAGAACTTGCTGGAGTGCCAGGAGGTAGCCAGCGGGCCGGTCTCCGACTCGCCGTCGCCCACCGCCACCACCACCAGCAGGTTGGGATTGTCGAAGGCCGCGCCGAAGGCGTGGGAGATGGAATAGCCCAGTTCGCCCCCTTCGTGGATGGAGCCGGGGGTCTCCGGGGTGCAGTGCGAGCCGATGCCGCCGGGAAAGGAGAACTGCTTGAAAAAGGCGTGCAGGCCTTCCTCATCCTCGCTCTTGTTCGGATAGACCTCGGAGTAGGTCCCCTCCAGGTAGACCGGCGCCAGCACGCCCGGGGCGCCGTGGCCGGGGCCGGCCAGGAAGATGGCCTCCTGCTGCTGCTCGCGAATGATGCGGTTGACGTGAACATACATGAAGGACAGGCCGGGGCTGGCGCCCCAGTGGCCCAGGAGCCGCTCCTTGATGTGCTCCTCTTTCAGTGGCTCGCGCAACAGCGGGTTGCCGCGTAGATAGATCATGCCGGCGGCGAGGTAATTGCAGGCGCGCCAGTAGGCGTCCATCTTGCGCAGAAGGTCTGGGGACAAAGGGGCGAGTGTCGTCGAGCCGGGCGTTTGGGCGGTCATGGACGGATTCTCCAATGGTCGATTTTTTCGCGCTGAAGGTGGTCGCAGGATAGCGGGTGCCAGGCTAGCCTCGTGGGGTGACCGCGCCGTGATCTCGCGGGGTTAGGCGAATCGATGCAGCTGGTCACAACAGGATACTCGCTTGGGGGTTGGGATCGACGCAAGCGCGTACAACCCGGGGTACGCGTTCGATCCGCCAGGCGCGAGCTGCGTACTCCCAGAAACCGGCCAGCGAGGTCCGGGACTCGGCTGGGGCCGCCGCCTGACCTAGCCAACCCCAGGCGCGCAGCAGGGCGGGCCAGGGAGCGGCCGGGTCCACCGGGGCGGCGGCCTGCGACTTGCTCAGTTTGTGCCCTGTGGCATCGACCGCGAGCGGGACATGGGCGTAGCTCGGGGTAGCCAGTCCCAGGGACTGTTGCAGCAGGCACTGGCAGGGGGTGGAGTCGAGCAGGTCGGCGCCCCGGACCACATGGCTGATGCCTTGCCAGGCATCGTCGACGACGACCGCCAGTTGGTAGGCGTGGAGGCCGTCGGCGCGCCGCAGGATGCAGTCCCCGAAGTCCTGGGCGACGTCCTGGCGCTGCTCGCCCTGGATGCGGTCGTGCACGCGCACCGCTGTGGGTGGGGTGCGCAGACGTAGCGAGCGGGGTGGGCGGCCGGGCGGGAGTCCCGGGCGGCAGGTGCCGGCATAGATGGGGCCGGCCGGTCCGTGCCGGCCGTCGCGGGCAATTTCGGCTCGCGAACAGGCGCAGGGGTAGGTGAGTCCCCGGACGGTGAGTTGTTGCAGGGCCTGGGCATAGGCCTGCGTGCGTCGGCTCTGGAACAGTGGTTCTTCGTCCCAGTACAGACCCAACGCCCGCAGGGTGCACAGGATGGCGTCGGCCGCCCCCGGCACCTCGCGGGGGCGATCCAGGTCCTCGATGCGCACGATCCACGTGCCGCCGTGGGCGCGGGCATCGGCAAAACTCGCCACCGCGGCGATCAGTGACCCGAAGTGCAGCGCGCCGGTCGGTGACGGGGCAAAGCGTCCCCGGTAGGTCATCGCCGGGCGGGGGGCTCAGCCGCGCTGCTTCTCGCGGATTTCGTCGAGCGTCTTGCAGTCGATACAGAGCGTGGCGGTGGGGCGCGCCTCCAGGCGGCGCACGCCGATCTCCACCCCACAGGCCTCGCAGAACCCATACTCGTGCTCGGTGAGGCGGGTCATGCCCTCATCGATCTTCTTGATCAACTTACGCTCCCGGTCGCGGGTGCGCAGTTCCAGGCTGAATTCAGACTCCTGGGTGGCGCGGTCGTTCGGGTCCGGGAAGTTGGTCGCCTCGTCCTGCATGTGGTGAACGGTGCGGTCCACCTCCTCCATCAAGGACCGCTTCCAGGCCAGCAGGATCTGCCGGAAGTGCTCCTCCTGCGCCGGGCTCATGTACTCCTCGCCCTCGGCGACGTTGTAGGGTTCGAAGCCGAACGCCTTGGGCTCTTGGTTGTTGACGGGGTTGGTTGTTGTCTCGGCCATGAACGTGCTCCCGCAGTCTCGCAGTGGGATGAGTCGCGACCTTATCGCCAGCCCCATCCTTAGGCCAGGCCGCGAAAAGCGCCCTTTAGTACCAGATTGGCGCGCCCTGGGCAACCCGCCTGAGTGCTGGCCGCACGGTGGGTGCGTGCCGCGGGGCGCGGAATTGGCCCGTTTTACCTTGCTGAACCTGAAAAAAACGCCGGACGGCCGCCGTGGCTGGCGTGAGCGCGGGCCACACGGCGCCCCGTCAGATGCCTTTCGCGATTATGTTTCCATGCAATACATCCGCTCGATCGCCTCGCGATGCCGCTTCAGGACCTCGCTGCGCTTGACCTTCAGCGTCGGCGTCAGGAGCCCGTTCTCGATCGTCCAGGGCTCCAGGGTTAGGGTCACCCGGCGGACCTTGGCGTAGCCGGGGAAGTCACTGAGCGCCACCCGGACGCGCTTGAGCATGTCCCTGACCAAGTGCGGGTCCTCGAGACTCACGGGCGCGGCGGGGTCGAGTCCGAATTCCTGGGCCAGGCCGGTCCAGAGGTCCCCGTTGAGCACCAGCAGGCTGCTGAGATAGGAACGCCCCTCGCCGAGCACCAAGGCCTGCTCGAACAGTGGGTCCATGGTGATCGCCATCTCCATGTCCGCCGGGGGGACCTTCTCGCCGTTGGACAGAACCAGGATGTCCTTGAGGCGGCCCGTGATGTAGACGTGCCGGGCGGCGAGGCGCGCCTGGTCCCCGGTGTGCAGCCAGCCATCGTGGGTCAGGACCAGCGTGGTGGCGGCATGGTTGTTCCAGTAGCCCAGCATGACACTGTGGCCCTTGACCAACAATTCGTCGTTCGCCCCGATGCGCACCTGCATCCCGCGGATGGGTACGCCCACGCTGTCGGGCAGGTTGTCCTCGATGGGGTTGACGGTGATCACCGGGCTGGTCTCGGTCAGTCCATAGCCCTGCAACAGGGGCAGGCCGAGACTGAGGAAGGTGCGCGCGACCGCATAGGGCAGGGGCGCACCACCGCTGACCGCCGCGCGCATGCGCCCGCCCAACTTGTCCAACACCTGCGCCGCCACCTTGCGGCTTAGCCATGGCCATAGCAAGAGCAGTGGGTGCCAGCCGCCACGCCCCTGGTTGCGCAGGAAGTTGCGCCAGCCCACCGCGACGGTCAAGCGAAAGAGCCAACGCACCGGGGCCGGGCGGGTGGTCAACTGGTCTGCGACCCGGGCATAGACCCGCTCGAAGACCCGGGGCACGGCGATCATCAGCGTCGGGCGGATGGTCTGCAGGTCCTCCGCGAGTTGGCCCACGGAGCGCGCGAAGGCCACGCAGGACCCCGCCATCATCGGCAGATAATAGCCACCGGTGCGCTCCAGCGCGTGTGAGAGCGGTAGGAAGGACAGGAATACGTCTTCCTGGTAGACCGCGATGAGTACGACCGAGGCATGGGCATCGGACAGCAGGTTGTGGTGGGAGAGCATCACCCCTTTGGGTCGTCCGGTGGTGCCGGAGGTATAGATGATGGTCGCAAGCCCGCGGGGGTCGGCCTCCCGTGCGGGCGGCACTGGGGCCGTGTCCGGCAGCCAGGCGTCCGCCACCCGCACCCGCGGGTCGTCGGCGGCCAGGCGCAGCGCCTCGGCGCCCCCGTCCAGGAGCACCACCCGCGGCGGCCAGGGGGCCGTCCCGACCACCTCCGCCAGGCGCTTCCAGCGCCCGGCGTCCTGGACCAGCAGCACCTTGACCCCCGCGTCCTGGAGGATATAGGCCGCGTTGTCGGCCCGGTCGTCGGTGTAGAGCGGGACCGTGACCAGGCCCAGCGATAGGGCCGCCAGGTCGAACATCACCCATTCCGGGCCGTTGCGCAGCAGCATGGCGACCCGGTCGCCGCTCGACAGGGCCTCGCTCGCCAGGGCCGCGCGCCAGCGCGCCACCGCCTGCCCCATCGCGCGCCAGGTCAGTTGCTGCCAGCCGCGGTCCCGGTCATGGAAGCGGTAGGCGATGCGCTCCGGTGAGCGCCGTACCCGCTGCAAGAAGAGCCCGTCCAGGGTCGCGGCATGCTCGATGGAGATCAGGTCCTCTGACCATTGGCTCACGGTGGTGTCCTCGGCGAGTGTGTTGGCGACCCGGAACCCTTGCCGTCGGCCTGGTGGCGCGGCGCCGCGGCCGGGACGTGTCGGGATCGGAGCCGTTTCATTTGGCGCCGCGTAAGGTATACGAGGACCATGCGCCTTTGCAATCATGCCAAACCCTTGACGGTCCGGATGACGGCGCCGCCGCCGCGCGGACCCGCAGGATCGGCCCAGACCGGGCGGCGGCTGCGCTAGAATCGCCTGCTACCAACCGCCGTGCGCCTGGAGACCATGATGCAGATCGAAGTCAACGCAGTACCCACCGAGGTCGCGGATGGCGCCCTGGTGGCCACACTCATCGCGACCCTGGCCCTGGCCGGGAAGCGCATCGCCGTGGAGGTCAACGGTGAGCTGGTGCCGCGCAGCCGCTTCGATTCCCAGCGGCTCGCCCCCGGCGACCGGGTGGAGATCATCCAGGCCGTCGGCGGGGGCTGAGTGGGACTTCCTTTGTCCGAAAACGCACGCAAGTAGAGCCTTTGTCCGCCACCCCCCCACAGTTCCCCCACAGTCCGGAGCCGTCGCGCCATGTCCCAAGCCCCTACCCATTCCGATCGCTTCACCATCGCTGGTCAGGAGTTCAGCTCGCGACTCTTGGTCGGCACCGGCAAATACAAGGACCTGGCCGAGACTGCCCGCGCCATCGAGGCGAGCGGGGCGGAGATCGTCACCGTCGCCGTGCGTCGCACCAACATCGGCCAGACCCCCGGGGAGCCCAACATCCTGGATGTGCTGCCCCCGGAGCGCTACACCATCCTGCCCAACACCGCCGGCTGCTACGACGCGGAGACCGCCGTGCGCACCTGCCGCCTGGCGCGCGAACTGCTGGACGGCCACAATCTGGTGAAGCTGGAGGTCCTGGGCGACGAGAAGACCCTGTTCCCGGACGTCATCGCGACGCTCGCGGCGGCGGAGATCCTGGTCAAGGACGGCTTTGACGTGATGGTCTACACCAACGACGACCCGATCATCGCCCGGCGTCTGGAGGAGTTGGGCTGTGTGGCCATCATGCCGCTGGCCGCCCCCATTGGCTCCGGGCTCGGTGTGCGCAACCCGCTGAACATCCTGACCATCGTCGAGAATGCCCGGGTCCCGGTGCTGGTCGATGCGGGGGTCGGCACGGCCTCTGACGCGGCGATCGCCATGGAACTGGGCTGCGACGGGGTGCTGATGAACACCGCCATCGCCGCCGCGCGCGACCCGGTGCTGATGGCGGGCGCCATGCGCAAGGCGATCGAGGCCGGGCGCGAGGCCTATCTCGCCGGGCGCATGGCGCCCAAGCGCTTCGCGTCGGCGTCTTCGCCGATGACGGGGCTGTTCTTCTGAGCCTTCCTGATGTACCGACACCGGCTCGACAACCGTCGAACCTGTCTGCCTGCCGGAATCGGTTAAGTGAGATTCCGTCCGAGCACATCGGTCAGCACGGGACGGCCAGGCATGGAAGCGCCGAGAGCCCGCATGACGGGGCGGAACGCTGGTCGGGCTGGAGTACAGTCTCGACCCGGCCGGCCCGGCCGTCCCGCAGCAGACGGGCTGGCGGGCGGTTTGAACGGTCCGGTTTCGGCCATGAGCGGCCGCCGATCTGTGCTTGATGAGAGTCCGGTCAAGCGATCAAAGCCGTCAGTCACGCTGCGTGCGGCTATCCAGCCTTTATCAGTTGGCTCTCGCACGGGTTGCGCGAGACCGATCAGGCCAAGGAATTGGGCTAAAATCGTTACCCTGTCTCGTCGAGCGCACGGAGTGGCGCAGACCTGGAGCATCCCGGAGGGCCGGCGAAGGTGCAAGACCCTCGTCAGGGCACGCCAAATTGCCACAACTGTCGCCCTCCAATGTCTTCGTTCAAGCGTAATATGTGCGCATGAGAATTGACGTCGACCTCACGAACTGCGACCGCGAACCGATCCAGTACACGGGCGCGATCCAACCCCATGGCGCGCTGCTGGTCGTGGAAGAGCCCGCGCTGCGCATTGTGCAGGTGAGCGCCAACAGCGAGAGCTACCTGGGGCTCGCGCCCGCGGCGCTGCTCGGACAGCCGCTCGGGGTATTGCTGGATGATGAAACCGTCGCGGCCCTGCGCGCCCGGTTGGTCAGCCAGGAGTTGGCGATCAGGTTGCAGTGGCTGATGAGCGTGCAGACGCGCGCGCGGCCTGACCCCTTCCATCTGTTCGGCAACCGGGCGGACGGGGTGTTGCTGCTCGAATTTGAACGCCGCGACCCCGCGGCCCGCGCCCATGCGCCGGACCTCTATCAGGAGGTCCACACGACGATCGAGCGGCTTCAGTCCGCGCCCTCCCTGCGACAGTTTTTCGACCTGGCCGTCACGGAGATCCGCGCGCTCACGGGATTCGATCGGGTCATGGCCTACCGCTTCGACGCCGACAGCAGCGGCGAGGTGATCGCCGAAGCGGTCGGTGAGGGACGCGAGAGCTATCTGGGCCTGCATTACCCGGCGGTCGATATCCCCGAGCCCGCGCGCCGGCTGTTCCGCCTGAGCTGGGTGCGGCATCTGCCCGATGTGGACTATGTCCCCGTGCCCTTGGTCCCGGAACACCATCCGGTGAGCGACGCGCCGGTCGATCTGAGCTATGCGTTCTCGCGCAGCGTCTCGGTCATGTACACCGGCTACCTCCGCAACATGGGCGTCCAGGCTACCCTGGTGACCACCCTGCTCAAGGACGGGCGGCTGTGGGGCCTGATCTCCTGCATGCACCACGCGACGCCCCATTACGTCCCCTATGAGACCCGGGTCGCCGTCGAATTTCTCGCCCACATGCTCTCCCTGCTGATGGGGTCGAAGGACAGCGAGGAGCACGCGGCCTATCGACTGGCCCTGAGCGACACGCGCCGGCAGTTGCTCGCGGCGCTGCTCACGACCAACGCCTTTCACGCCGCCTTGATCGATACCCAGCCGAACCTCTTGACGGCCCTCGCGGCCGATGGCGTGGCCCTGTTCGCCGACGGCCATCTCAGCTGCCTCGGCCACACCCCCAGTGAGCCCGAAATCCGGGCCTTGCTCGATTGGCTGGCGACGCACGACGCCCTGCAGTTTGCCAGCCACCGCCTCGCGCAGGACTATCCGCCGGCTGCGGCGTTCCGCGCGCAGGCCAGTGGCCTGCTGGCCGTGCGGCTGGCCCCGGGCGCCCCCGAGGGCGTGTGCTGGTTCCGGCGTGAGGTCGTGCAGAGCGTGCACTGGGCGGGCAATCCGCACAAGCCGGTGGAGGTGGATCAAACGGGAGGGGACGTTCGGCTGTTGCCGCGGACCTCCTTTGCCTTGTGGAAAGAAAGCGTGGCCGGTCAGTCGCGCCCCTGGCTGGACTGTGAGATCGAACACGCCGCCGAAGTCCGCCGGGGGCTCGTCGAATTCCTTATCGGCCACGCCGAGCAGCTCAAACGGATGAACCAGGCGCTGGCCGACAGCAACCTGGAACTCGACACCTTCGCCTATGCGGCCTCGCATGACCTCAAGGAGCCCTTACGGGGGATCCACACCCTGGCAGAGTTCCTTGAGGACGACGAGGGCGCACGCCTCTCCGAACCCGGCCGCCAGCGCCTGGAGACCATCCGGCGGCTCACCCTGCGAATGGGGGAGCTGATCGAGTCCCTGCTCCAGTATTCGCGGGTCGGACGGATCGACCTCGTGCGCGAGGCGGTCGACCTCAACGCGGTGCTGGCGCAGACGCTGGAGGATCTCCAACCGTTTCTCGCGGCCCACCATGCCCAGGTGCAGGGACTTGGCAGCTTGCCGCTGCTCTCCTGTGACCGGGTGCGGGCCGGCGAGATTCTCAGCAACCTGATCACCAACGCCTGTAAGTACAATGACCAGCCGGTCAAACAGGTGGTCGTCGGCAGCGACCAGACGCGTGATCCGCCGGTCCTGTTCGTGCGCGACAACGGGATCGGGATCGACGCCCAGCATCTCATCCGGATCTTTCAGGTCTTCCGCCGCCTGCATGGGCGTGATGAGTACGGCGGCGGGACGGGGGCCGGGCTCACCATTACAAAAAAGGCCGTTGAACGCCATGGGGGTGCGATCTGGGTGGAGTCCGTGCCCGGTCAGGGTTCGACCTTTTACTTCACCCTCGCGCCGCGCCCCTGAACGATGGCGGCGCCACTCTCTCATGACGGGTTGCTGGTGGTCGAGGATTCCGACGAAGACTTCGCGGTGATCGGCTGGGCGCTCCAGCGTGCCGGCTTCCCGGGGCCGATCCGGCGCTGCACGCGGGTGGCGGAGGCCCTGTCGGTGCTGGGGAACAGTGAGGCGGAATCCCTCGCACCCGGCGCGCGTCCCCGCGTGGTGCTGCTCGACCTCAACCTGCCGGATGGCGATGGCCGCGACCTCCTGGAAGCCCTTTGGACCCGCCACGGCGCGCTCCCTGTGCCCATCGTCATTCTCACCAGCTCCGCCCATCCCCACGACATGGCGGACTGCACGCGCCTGGGCGCGGCCGGTTACCTGGTCAAACCGTTCGACCGGGCCACCTTCGCCGCGCAGATCCAGGCGTTCGTCCAGGCCTGGTTTACGCCGTGGCAGCACCCGCAGTCCTGACCAGGAATTCGCCGCCGGTGCTGGATGAAAACCCCTTCTTCACCCAGACTCACTGGCATGACCAACCCGCGCCCCACCGTTCTCATCCTCGACGACAGCCCCGAAGACACGGAGGCGTTCCAGCGTGCCCTACGGGAGGACTTCCAGGTTCTCACGGCCGCCACCGGAGCGCAGGGCCGCGCCCTGATCGCCGCCCAGCCGCCGGACTGCCTGCTCCTCGACTATATGCTGCCCGACCTGACGGCGGTGGAGTTCCTCGCCGCGCGGGACCCCGCCCAAGTGGATGCTTATGCGGTGATCGTCCTCACCGGCCACGCCGAGGTTGCCCTTGCCGTCGACTGCATGAAGCACGGCGCCCACGACTTCCTGACCAAAGGCCGGTTTCGCGGGGACGAGCTGCGCCGTGCGGTGACCCAGGGGATCGAGAAACTCGCGCTGCGCCGTCAGGTGGCGACGCAGCAACAGGCGCTGGAACGCGCCTTTGCGACGTTACAGGCCAGCGAGGCTCGCTTACAGGCCAGCGAGGCCCTGCTCCGGCTGGCCCTCGCTGCCGCCCGCCAGGGGATCTTCGACTGGGACATAGCGACCAACCGGCTCACCTGGACGCGCCAGCACGAAGTCCTGTTTGATTTTAAGCCCGGCGAGTTCGACGGTACCTACGCAGCGTTTGCCAGCCGGGTCCATCCCCAGGACCTGCCTGGAGTCGACGTCGAGTTGACGCGCTGTATCGCCGCGCGGGAGCCGCTCGACTGTGAGTACCGGGTGATCTGGCGCGATGGCAGCCAGCACTGGATCGCGGCACGCGGAGAATTCGTCTTCAATGCCACCGGTCAACCGCTACGGATGCGCGGGGTGGTGATGGAGGTCACGCAACGCAAACAGGCCGAGTTGGAGCTGTGCCGGTACCGGCAGGTCGTCGAGACCGCCGGCGAGATGCTGCTCTTCATCGACCGAGAATTGCGATTCGGGATAGTCAACCCCGCCTACGCGCAGCAATTCCAGCGCCCCCCCGCGGACTTTGTCGGGCGTCGGATTGAGGAGATGTTGAAGCCGGACGCCTATGCCTTGGTCGCCGCCCACTTGGAATTGACCCTGGCCGGACAGCCTCAGCAATTCAGTTTGCAGAGTCCGCACCGCGATGGTCAGACGCGTGATTTGGAGATCACGCAGCAGCCCTTCTGGATGGACGGGGAAGTGCAAGGCGTCGTGGTGAGTCTTCACGATGTGACCGCCTTGCGGGAAATCCAGCGCACACTGGAAGCCGAGCGGGCATGTCTGGAAGAACGCGTTACCGCGCGCACCGCCGCACTGCAAGCCTCCGAGACCAAGCTGCGCAGCATCTATGACCTGCTGCCGGTAGGCCTCACCATCACCAATCCCGCGGGTCAGATCATCGACTGCAACCGCGCCTCGGAGACGCTGCTGGGACTCTCGCGGGAGGCACAATTCCAACGCACCTACGATGGTCCGGAGTGGACGATTGTCCGCCCGGATGGCACACCCATGCCGCCTGAAGAATACGCCAGTGTGCGGGCACTGGCGGAGCATCAGACGGTCCGCGACGTGGAGTTGGGGATCGTCAAGCCGGAGGGCCTCACCTGGATTTCGGTCAGCGCCATGCCCGCAACCCATCCGGATTATGGGGTGGTCATCGCCTATGTGGACATCACCCGGCGCAAGCAGGCCGAAATCGCCATGAGCGAATCGCAAAACCTGCTCCTGACAGTCATTGATACCGCACCGATCCGGGTGTTCTGGAAGGACCGCAACCTGCGCTATCTTGGGTGCAATCGGGCTTTTGCGATGGACGCCGGGATGGCGCACTCGCACGATGTCATCGGAAAAGACGACTGTCAGCTAAGCTGGGCGGCGCAGGCCGAACGGTATCGGGCCGATGACCGGTCCGTCATGGCGTCTGGTATCCCCAAGCTGTCCTATGATGAACCGCAGACGACGCCGAGCGGACAGACGATGTGGCTGCGTACGTCAAAGGTCGTACTCCGGGACCGCGACCACGCCGTATTCGGATTGTTGGGGATCTATGAGGACGTCACCGAACGCAAGCAGGTCGAAGCTGCCTTACAAGCAAGCGAGGCGAAGGCCCGCGCCATCATTGACGCCTCTCCGGTTCCGTTCGCCATCGCCCATGAAACAGGCGCCGTCAGCTATCTCAATGCCGCGTTCACGGAGACCTTTGGCTACATATAGTTGCTCCGACTGGAGTGCAGTATTCATAATGTGTTGTTGCGGATCGGCGCCTGTCGTTGGCGTCGGTCCACCGAGTCCGCCCGCTGTGCTATATCTAGCACGACGGGCTGACAACGCCACCG
>CAILVI010000053.1 GCA_903837595.1 uncultured Thiodictyon sp.
CCGCTGTCGCTCGAATAAAAAGGTGGGGAGCCCTTGGGCAGCCACAGCAGCCTGCCACCATTGGCGGAGATGGCGATCGCACCGGGACCGTTGGTGATAGCCGGCGACGGAGTGCTGCCAAACAGGGTCCACGTCGTTCCACCGTCCAGCGAGCAGGAACCCCGCGCGGTGCCGGCAGTGTGCGTGCGGACCACCTGTGCGGACTTCATCTCGGCGAAGTCGATGCTGGTGCTGCTGAAGAACGCCGGCTGGTACATGCCGGCGGGAGGAGAAGCCTTCAGGTCGTCATGCCGGAAACCGTCGACATCGAAGATCGCGCTCAACAGCGGTGCTCCGGCCGGCGGGCTGATCAAGGCGGACGGAACCGTTTCCTCCAGGCCGTCATCGCGGAAGGTCCATCGGGTTGTCTGGCCTGAATCCGCCGCGGTTACGTTGTCACAGGCCCAGACGCCGTATCCCGTGACGAAGATGGCCCGGTCCGGGTTGAAGGGATCGATCTTGATGTCGCCCATCCAATGCGGCTGGTACCGCGCGGTATAGGGCGCAGAGGCGTGATCCCAAGCGGCTTTGGCGCGCAGGGCCGTCCAAGTGGCGCCGCCGTCCGTGCTGCGGAAAATCTCGTCGCCAACGTGCCAGCGATCGAGGGTGGTGACCATGAGGATGCCGGGGCGCCGGGCATCAAGCGCCAGGCCGGCATAGCCAAACTTGTCATCACCGGCGGGCTTGACCGGCGTGATGTCAGTCCAGGTGCCGGCAGCGGGATTGAACTTCCAGACGCTGCCATCGGTCAGACTGCTTGGTCCGAGGTGATTGGCATACGTCAGATAGAGCATGCCGGCGTCGTCGAGGACGGCATGGTGGGGAATGACCCCGGTAGGCTGGCCGGGGACCGCCGCCCAGGTTTTGCCGCCGTCCGTGCTGCGATAGAGACCGGTCTCCAGGCTGTTCGCGCCGACGTAGAGGGTGGGGGTGGGATTGCCCGGCTGGTCGCTGTGCTGGTCGAAGAGCACCCAAGTGACACTGGCAGCTGGAAAGCTGGCGACCTGATGCCAGGTGTCGGGCTGATGGCCGGTACTCATCCACAATCCGTCATGGCTCGTGCCGAGAACAAGGATGCCGCCATCGTGGGGATCGACCTGCAGGCGCTCGCCGGTGGAGCGGCCGTCCTCGTTGCCCCCGAGTTTGAAGGGCAGGACCGCGCGGCTCCAGGTGGCGCCCTGATCCGCCGACCAGAGCAGCGCCGCATGGTTCTTCTCCCACGGCTGGGTGTACTGGCCGCAGGCGAGGTAAAGGAGATGGGCGTCGTTGGGGTCGACCGCCAGACTCAGGACTCCCAGCTGTGTGGAGTTTTCTCTCCCCAGCATGTCATTCAGTGGAATCCAGAAACCGCCTACCTGATTCCAGCGATAGGCCCCGCCGACGTCGGTGCGGGCGTAGACCAGATCGCGCTGCGCGGAATGAAATACGATGCCGGAGACAAAACCGCCTCCACCGATCTTCACGTTCCGCCAGACATACGGCTGGTGGGATGGACCGGCGGCGAAAGCCGATATCAGGCCTGACAGAAGGCCGGCGATCGATGCGACACGCCCAAAGGATGGAAGGGTTTTCATGAGGACTTAGGGTAGAGTGATCTGGCAGCACCCGGCACATGGTGCGATTCCGCACCCATTCAGCGGCGTGATTTAACCATAAACCTAGAGCGCCCCTTGGGCCTTTCAAGGTCGATTCACTCACCCGCCACCTCCTGCTGTCGTGAAGTCAGTTGTCGGACTCCCATTGCCCGAGAGCGGGCAAACCGATCACTTCTGCAGAAGGTCTGGCGTCAATCATGACGACCCTTGGCATCGACGTCCTGCCTTGTTCGTACCGCTGGTGCACCGGGCAATTTGGTGGAAGGAGGGCAGGATTCCTAAAAACTGACTGGCTTCCACGGGTAATTTAGCGCTAAACTAGCGTTCGCCTGTTTTTCTGCCATGAAATTTACCGATGGCCAATGGATGCTGCAGCCGGGCGTGTCCGCCTTTCACCCGGCCGAGGCGCATGAGGTCAGCGAGCAGGACGGCACCCTCGTGATCCATGCCCCCACGCGCCCGATCCGCCATCGCGGCGACACGCTGGGCGGCCCGCTTCTCACCATCCGCATCAGTGCACCCATGGCGGATGTGATCCGCGTCCGCATCGAGCATTTCTCCGGCCCGGTGGACCGCGGCCCCCACATCCCGCTCATGCCGCAGGCCCGGCCGGCCGTCTCGATCGAGAACGGCCCGCAGGAGGCGGTGTTGCGCTCGGGCGGTCTGGCC
>CAILVI010000054.1 GCA_903837595.1 uncultured Thiodictyon sp.
GCCGTGCCGATGATGGTGAGAGAGCCGCCCTCTTCGACGTTGCGCGCCGCGCCGAAGAAGCGCTTCGGCTTGTGCAAGGCATTGGAGTCGACGCCGCCCGAGAGGATCTTGCCCGACGGCGGGATCACGGTGTTGTAGGCGCGGGCGAGGCGCGTGATGGAGTCGAGCAGGATCACCACGTCACGCTTATGCTCCACCAGGCGCTTGGCCTTCTCGATCACCATCTCGGCGACCTGCACATGGCGGGTGGCGGGCTCGTCGAAGGTGGAGGAGATGACCTCACCGCGCACCGAGCGCGACATCTCGGTGACCTCCTCCGGGCGTTCGTCGATCAGCAGCACGATCAGGTAGCAGTCCGGGTGGTTGTGCCCGATGGACTGTGCGATGTTCTGCAACATCATGGTCTTACCAGCCTTGGGCGGGGACACGATGAGCCCACGCTGACCCTTGCCGATGGGTGCCACCAGATCGATGGTGCGCGCCGTCAGGTCCTCGGTGCTGCCGTTGCCGATCTCCAGCTTCAGCCGTTTCTGGGCGAACAGCGGGGTGAAGTTCTCGAACAGGATCTTAGACTTGGCGTTCTCGGGCCGGTCGAAGTTGATGTCGTTGACCTTCAGCAGCGCGAAATAGCGCTCGCCGTCCTTGGGCGGGCGAATCTTGCCGGAGATCGTGTCGCCGGTGCGCAGGGCAAAGCGGCGGATCTGGCTCGGGGAGACATAGATGTCGTCGGGCCCGGCGAGATAGGAGGCGTCCGCGGAGCGCAGGAAACCGAAGCCGTCGGTCAGGATCTCCAGGACCCCGTCGCCGTAGATATCCTCACCGCGCTTGGCCTGGGCCTTGAGGATGGCGAAGATCAGGTCCTGTTTGCGCGAGCGGCCGACACCTTCGATCTCCATGGACTGCGCCAGCTCGACCAGCTCGGGCACCGGCGTCTTTTTTAGTTCGGTTAGATTCATTCGGATCTTCTGAGGCAGAGGTCAGGGGAGGTGCTGGGCGTCCCGCGAGGGATCGGCGTCAAGGGGAGACGGCTCGGGGGGGCTGCACACCGCGGAGGGGCGTGGGTTTGGCAGACACGGGGCACGCGCCACTGGTGGGCGTGCCCGAACGGAAACTGGTGATCCTGATGAGCGGGTCTCACCGCCCCGGGGATCAAGGGGCCGGGAGAGCGGCCGGTTCGCGGCCGGTTCGCAACCGGCGGCCCGCTCGCGGGGCCCCGGGGGTCAGAGATTGCTGTTGATAAAGGCCGTCAACTGGGACTTGGAGACGGCCCCAATCTTGGTCGCCTCCACCTCGCCCTCGCGGAACAGCATCAGGGTGGGTATACCGCGGATGCCGTAGACCGGCGGGGTCTTGGGGTTCTCGTCGATGTTGAGCTTGACCACCTTGAGCCGGCCGACATACTCCTCGGCAATCTCGTCGAGCACCGGGGCAATCATCTTGCAAGGCCCGCACCAGTCGGCCCAGTAGTCCACCAGGACCGGCTTGGTGGATTTCAGCACCTCATCCTCGAAATTGACATCGGTCACATGGACGATGTTATCGCTCACTGCAGTGGACTCCGTTTGGTGTTGCGCCCGGGCCTCAAGACTCACGGGTTGAAGGTCCGGCCGGTACCCGTCGGACAGTGCGGGCGCGTCCGGTTACCGGCGGGGTTGAGTCGAGGGCAGGGGCAGGACGGGCAAATTGGCGCAGTTTTATGCCCAAGGGTTAAGATGCTATTTGATCCAAAGCGCAAAGAATTTGCAAGCCTTGCCTTGGGTGGGCTGTGACCGTTGAGAACAATTGAAGGATTTCAATGACAGAGAAACACCTGACCGCGACCCGGTTCGACCACTTTGACCTTGACCTGAGTGTACTTGAGGGTCTCGCCGATGCCGGATTCTCCCACTGTACCCCAATCCAGGCCGCCACCCTGCCCGTTGCGCTCACCGGCCAGGACGTGGCGGGCCAGGCCCAGACCGGTACCGGCAAGACCGCCGCCTTCCTCCTGGTGATCCTGGAGCGCCTGCTGGCCTCGCAGCCGGCGCCGTCCGACCACCCGGCCCAGCCGCGTGCACTGATCGTGGCGCCCACCCGGGAGTTGGCGGTGCAGATCCACCACGACACCCTGGTGCTCGCCCGGCACACCGGCTTTCGCGTCGGGCTGGTGTTCGGGGGTACCGGCTATCAGGAACAGCGCGACACGCTGGCGGCGGGCGTCGACATCCTGATCGGCACCCCGGGCCGCCTGATCGACTACTTCAAGCAGCACGTCTTTAACCTCAGCCGGGTCGAGGTGGTGGTGCTCGACGAGGCGGACCGCATGTTCGACCTGGGGTTCATCAAGGACATCCGCTTCCTCTTGAAACGCATGCCGCCCCCGGAGGAGCGCCTGGGGATGTTGTTCTCCGCGACCCTGTCCTACCGGGTCTTGGAGCTCGCCTACGAGCACATGAACAACCCCCAGCTCATCAAGATCGAGTCTGACACGGTCACCGCCGACCGGGTGCGCCAGCGCTGCTACATGACCGCCAACTCCGAGAAGATTCCGCTGCTGATCGGACTGGTCCGTACCTGGGAGGACCCGCGGGTGATGGTCTTCGTCAACACCAAGCGCGAGGCCGACCGGGTCTGGGGCTACCTCCAGGGCAACGGGATCAACACCGCCGTGCTCTCAGGCGACGTCCCCCAGAAAAAACGCCTGAAACTGCTCAAGAGTTTCACCGACGGCGACCTGCCGGTACTGGTGGGCACGGACGTGGCGGCGCGCGGCCTGCACATCCCGGACGTGACCCACGTGGTGAACTACGACCTGCCGGAGGACGCGGAGGACTATGTCCACCGCATCGGGCGCACCGCCCGCGCCGGGGCGGCCGGGGACGCCATCAGCTTCGTGTGCGAGACCTATGCCTTCTGCCTGCCGGACATCGAGCGCTTCATCGGCGCCAAGGTGCCGGTCGAGCCGGTGGAGTCCCACCTGCTGCCCGAGATCGATTACCGCAGCCGCCTGCGCCCGGAACGGGAGGATCGCGAATACCGCGACCGCGACGGCCGCGGCCCCCCAGGCGGCGGACGGGGCCGCGACGGCCGCGGACCGGGCGGCCCCAGCCGGCGCGATGGACCGCGCGGTGCGGAACGCCCGCGCACCGCGGACCGGCCCCCGGTCACGACACCGACAGCGACAGCGACAGCGACGCCCGACGCACCTGCGCCGGTTGCGGCCACCGCCCCGCCCCGCCCACCACGCCGGGAGCGCCGTGCGCCCGAACAGGCGGCGCTGACCTCGCCCCCGGCAAGCCCCACGGCAACGCCTGACGGCGGATCGTCTGAGCCGTCGCCGCCGCCCGGCGCGGACCCGGCGAAGAAGCGGCGTCGGCGGCGGCGCAAGCCCGCGGCTAAACCAGGCGATGCCCAGCCCGTCACCCAGACGACGGACGGGCCGGCCGGCGAGCCGACCGATTCCTGAGCGAGCCGCGCAGCCCCGGGAGCAGTTCGGCGAAATCGACGATCCCCGGGAACTCGTCCTGCACGCGCCGCGGCGCCTGGGAGTCGGGCTGCAGGACGGCGCGCAGCGCACCGAATCCGTAGGTGCGGGCCGAGCGCAGCACGCTCAGGCTATCGTCGACGAACAGGGTGCGGGCCGGGTCGAATGGCAGGATCGCGTGCAGGCGCGGCCAAAAGTCCGGCGACTCCTTCGGCAACCCCAAGTCATGGGAGGAGATGATGTGCTCAAAGTGACCGGCGAGGCGCGTGCGGCCCATCTTCAGCGCCAGTGCCTGCTGGTGGGCGTTGGTCACCAGTACACGACGCTTGCCGCGGGCAGCCAGGGCCTCCAGGAAATTCACCACATGTGGATGAACCGCGATCAGGTGGTCGACCTCCGCCTTAAGGAGCGCGATGTCCAGCCCGAGCTCCCTGCTCCAGTGGTCCAGACAGTACCAGTCGAGTGTCCCCTCGAGCGCTTGGAAGCGCGGGCGCAGTTGCGCTTTGGCCGCCTCCAGACTGAGCCCCCGGGCCTCGGCATAACGGCGCGGGACGTGCTCCAGCCAGAAATGGTTATCGAAGTGCAGGTCCAGCAGGGTCCCGTCCATATCCAGGAAACAATCGTCGATGCGAGTCCAATCGAGCTCGGTCATGGTCATCGCCTCGACTCCCGTTGCTTTAGAATCGGCCATCAGACTCACCGGAGACTACTCCCCCCATGCACCAACCACTCGACGCCCAGGCACTCGATCAACTCTTGCGCACCGCCCGCACCTACCCCCGGTGGCAGGACCGGCCGGTCACCGAGGCGCAACTGCGCGAACTCTATGACCTGGTGCGCTACGGCCCCACCAGCATGAACTGCCAGCCCGCCCGCCTGCTCTTCTTGCAGACCGCGGCGGCCAAGGAACGGCTGGTACCGGCCCTGATGGAGGGCAATGTGGCGAAGGTGCGCGAGGCCCCGGTGACGGCGATCCTGGCGCACGACACGCGCTTCGCCGAACTGATGCCGGAAGTCTGGCCTCACAACCCCGGCGCAGAGGCCATGTTCACGTCCAACCCACCACTGGCGCAGCTGACGGCCTTTCGCAACGGCACCCTGCAGGGGGCCTATCTGATCCTGGCCGCGCGCGCCCTGGGACTGGACGCGGGACCCATGTCCGGGTTCGATAACGCCAAGGTGGACGCCGAGTTCTTTGCGGACGGACGCTACCGGTCCAATTTCCTCATCGCACTGGGGTACGGCGAACCGAGTTCGCTGCATCCCCGCAGCCCGCGGCTGTCGTTCGAGCGGGCCGTGACCGTGCTCTGATCCCGCGTAGGAGTGGCGCCCCCGCCGCAACGCAACCCTCAAGCGACGCTACCTTCGCACGGCAACCGACAGGCACAAAAAAGCCGGCTCATGAGCCGGCTTTTTCACCTGAGTCCCGCTGCCAGGCCGCAGGACTCAAGCCTGGCCGATCGGCCTTACGCCATCGCCTTGATATGGGCGTTCAGGCGGCTCTTATGACGGGCGGCCTTGTTGGCGTGGATGATCCCCTTGGTGGTGGCGCCGTCGATCTCCGGCAGCGCACTCTTATAGGCCTCGGTCGCAGCCGCCTTGTCGCCCGATTCAATGGCCTTGATGACCTTCTTGACGAAGGTACGGAAGGTGCTGCGCTGAGAGGCGTTCTGCTGACGACGCTTCTCGGCCTGACGGGCGCGTTTTTCGGCTTGTGCTGAGTTTGCCAAGGGGGGGTCTCCTGGAATCCGTTGGGCATAGAGCCCTGGACAGGGGCTCGGATAAAGACCGTGTATTTTCCACAGTCTCGAGCCCACTGTCAAGCAAGAATCTCCGCCGCCCCGCAGCTCCAACCTTGGTGATCCGCCGCTGCCGACGTCCGCCCTAGCGTCACCGCCGGTCGAACACAATTTGCTCGGCGCTGGTCAAGACCCGAACGGGGCGACACCGGCCAGCCCAGAGCGACCACTCCGGCACCATGGCCCTGTCGCCGAGCCCTGACGGCGGGTATGCCATAACCCCCAGCCGCGACGGATGCCGGCATTATGAATGAAACCGGCCTGGGTGCGTTATCGAACAGAATGGCGCTCCCCCGGGGCGCATCATACATACTGATCAGCACTTCTTGGCATTCATTCGCGGGCGGTCCCGCAATATGGATCGCTGATCAGCACCGACACCATTGCTTACCGCGAATGACCTTCGCTGTGCTGCCCATGATCGTCATCGCCATGGCTGGGCGCGACGGACTGGAAATGAGCGGCCACCAGCACACCTTATGAGAACTCAACGCCATGATGAAATCCACACGCACTTTACCCATTCTTGGCTGCGTCGCCACGCTGCTGTTCGGTTGCGCGACCGGCACTCCCGGCGAAACGGCTGGGGCAATCGCGCCCCGTATGATGTCGTCAACCACCAACCGCAGCAATGAGCACCCCCGCTGGGATAATGCCATTACCTTTGGAGCGGTCCCGGCCGGGCGTCAGAAAGAAGGCGATGCAAAGTGCCGTATCCTTGGCTATGAGCAAGCCACCGGCTACCATCCGCACGCCCAAAGCCGCCTTGGGCTAACCTATCCGAATGGTGGGTTTTACTGTGCTAGGTGTAACGAGGTGGGAGGCTGCTAACTCATGCACGGGAAAAGCGACAAAGGGGCCAAGCGCTATTTCATTTTGGCGTTGCCGCCGCGAAATGTATTCGGGGGATAAGGGGCCTGGGGATAAAGGGATAAGGGGCCTGGCTCGAGTTCTGTTTCCGGAAACGAATAAAGAGCCTGATCTTCGGCTCAACAGCGAGCGTGCGCGATCAGGGCTCGTGGTAACTGGCAACCTGCGTGCGGGGCGCGCGCCGCTTCAGGCTTAGCGTTAAACACCACACGGGAGAACCAATGCAAGACTCAATGGTCACAACAGCCCTTTCGCTGCCGGGTTAAAGGATTGTCAAGAGCCTCGGTATCGTTCGCGGTTTCATTGTCCGATCGCGTTCGATCGTTGGTAACTTCTTGGGCGCCCGCTGCGGGTGATTGCCGAGGCAGTGCGGTGGGGCAAGCGGGGGGCGCGGGTCAACACGATCAGCCCCGGCATCATCTTCACACCGCTGGCCAAGGAGGAGTTGGCCGGTCCACGCGGCGAGGGGTATCCGCGCATGATCGATCTGTCCGCCGCCGGGCGCGGTGGCACCCCGGAGGAGGTGGGGAGCGTTGGCGCTCTTCTGATGGGGCCGGACGGCACGTTCATCACCGGTAGCGATTTCCTCATGGACGGTGGAGGCACGGCCGCCTACTGGTTCGGCGAACTGGCTGCGCAGTGATCTGACGGTGGACCTTCGCGCGCGTGCGCGACGGCCCGGTGCCCCGCCCACCGCACTGATCGAGTGCCTTGGCCGGCGCCCCGTTGAGGTCCGGGCAGCCGATGACTATATCTCACCGGTCTCCCCGGCTGGGGAGGGTAGCCAAAAAGCGCACAGCAGATATGCCTTCGGCAACGGATCGCCGGCAACTGAAGGAGTCCCAAAGCGGTTAACCGCTGCATGACTCCCGCCGCTCCGCCATCAACGACGCACCGCGCGTCTCGCCCTTGAGGTGACTAGAATGGGTAAGCTGTTTCTCCCCAAAGAGACGCGTGGCCTCTGGGACGCCAAGTCGAAGTCCCTGACGGTGCATTGCGGTGAAGACGCCTATGTCGGCTTCCAGGGTACCAATACGGAAATCGCCGCCCTTCAGTTCTCGGCCTGGGGCTCCAGCCTGGGCGAATGCGCCAACGAAGTCTACAACGAGGGGCAAGGCAAACGCTCCACCCGCATCGACACCACCAAACCGGGCACGCTGACATTCACGGTCACGGCCGGCGACAAGCCGCTGGCCCCGCCGATTACGATTGCCATCAGGATGCGCCCCGCCTACCGACAGATGAAGGCCGAGGGGCAAATCGATGAAACCGCCTGCTGGGCCGCCTGCCTCGCCTGGTGGCTGCGGGTGTTGCCGGACCGCCCGAGCGTCGCGCAGAGTGAGTTCCTGAACAAGCTCGGCGTCGGTCTATGGAACAAGGTGGACGGCACCATTCGGCCGGCCGGCCTCGAGCATCTCGCCACCAAGAACGGTTATCGCATGAAGGCGGCGACGATTAAGGCGTCGCAACTCGTCGACTACCTCGGTTACTGGCCGCTGATACTGGGCTTCACGGCGTCCGGGGGGTTCGCCCACATGAATGTACTCTGCGGCTACGACCCATCATTCGGCACCGTGGACACCATGGAACCGATGTACCCGGACCCCATCTTCGACAGCGAGTATCAAATGATGGGCGCCGGTGATGCCGGCGTCCCCCTGTTCTACAACACCTCGACCGGCGCCCCCTATGTCTATACCGGCGCAGTGAGGACCGGGCTGAGCCTCGACAGTTTTCTCACCAGCCCGATGAAGGGTGGCACCTTCTGGGTCGGCTACCCGCAGGAATACGCAGCAAAGATGTAGCAATGAGCGGCCATGCCACACTGGCAGCGGCACACATCATTATTGAGTCAGCCGTTTTTTCGCGCCAAAGCTCGGGATTGCCGAAGACCCAGTGACCGGCTCGGCGCACTGTGAACTGACGCCGTACCGGTCATCCCAGCTGGGCACGAACCGTCAAAATGCACGGCAGGTGTCCAAGCGTGGCGGTGACGTGATTTGCCAAGTGCGCGGCAATCGCGTGATCCTGGCGGGAGGGGCCGTTACGTTTATGGAGGCAGAAATTAGCCCGGCTTCGACTATTCGACCCCGGATGTTGCCATTTTAGGCCCATTTTGGCCCTTGGCGGTAGTGTAAGTGCCTGAGTGAGCTAGACCGGGTCCTGCGAAAGCGTCTGTAGTGCCGACCTTGGTCCTTGAGCCGGATAGC
>CAILVI010000055.1 GCA_903837595.1 uncultured Thiodictyon sp.
ATCGCGTAGAAGTCTTCGAGGCGATCGATCGCGCGAATGTCAATGTAATACACTGTGGACTTGCCGCCTTCACCGCAGGCTTCGCGCACATACTGGGTTTGCTTCAGTGTAGCCATGCAGCAGATGCGCGAACAGTGACGCAAATGATTCTCGTCGCGCGAGCCGGCGCACTGGATGAAGGCGATGTTCTTCGCCTCCTTGCCGTCGGATGGCCGCAGCAGCTTGCCGCCGGTCGGCCCGGACGGGTCGGCTAACCGCTCGAACTCGACGCTGGTGATGACATTGGGGAAGCGTCCGTACCCGTAGGGTTGGATCTTCGCGGCATCGTAGGGCCGCCAGCCGGTCGCCCAGACCACCGCGCCGACCGCAAGTTGGACCGTCTCTTCCTGCATTTCCAGATCGATGGCACCGACCTTGCACGCCGCCTTGGCCTGATCGGCGTCGGTGGTGCCAATGATCGACGGGTCGAGCACATAGCGCTGCGGGTACGCCATCGCGTGCGGCAGGTGCGCAGCCTTGATCGTGTCGATCCCGTAATTGTATGGATTGGGGATTTCAGCACTGACCGCGGCCGAACAATCGCCGCAGGCGGTGCAAGTCTCGTTGACATAACGTGGGCGAATCTTCAGCGTCGCCTGATAATCGCCGCGCCGGCCGATGATGCCCGCCACCTCGGTCATGGTCAGCACCCGCACGCGGCGGTTCGCCTTGAGTCGCCGCAGATTGATCTCGAGCCCGCAGGTCGGATGGCACATCTTGGGGAAATAGCGGTACAGCTGCGCAGTGCGTCCACCCAGGGTAGGATTGCGCTCGACCAGCACGACGTCACGTCCGCACTCCGCCGCTTCGAGTGCCGCCGTCATGCCGCTGATGCCACCGCCGACCACGAGAATCGTCTGGCTAGTCGCGATAGGTACCGTCATGAAATCTCCACTGCGTTACAGGTTACAAGACTGTCAGGTACGTCGGGCCTGGTTTGCCCTTGGTTCCCGGCTGCGGGCCATGGTCATCGAAACTGGCTTACGGATAGAAACATCAACCATCCGCGAGCGCATAAGTAACTGTTGATGTACTTATGGCGCTTATCTTAGCCGCGCGGCGGGCGCCGGGCAAGGCGGTTGGTGGCTAAGCGAGCGACCAGCGGCGCCAGATTCCGGTGCGAGTCTGGAGTCGTAAGAGCACGTGACAGCACTGGGCGGTAATTGGCACTAAACTAAGCGGGGTTCGCTCCTGCCGAAAAGCTGAGAGGATCAGTGAGGTGAACGGCCAGTCGATGCAGTGTCCCAAGTGCGGTGCCGAACAACCGGACGCCAACTTGATGTGCGCCCGGTGCGGTATCGTCTTCGCAAAATACTATAAGTATCACCCCCGCCGAGCTGGAGAGGCTCCCGCGACGCCCCCGGCGCCGATATCGCGGGCGCGCGCCCGAACCGCCCATCACGGCGCCGCGCAGGGACCGGATTCGCTGTTCTTCCCGGCCACGCCCGGTGGGGACTGGCTGTCGCTCGGTGCCCGCACAACCTTGTGGGCAGTGCTCCTGGTCTGGGGGCTGACCCTGATGCTGGCCTCGGTGGAGAGCGGCGCCGTGGGGAGATCCTTCCTCCACAGTGTTAACCTGCCATTCCACGAGTTCGGCCACATCCTGTTTCGTCCATTCGGACAGCGGGTCACGTCCCTGGGGGGCACCTTGGGCCAACTGCTGATGCCGGCCATCTGTTGCGGCGTGCTGCTGATCCAGACCCGGGACCCCTTCGGCGCCGCCGTCGCACTGTGGTGGCTCGGCGAGAACTTTCTCGACATCGCACCCTATATCAATGATGCACGCGCCGGCGTGCTGCCTTTGCTGGGCGGGAACTTCGGCGACTCGTCCCCCTATGGATTCCACGACTGGCAGTACCTGCTGGGCGAGACCGGACTGCTCGAGTGGGACCACGGGATCGCCCGGTTGAGCCGCGTACTCGGTTGTCTCGTCATGGTGCTGGCACTGGCCTGGGGCGCCTGGCTGCTGGTGCGCCGGTTCGGGTACCTGAACAGGCGGGACTGACCGTTGGGGACATCCGGGAGCCATCAGGGCGTGCGCGCCACCGCCCACACCTCCACGCGCCGCGCGCCGGCCCGGCGCAGGACCCGCGTCAGTTCACTGACGGTACTCCCGGTGGTCACCACGTCGTCCAGGATGGCGACCTGCTGCCAGGGCAAGGGCGCCAGTGCCGCAAAGGCCCCGCGAATATTACGCCGGCGCGCCGGCTCATCGAGCCCCGCCTGGGGCGGCGTTGCCAGCACCCGGCGGCAACAGGTGCCATCGACCGGCAGGTCCAGGGCGCGCCCGACCACCCGGGCAATCTCCAGTGACTGGTTATAGCCGCGCCCGACCAACCGGGTCGGGTGCAGCGGCACCGGCACTAGCACCTGGGGCCAGGGCGCGGGCAGTGCGCGCGCCGCGTCCGCCAATAGCTGCCCGAGCAGACGCGCATGATTGAGCCGGCCGCGAAACTTGGCAGCACCCACCAGGGTCGGGATGGGGGTCTCATAACGCAGCGCGGCCAGCGCCCGCGCAAAGGGCGGCGGGCGCCGCTGACAGGCGCCGCAGACGCTACCAGCGGGCAAGGCCATGTCGAAGGGGAGCGCGCAGAGCGGGCAGGCGAGGCGATTGTGCGGGAGCTCCGCCGCGCAGCCGGCACACAGGTCGCGCCCGTGTGCACCGGGCGCACCGCACAGAAGACACGTCGGCGGAAAGAGCCGACCAATCAGCCAGCCGCCGTCGGCGCCGGAAGCTGACGCCGCATGTCCAGCTTGACCAAACAGGCACATCGCACACCTAAAAATTTGCACGGAAAGCTGCGACGCCAAGGCACCAAGCTCGCCAAGGTTATTCAGTCAGTGGCCGGCTTTGGACGATTGCGCCGACGGGTGATCTGCTGACGTCACCTGCCCGATTTTAATTCTTCGCGAGCTTGGCGCCTTGGCGTGAATAATTGGCGGTCTTAGGATCACCATCAGACCGCGGGGAGGCCACCCGCACCCCGACCGCACACCGAGAATCGACCATGGATATCGATCCACCACCCGCGCACCTCACCCCGGCTTCTATCACGCTCATCGCCATCCCGGCAGACGGGGCGGTGCCACAGTCGCTGCCGCTCGAAGCCGCTGAGGCCGGAGAGTACCACTTCAGCCTGGAGTGCCTCCCAGGCGCCGATGCCATCCATCTGCTGATCGCCATCGGGGGCCAGCCACGCCTGCGCGCCGAGGTCCGCGCCCAAGCCGGCGAGGTGGTCCGCTGCGCGCTGCACCTCACCGAGGAGGGCGAGCCGGTCCTTGAAGCCGGCAGCCACCAAGTCCTGTTCCTGCCGGTGGAAAGCGCCTACGGTCCACTGCCGCCGATCCCGCCCCCCGCGCCGCGGTCCGCCTGGGACATCTGTCTGGTGATCGATGCGACCACCCGCAGCACCGCCGATAGCGCCCCACCGTCGCGTCTCGCCGGACTTGCCGAAGCGGACGCGGCGCCCCCGCTGGTGCTGGACGACTTCCTGCTGAACCAGCCGCAACTGTGGGCCGCGGTGGTCGAGCCGGTGGTGGAACTGTTCCGGCAACTCGCCGACGCAGGCCCGGCCGGCCAGGGCTGCCGGTTCGCCGTCATCGCCTTTGGCGACGAGGCCCCGCCCCTGGGCGTCTATGCCGCCGACCTGATGCCCGCCTACCGATTACGCGTGCTGCCTTACGACCGACCGGAGCACCTGCTCCTCCCGCTGGCTGCGGCCACCCTGACCGACCTGCTGCTCACGCGCCTCACGGCCACCCCGGGCGGCGATTTCGTGGACGCACTGGCCGACGCATTGGCCGCGGCGGGCTGGCTCCAGTGGGGTGATGAGCGCCGCCGACTGCTGGTACTGATCGGCGATTCCCCGGGCCATGCCACCGCACACCCGGTACCCTATGGCGGCGACGCCTTGGCGCGGCGCGCCGATGTCCACGCCGAGGCCGCCCGACTACACCGCGAACACCAGGTGGAGATTCTGACCCTCTACCACGCGCCGGCCGCGGCCCTGGTCAAGACCCTGCTGGACGCCCCGCGGGCACTGATCGACCACGCCCGCGACCAATATCGGCGGCTGGCGAGCGAGCCCCGACTGGCGTTCACCACTGCCAACTTCGATCCCCGGGGGGCGGCCGCCACCCTTCTGGGACGCAACGCCCCCCTGGGCCGCGGCCCCAGTTGGGGGCGGCGGCCCGCAATCACTTAAGCATCGGGGTGAGGCTCCAGGGGGTGCCGACAGTAGGTTGGTCAATCGACCTGGTGAGGTACTAACGGCGCTTAACGCCGTGGTCGACCGCCTGTGGGCACCCCATAAGCCGCCGGACGGCGGCGGATCAGACTGGAGCCTTGTAGTGACGCATGACCGATTTATTATCATGTAACGAAATGATTTATAAATAAAAGAAGGACTGGACGCCTAAGACAATGACCGCTAAACATGGCCCGCCAGGCCGCGCCGCTGCTGGCCCGGTCGGCGCGTCTTAGGCGCCTTTTGAGGTGCCTTCGGCCCCCCCTGAAACACCACCGGACACCGTGATGAACAAAGCCCACAACGTCAGAACATCATCCATCTTCATGGAAAACGACACCATCGGCGATGGGGTGTTTATCCGCGAACGCGCTGCCGTACTCCGCCAATATGCCGATCTGTTGGATTCCGGCGCGGCCGACCACCGCACCTTCACCTTCACCTCGCCGGGCGGAACCAAAGTCACCGTTAACTCGGGAGCGTATCTCGCGGACGGCACTCCGCAAGAATAGGCGCCTGCGCATCCTCTCCCCGCGTGATCGCCAACGCATCGCCACCCCAACCGACGGCCCTCAGCGCCTGGCCTCGATATATTCCCGCATGGCGTCATTGATGCGCGTCTGCCAGCCGGGACCGGTGGCCTTCAGGGCGGCCAGCACATCCGCGTCGAGCCGGATCGTCGTCGAGACCTTGGCCGGCGCACGCCCCGGGCCGCGCCGACGCGCCGCCAACGTGCCGCGCAGTTCGGCGAGCGAATGGCTCGTGATGGGGTCCTTCCAGTGTTCCGCCACGGCGGCCGGATCGTTGGGATCGTAGGGGCAGTCCGGATCGTCCACGTGCTCCGGGGCCGCGGCCAGCGCCGCCGCCCGCTGTTCAGGGCTGATCGAGGGCTTGGAAGTAGCGTTGCGTTTCATGTTTGGTGCCCGCGCGACAGGAGATCAGATGGGGGCCGTCCGGACGGTCGACCCACACCAGCAAGACCACCCGATCAACCAGCCAACCCAGGCTTTGCAACCGCTGCTCACCGTAGGACAGGCGCCGGTCTTCTGCGGTGGACATGAAGCCGTCGAAGACCGCCTCGCACGCGGCGAGGTCGATGCGATGGTTGGCGAGATTGGCGCGGCGCTTGGCCGCGTCGAAGGTGATCATGCAGCGAGTGTAGTAACGGATTGGGTGCCTGTCCAGCGGCGGGGCGTTGGGGTTCCTGCGTCGCCCCAACCGGCGGCCCTACATGGGTTGACCTGGCGCTATAATCCCATGGAAGTCCCGCAGGTGGAGAAAAACCCCATGACGATACAGACGAAGCTGCACCGCGCCTTGGATCGCATGCAGGCCCGATGGATTAATCTGCTGCTCTTGGCGGTCGGACTCTTGGCGATCGCGGTCGGGGCACTGTTCGACATGGGGACTGACGGCAAGTCCATCTGGCTGAGTGTCGGGTGTTCGTTGTTCGCCAGCGCCGTCGTCTCGGGGCTGACGGCGCGCTATCTGGTGCGCTCCGAAAGCATCCGCGAGGTGGTCCGCGACTGGGGGCTGGTCGCCATCTTTCGCACACGCCAAGACATGAACCGCAGCGCGGATGACGCCCTTATGATGACGGACAGTCACATCGACATTATTGCCTGGGGCCTGAAATCCTTTCGTGATAGCCAGGACCACGTGGTGCGGGAGAAGGTGCGGAAGGGGCTGCGCCTGCGCATCCTGGCCCCCGATCCCGACTCACCCTTTGTGGCCCAGCGCGAGCGTGACGAAAATGAAGTGGCCGGACAGATCAAGAACACGATCATTCAATTGCAGGCATGGGTCGCGGAACTTCAACGGCTCGCCAAGGACCCGGGGGCGGTCCAGTTGCGGCATTACGTATGCCTTCCGCAGGACTTTTATTTTCGGGCAGACGGCCACTTGTTCATCGGTCCTTATCTCTATGGCATTGCCAGTCAGCAGACCGTCTCTTACGAATTCTGCTCACCCTCCCGCGGGTTCAGCCACTACACCCAATATTTCGAGCGGCTGTGGGACGACCCGCAGTTCGGCCGCGCGCAGCCCGGGTTGACAACCCCGCCCGCCCGGGGCTAGGCTTGCCCTGCCGCTGGGGTTCCAGCGGTCGGGATTGTCATTCCCGGAACCCAGGCGCGAAGCGCCACCCCCGCGTCAGGCGCATTTTTTGTGCCTCCCGTTTATGGTGGGCGGTGCGCGGAAGCCGCGAGGCTTGCCGGCCCCTGGTCCGGTTATGACAACCGCGCACAGTCCGCCGCCAGTTCTGTTTGTCATCAGCGTCGGCGGACTCCAAGCCATCACCAGGAGTCTTTCGCATGTCCCAGCTCCCCGCATCCCCTTCCCTGTACCTGTCCGACACCGCGATCCGTGAGGACGAGGACGGGCGCTTCTGCCTGAACGACCTGCACAAGGCCGCCGGCGGCGAGAAGCGCCACCAGCCGTCCGACTGGCAGCGTACTGAACAGGCGAAAGCCCTGATCGCGGAACTTCGTAAGCCGTTGAATTCAGCCGCTCCGGGAATTCCCGGAGCGGCTAGAATCAAGCCCTTAGAGCCCGTCGCGATCGTCATGGGCGGGAACGGTCAACAAGGCACCTACGTCGTCCGCGAACTGGTCTACGCCTACGCCATGTGGATCAGCCCAGCCTTTCACATCCAGGTCATCCGCACCTTCGACGCCGTGACCCAGGGCCAGCCGGCCCCGCGGCCCGCGCCCGGCCCCGCCCGCGGTCTCATCGTGGACCCGGACCAGGCGTCATGGTCCGACTTCCTGGCGGTCTGGCACGCGACCTGGGGGCCGCGCCCACGCCGCGCAGTGGATCTCGCTGACGGGGCCGCGGTACAGCCGCGCGTGGCCGCCGCGCTCGCGGCCCTGGGCTGTCCGCCGGATCGGCGCGGCGCCGCGCGCCGGCTGGCGACCCTGCTGCGCCGCCACACCGGGGAGACCTGCGGCGATCTGCGTCTGCGGTATGTCCCCGGCACCGGCACCCACGGCGGCAAGTGGTTTGTGGAGCCGGCCCGCGCGGCCTTGCCCCCGAGCGCGCCGACCAAACCCGTCGACCAGCCCGCGCCGGCACGCGACATCCTGGACGATCCCAAGGTGCGCGGTGCCATCGAGCAGAAAATCCTCGAGCTGAGCCTGGCGTCCGCGGCCCACAACCGCGAGGTCCTGCTGGACCAGTTGCGTCGCCGCGCCGATCTGAGCGATCCGGCGGCCGTCATCGCCGCCCTGCACCCGCTGGAGCTGGACCACGGCAAGTGCGTGATGGTGAATATCCAGTTGCTCCAGGCCATCATGAACCGCGGCAAGGGTGCCCGGTTGATGCTGGAGCAGCAGCAAGCCTGTTTCGATCAACTGCGCGCGGCGCTGGGGTGGGCGGCATGACCGTCGGCGAACTGAAAGACCTGCTGGCCGAGTATCCCGAGCACTGGCCGGTGGAGGTGGACTGCGACTTAGTCGACTCCGCGGTCAGCCTGGACATCTACGGCCTGGAGCAAGGCAAGACGTCGCAGGGCATCAACCTCGTGTGGATCGTCACCGAAGACCGCCCGGACTGAGCCGCCCCATCTTCTATTTCAATCCCGCACGGACGCGGACAAATCACGGCACCGACCATGAGCAAACCGAAACGACCACCCTCCCCCGCCCTGCTGGCCCTGCGCGGGGCCTTCCCGCTGGCCTTCCCCGTCGAGGACGCGGCCATCCGCCCGCTGGCGATCGGCATTCGCGACGCCATCATGGCCTGGGCGGACACCCGCCCGGACCTGGACCCGCGGCAGGTGGCCGAGGCGCTGCGTGCCCACTGCGCGCGGCTGACCTATCGCCGCACGCTCCTCGCCGGGGCGCCGCGGATCGATCTGGAGGGGCAACCCGTCGGGAGCGTGACCGAGGAGGCCGCGGCGGTGGCCGTGGAGGGCATCGAGCGCGACCGGGCGATTGCTGCGCAGGCCGCCATCGATCGGGAGGCGCGGCGGACCCTGGCCCTGGAGCGCCAGGCGCAGATTCAGGCAGCGGCCGCGGCCCGGCGGGCGAAGAAGGCGGCCAAGCCGCCGAAGCAGAAGGCGAAGAAGCCGAAGCCGACGGCAACGGCAGCGAAGCCCGCTGCGGCGCCGAAGTCCACGGCCACTGTGGTGGTGAAGAAACGGCGGATCATCCCCCCGGAGTGAGTGAGCGCTATGAGTACAAAGAGTTACACGAACGAGAAGAACCTGCGGGAGTTGCTTAAGGCATTGCCTCCTAGCCAAAGCCCGCTGATTTTTTCATCCTCACAGATACGGTATGCGTGGGCCGATGGCCTGCCAGATGACCCACTCAACAACCGACCGGACATCACAACTCCGGATGAGTACATTGCCGAAGCCCGCGCGGGAAGGGTCACGTTTGGGGGGATTCCGGTCGCCATCGTCGATCGGCTGCCGCCGGTAAGTTAGGCGTTTTGCAGAAAACAGCAGGAGACAGGCATGGCACGATGGGTATGCCGCGAAGAACGCCACAGCCTGACGCATTGACTGCGGGCGCCCCACTCGCACCCGCGACTGCGCCGGGAGATCACGCCCGACGGACTATTGCTGCGACTGGATATCGAAATCCCCGCCGTCTGCGAGGAGGAAGCCCTGCAGCCCCGGCTATTACCGCCGACGGGGGCTATCCCACGGCCGTCGCCGCATCGCTACGCACCCGCTAGGCGGCTACTTGTCGAGCACCTGATACCCGCCGCCCTACTGCCGCTCGCTCGCGGTGGCTGGCGGCGGCGCGTGGCGAGGGAACTGCGACGCATGCGGTCCACGATACGCCTAGCCAGCGGCTGACCAGCGGCGCCGCGGTGGCGGCTACCCGTCGCGGCCTGGGGGCCGCTCCTACCCCGCGTTGCGCGCCGTCTCGGCCAAGTGCATCTGAGCGCTCGCCCAGCGTTCATCATGGCCGGCCGGTGCGACTGAAGTCGCACCTACAGGGGCGCCCTGGCGCCGCCTGATCTCGCGGGCGATGTACCAGCGCGCTTTCTCCAGGTCCTCGACGGCATCGCCCTTGAGTCCGGCGCGCCACAGGTATTTCAGGGCGTTGCCGAGACAGAAGTTCATGTGCTCGGCGATCTGGATGCACTCCACCCCGGAGGGGTGGGCGGTGTAGTGGGCGGGGTGTTCGACCGGGTCATTCATCCTGGTGCTCCAAGGCGTTCGCGCAGGCGCTCGGTGCCGGGGCGCAGCTCCACCCCGGACTGCGCCCGCTGGGTATGCCGCTCGCCGGCCTTGACGCTGTTGCGCACGGTGCGTGGGGTGATCAGCAGTTTGGGGTCCTGCTGGTGTTTGAGGTTCCATGCCTGGATCTTTGGCGCCAGCCGCGCCTCGGCCTCCCGGTCCCCATCCTTGGCGGCCAGGGCGAAGGCGGTCTGTAGCTCGGTGCGCCGGCGCACGATGCGGCCCTCGTAGAGTTTGAGCATATTGGCGGTGTCGAAGGCTGCGCCGACCTTGTCCGGGCTCATGCCCAGGCCCTGCCACACCAGTTCCCAGGCGTTGAGCTGTTCATCCGGCCCCATCACGGGGTCGCCACGGCGGTTCAGTACGCCCTCGCGGGTGTAGCGCTCGGCCTTCAGGATGTCCTTCAGGAACTTCGGGCTCATGGCCTCCAGCGCGCGGTGCGGGTGGCCTTCCACCAGGTCGTCATACGCCTTGAACGGCGCGGCGCCGATGCCGCCCAAGGGGCCTAAGATTTGCTCCACGATGTAGTCATGGGTCTTGGCGCCGTTCTCGTCGCGATTCGGAGCCCGGAACAACAGGCTATCGAGCCCCACGCGCCCGCTCAGATCCAGCCCGGTGGCGGCATTGACCACCCCGCGGTCCACCGTCTTGGCCAGGAAGCCCGGCAGGTTGGCGGACAGCCAGGAACGGAACTCCACCTCCGCATCCCAGGGTTCGTCATCGTCACCGAAGGCCGCCGCGACCAGGTTCATGACCATGAAGGCCGCCCCCATCAGCGGCAGCCCGGCGGTGCCGGCCGCCATGAAGGTCATACCCAGCACGCCCACCAGGCGTTGCCGTGCCTCGCGCTTCACGGCCGCGCTCTCGCCCTTGGTCGCCTGCCACACCGAGCGCCCGAGCAGGTAGAGCACGCCCTGGCTGTAGGAGCGGAACATCAACAGGGCCTTGGCCGCGTCGCCCTGCATGAAGCGGGCGCGGTTGGCGTTGGCGTAGTCGAAGTGCGACAGCACGGTCAGTTCCGCCGCGGTCTCGACCGCCTGTGCATGGCTCTGGCCCTTGAGGCGCGCCAACCGGTAGGCGCCCAACAGGGTCACATCGCGGTTGACGATCTCCCCCAGGTGGAAGCCGGCGGAGAGGATGGACATGACGCGGGTGACGCCCGGTGAGTTGTTCCAGCGGTCCGAGTCGCCAATGCCGGCCAGGTTGTGCGCCTGGGTTACGTCGCGCACGCCGAGCAGGGTCCACTGCTCGATGGCCGCGCGTTCCTCACCGCTGAGGTTGGCCGGCATCACCGGGTGCGGCCGGCCGGTCAGGGCGCCCTTGAGGTTGTCCATGCCCATCCCTTTGCGCACGTCCGACAGCGCCCCGAGCATGGCCTTGCGCGCCCCGCCCCAGTCATCGAAGCGCGCGGCCAGGGCCGGGTAGGCGATCAGCGGGGTTTGGCTCAGGTTGACCAGCGCGGCGCCGGGGCTGACACCCAGGTACCAGAAGAAGCCCAGGGCCGCGGTGGTGCTGGTCCAGGGGGCGTTCTCGGGATTCATCACCCAGTCGTGGCGCTTCTTGAGTTCACCCAAGTAGGCGTCGGCCGTGTCGGTAATCTCGCCCTGATCGGTGCGCTCCTTCTTGTTCTCCTCGATCACCCGGATCTGTTCGGCCAGGCGCGGTTCCCAGCGGGTCTTGGCGATCTGGTGGGCCATGTGGAACATGGTGTGGCCGAAGGCCTTGAGCGCGTTGTCCTCGTAACCCGCGACCCCCTTGCGGTGGATGAAGTGAATCCGCTGACTCATCTCCTGGAGCTGCTCCAGATAGAGCTGGTGCAGGAGGTCCGCGGCCTTCTCGTCGCCCGTGGCCTTGAGCTTGTCGATGGCATCGGCCACAAAGCCCTCGCTCACGCCCTCGATCGGCTGCGACTTCTTGTCGACCATGCCGCCCTTGATGTCGGCATAGCCCTCGCGGGTCATGGCCGCGCGCGCCTGGCGGGCCTCGTGCGGGGAGTTGAAGCGGTCATAGTAGGCGGTGCCCAATTCGCGCAGGGTCCAGCCCTTTTCACCCTCCAGCTTGACCGCGCGCAGGTTGTAGCGTTCCAGTTCCGGGCGCTTCTTGGCCGCCGCCCAGGCGGCCTTCTCGGTCTCAAAGGGGGTCTTGGCGGCATCGTCCTGGTAGAACACCGCCGCCTCGGGCGCCTTATCCACGTAGAGCTTGCCGGAGGCCCAGTAGTCGCCCTGGCGGTAGAGCGGGAAGTAGGGCTCTACCTTCACCTCGCCATTGCGGGTGACGGAGGCTTCATACTCCATGCGCATGCGGGCGATCTCCGCCGCGGCTGAGTTGTCATCCTGGAGCACGCCGGAGTTCTGGACCCGCTCCAGGTAGGCGTCGAAGCGCTCCTTGTCGCGCTTCTTGTACAGGTCGCGCACGTCCTTGTAGATCTCCTGCGCTCCGTACGCCTGGACGAACCAGCGGCCGTCCGCGCTCTGCTTGACCATGGTCGGCTTGGTCTCGGTGCGGTCGATCTCCTGCTGGGCGCGCAGGGCGTCTTCCTTGGTCTGCCACCCCTGGCCCTGATTGCCGTAGAAGCGGCCCTTGCTCAGTGCGTTCCATGCCTTCTCCAGCGCCGGGCGCTCCTTCTGGCGCGCGCGCTCCTTGGGCATCAACTGTTCGATCCGGGCAATGGCGGCCATCACGTAGGGCACGCGCGCGCGGTCTTCCTTGTCTTTGAACCAGCGCTGTTGCTTGGCCCGCAGGTCCGCCAGCGACGCCTCGCTGACCTCGATCCGCTCGTCGGGCCAGCCGGGCCCCAGGGCCTGGACGAAGGACAGCGGCTTGTGCCCTTCCGACGGGTCTTCGTTGGCCAGGGTGGCCTGATGGATGGTATCGAACAGCGCCCGCGCCTCGGCCGTGACCTTGGGCTTGAGGTACTGGAACAGCGGCCGGCCCTTGCCGCCATAGACCCAGGAGGAGAAGACCTCGGTGGCGAAGGTGCCGGCCTCCTCCATCATGTCGTTGCGGTAGGTCTCCATCTGGCCGCGCAGGTCGTCATAGCGCAGGATGCCGGGAAGCTGCGGGTTGGCGATCTCGGCCAGTTGGTGCAGGGTCACGGTGCCCAGGGCGGCCGGCAGGAGCTTGGCGCTGCGCGAGGTGATGAAGTCTTTGGTGCGCTGCCAACGGCCGGGGGCGGCGGCGTCGAGGTCGGCGGTGGTGGTGTCGAGGCTGAAGCGCACGCCAGCGTCTTGATTTGCCAGCGCATCCTTTACTTCCTGGAGAGCGTGATGTACTCTCGGAGAAAGCCCACCTGTGGGGGAGGTCGCAACGTCACTGACGCCGATGCCCCGCTCAATCCCTTTTAACGAAGGGGCCATCAAGGTGGGCTTTTCTACGTCCAGCGTTTCTATCGTGTAGAGCGGATTTGGTTCCCGCGGCCCGGTCGTTTCCTTCACCGTCATCTTCACCGCTAGGACGCTTCCGTCTTCCGATATCATCGGCGCGACATACCTGTGCATGGCGGCAATCGTCGGCTCGCCGCGGACATCCGGATGACTACTATCCAAGATCGCATTACGAAACAGTTGATCGGCATTTGCGACCGCAAGCGCATGGTCACGCCCCGAAGTTGATTTCACCACCGCCTTGTGACTCGTCATCTTTCCGAGGTTGTTGTTCGACACCACCGCCACTAACCTGGTCTGCGCGTTTTCCAGAGGCTTTCCAACGAACTTAGCGGCGGCGGTTTTGGCCTGATCCATGGAAGCTGCCGAGCGTTTTGGCGTCGCGCGTTGAATGACATCCTCGCGGACGCTATCAGCGGGTTGCCCCGCATTCTCCGGCCGCGGAGCACTGTGCATCTCGCGGCCGTTGAAACGCACGATGACGTCATCACCGGGCACATCCTGGGTCGAGCCGGGCGGGGTGTTCTCGCGCTCGATGGTGCTCAGGTGCTGGCGGGCTTGGACGTTGCGGGCCTCGGCTTCGCCGGCCGAGCGTCGATACCTGTCCGCGAGGAGCTTGTGCGTTTCCCCAGTTCGAGTATAGGACGCCAGTAACTCCGGCGCGGTCTGTTGCAAGTCCTCACGCACGGCTTGCAAGTTGGTCCCGGTCGCAAATCCTTCGACGCGCTGAATGCCGTGTTGAATCTCATGCAGCAGGATCGATAACGCCTCCTCTTCGCTGCGCGCGTCGACCGTAATAGCGCCTTCCCCGTATTGTCCTTTCGCCTTACCATCAGGGTTGATGATAATGTCTGTTTGCATTAGCCGCAGCGACGGATACGCATCGAATAAGCGCGGATGCGACAGTACCGCGCCCAGTGGCGCATAGGCTTCCATCCCTGCCGGCTTACTCTCGAATGCGCCCCCCACCTTGGTGCGCAGCATCGCGCCAGAATCATTGATCTCAAACCGCCACTTCCCATCCGCCCCGCGGAACCACCCGGTCTTGCGCCGCACGTCGTCGGCCGTCATCCCGTCGGCCAGCCACTCCTGCGCCCGGCCGAGCGCGTGCGTGTCGGCCGTCGCCGCCCGTTCGCCCGCGAAGGCGAAGCGCATGTCTTTCGACGGCCCGTAGGTGCCGGCGTTGCCGATGGCGGATTTGACCTGTCGACTATCCCAGATGAGATAATCATATCCGTCCTGACCATTGTAACGCCCGATCTTAAAACCATCGTTTTGCTGCGCCTCCGCCTTGCTTCTTAGCCCTTTTATTGCGCGACTGCTCTTACTAGCCAAGTCATCATAGTTGGTTTCAAACGGGGCGGCCAAGCGAACGAATACCGGTAAGACACGCCCCCCATGCCTCAGCTCCCCGGCATCATAGTCATAGTACGCATCGGAATAGTTATTGGCGATCCTTTGGGCGTCGGTAAAGGACATGCCAAGCGCGTTAAAGTCGTGGGGGTTCGCTTCCGGCGCCGACGGGTCGAATTCGGAAAAATCCCTATGTGTACCGTGATACGCCACCAACGGCTCGCCGTTGGCGTCGACCACCTGTGACACCGTGTCCGGGTTGACAAGCAGGGTAGCCGAGGAAATACTTGAACCAACCCCGGCAGCGGTTCTGGACGTACGGATCGGGAAGGGCTGCGCCCCTTCATGATTCCTGCCGGGTACCTTCTTCCATGCGGACTTGATCGACACCCCGCCCGGCTCGGCAATCTCAACCTCGGCCACGACATAGGTCCCGTCGCTGAACATCCGTCCAAACTCGGCCGACGGTTTGCCGTTGTTTGACGTTGTGTTCTTAAAGGTTTCCGGATCGCGCAGCACCTCCAAGGCCTTGACGTAATCATCCTGAGTGAGCCCCACCTGGTCGGTGCGCCGCTCGTTGCCGGCACCGTGCCGCTTGTTGGTCTTGCGGATGTCGTCGGGGGTGAGATAGGTCCGCGCGACGGGGAACCCGAAGGCGTCAGACAGCTTGCCGCTGGGGTCCGCGTCATATCCTTCGGCAATCAGCGTGCGTTGCTGCCACGCGGTATCGGCGAGCGCCCGATCGATCAGTGCGCGGTGTTCACGTTGGCGCGCCAGCGCGTCCCAATCCCCAAACCACCGTTTGAAGTTGTCGGTCCGCACCAACACCCACTGCTCGCGGTTCAGTTTAGACGGTTTTCCGTTGGGCGCCGGCAGCGCCTGCCCCTGTTCGTCATGCGCCCGCAGGACGTCGGCATACCGGTCCTCCACCGCGCGGTACTGCCGCACCGCCTCCGCCAGTTCCGCCGCGCTCGGCGCCCCGTCCGCCTTGGCGTACTGCTTCACCAGCCCCGCCAGCCGGGCATCGGTGAGCAGCCCCGAGTAGCGCACCGGCGCCTGTCCGGTGCCGTTCTGCCGCCCCTGCCCGGCCCTGATGGCGCGCGCCAGGTCGGCCGCGAGCACGCGCATCACGGTCAGATTCGGCCGGCCAGTCACCAGCCCCAGGGCCTTCAACTTGCCGTGCAGCCAGAGCAAGAGCCGATCCCAGGCGGTGCCCAGGTCGGAGCGGCGTTGCTCCGCCAGCTTGGCGAACATCTCCTCGGCGATCACCAGGCGGTCAGTGCCCGGCTTGGCGCGCTTTTGTTCCTGGGCCTTGAGCCGGCGCAGGTAGCGCGTGGTATCGGCCGCGGCGTCCACCATCTCCAGGAAGGTCTGTTTGTCGGCCGGGGTCAGCAGGTCCAGGCCGTAATGCCCGATGGCCTCGTGCCGTAGCACGGTCTGCGCGTCGGCCCGGTCGCGCAGGTGCTCGGCGACCAGGATGATGCGGTTGGTGTCGGGGTCATAGGCGCCCTTGATGCGCCCGATGCGTTGCCGGGAGTCGGCGCCGAAGGCCTCGGCCTGGGTCTGCACCACCTGCACCTTGACCTTTTCGACCGAGGCGCCCAGCAGGCGCGCGCCGAAGTCATCGGCGATGGCTTGGGCTTCGGCCAGGGACAGGCCGGCGGGGTGCTCGTGGGGGGCGAGTTGGCTTTCGGGGCTGACGATGGGGTCACGGGAGAAGGGCACGTCGTCGTCGAACAGCGACTGCTGCCCGCGCGCAGCCAACTCGTCGGCCGTCCGGTCCGATCCGGTCAGGTTGAAGTCGCCCTGCTGGGCGTCCGCCGCCTCCTTGGCCTTGGCCGCGCGCGGCGCCTGGTCGGCCGCGCGGCGTTCCTGTTCCATGCGGGCCAGGTCGGCGGGGGTTTCTTGGGTAAGGGAAAAGTCTTCTCCTTGGTCGGTCTGCGCCTGCCGATGCGCTAACGTCTCGTCTCCACGCCCGGCCGACGCTGAGATTCCACTGGGGGCGCTTCCGACACCTGCTACACTAGAATCAGAACTGGAAGAGAGGCGAGCGGTGTCACCCTCTCCATCAAGTGCGCCAGTGTCCGGACTCGTGGCGCGTCCAGTTCCCTCTTTCTCGTAAGCGGTCAACAGCCATAGTTTGCGCCGTTCGTCGAATGTCAGCTTGATGACGGCCCGTTTATCGGCACCATCCCATAACTGGATGCGCTTCTTATCACGTTGTTTGACGGTCAATGATGAGATAAAACCCTGCAAGTCCCCAAGCACTTCGGGGTGCCATTTGACGAGTTTGGCCAACCCGCTGCCATCGCTCCGCGCAGTTCCCTCCTCCCCCCACACCAGATCAATATCCCCCACATCGGGGTGATGCAGCGCGGCTACCGCCTCCCCCGTCTGCCGCTCCTTGAGCCAGGCAATGGCGCCTTGGGCATCGTGGTGGAACTGGCGGGCGATCGGGCCGAAGGGGCCGGTTTCCTCGCCGGTCTGCGGCGCCGGAGTGGCTGCTACGGGTCGCGGCCTGGGGGCCGCTCCTACGGGTGGCTGCTCCGGCGCGGTATGCAACCGCTCCACCTCGTGCGCGCGCAGCGCCTCGCCGGGGCGCCGATGGGTGCCGCCGGGCAGTTTGGCGCGCTTGGCCCAGGCTTGGCGCTGCGGGGCCTTCATGGCATTCCAGGCGGCACGGATGGCGGGGGCGGCGGCGGCGGCTTCCTGCGCGACGCGCTCTGCATCCAGTCGCGCACCCTCGGCGTCCGCCCCCCGGTTGGAGATGACCCGCTCGCCCTTCAGTGCCGCTTGCACCAGGTCCAGCAGTACGCTGGAGTCATACCGGCCCTCGGCATTGCGCACCGGGTAACCGTACTGGTCCAGGCGTTCGGCCAGGCCGTCGAAGCTGTCGCCGTCCCGCGTGAAGACGCCGCCGAAGCCCTGCTGTTTGAAGGCGGCGGGGTCGATGCCTTGGGACTTGGCCTCCGCGTGGCTGATACCGCCCAGTTTGGCGATGGCCGTCACCAGGTCGTCTTGTTCCGGTTTGACGGCCCGGCGCGCGGCCTTGGCCTGGGCCTTTTGGGCGGCCAGGGCGCGGGCCCTGGCGGCGGTTTCTTCCATGGTGGCGTGGGGACCGAAGGAGGTGTCGGACGCGGGCGCCGCGGTGGTCTCGTCGCGGCCGGGGGCCGCTCCTACGGGGCCCGCGGCGACGGCATCCGGGAAGCGCTTGCGGAACTCGCGGGCGGCCATGTGGCGCGGGCGCTCGATCTCGCTCGGGGTCCAGGTGCCGTCTTTCAGGAAGGCGACACGGCGGATGAAGAGGCGGTCATCCTGCTGCGCATCATCGCCCGGGTTGAGTCGCTCGATGACGACCCGCTCACCGGTGCCGTCGGGGGCGGTGCGCTCGAAGATGGCACCGGGGGCGAGCGGCGCGGGGGCCGCCGGCTTGATCGCGGCCTGGTCCTTCAGGTGTTGGTCGAAGGGCTCACCGAGCAGTTGCCGGATGGCGGCTTGGCGCTCCTCCGGGGTGGGCAGCGCACGCAGGGTGTCGGCGTGCTGGAGCAGGAAGGCGCCGTCCGGCTCGGTGAGGCGCCGGGCGTTGGTGGGTGATGTGGGGTCCATCAGCGCGCGATCGAACACCGCACGGAAATCGGGCGGCAGCTTTTCCAGCC
>CAILVI010000056.1 GCA_903837595.1 uncultured Thiodictyon sp.
AAGTGGGAACTGCCCCGGATGCTTGATGTGTTGCGTGAACTGACGGCGCGCATCCCCGACGATACCTGGGTGCAGAGCCTCGAGTATCAGAATGGCGAGGTCGAGTTGCGCGGTGAATCCGGTCGGGCCACGGCCTTGATCGGGCTCCTGGAGGGTGCTCCGGGGATCAGCGGGGTTTCGTTCCGCTCCCCCGTGACCGAGGTGGCCCAGACCGGCAAGGAGCGGTTCAACCTCGCCTTCAAGTACAACCGCAGCGAGCCCGCGCGCCCATGACCCAGGCCGTCGCCTCCAAGCGTTACTGCGTGCTGGTCTGGACCGCGGTGGTGCTGCTGCCGGCGCTGCTGATCGCCGCCGTCGCCGTGCCTTGGCTGGAGCGGATCGGGCGGCTCGACACGGCCATTGTCAGCGCCGTCGATCAGCTCGGGCGCTACCAGCGCCTGGTCGCCACCCTGCCCGGGTTGCGCACCGAACTGGAGCAGGTCAACAGCAATCAGGACTTCAAGGCCTTCTACTTCGATGCCCCGACTCCGGCCCTGGCCGGTGCCGCGCTGCAGCGCAAAGTACAGGACATTGTCACGGCCGCCCGCGGCCGCCTGATCAGCACCCAGTTGCTGCCCGAGGAGAAGGCAGAGCAGCCGGCGCGGGTGCGCCTGCGCCTCCAGATCCAGGGTTCTACCGACACCTTGGTCGAGATCCTCTATCAGCTCGATCGGTCGCGGCCCTTCCTGTTCGTCGAACAGGTCTCGGTGCGCTCCGCCGCCCGTGCGGATGCCCCGGGGCATCCGGTGCCCGTTCGGCGTCCGGGGGCCAACGAGACCGGTGAATTGACCGTGCGCCTGGATGTCTTCGGATTTGCCTTGGGCGGAAAGGCGTGATCAAGACTGCGGCTGTTTTGGTGATCCTCGCCCTCACCGGTGTGCTGGGCATGCAATGGCGCGATTGGCCACGACCGCTGTCGCCGCTCGTGCCTCAGACGGCCGCCCAAGGCGCGACGGCGGGTGCGGACCAGTCGGCGGGGGGGCTGCCGACGACGCTGGCCCCGCCGCAGCCGAAGGAGACCTATGCCGGCGTCGCCGAGCGGCCACTGTTTCGACCCCAGCGCAAGCCGGAGCCGCCCCCAAGCACCGAGCCCGCAGCGCCGTCGGCGACGCAGGACGTCGGTTCTCTGGACGGACTGGATCTCACCGCGGTCCTGATCTCTCCCGCGGGGACCTCGGCCTGGATCAGGGACCCGAGTGCCCCCGCATTGAAGCGCCTGCGGCTCGGCGACGAGCAAGCCGGCTGGTCCGTCAAGGCTATCCTGGCCGATCGCCTGGTGTTTGAGCGACAGGGGGAGACGCATGAGCTACTATTGCTCGATTCGGCGTCGGCCAAAGCCGCGCCGTCCGGCGCTGTCCCCCCGGGGACCCCCGCGTCGCCCGTGCGTCCGACCTCGCCGGCGCGTCCAGTGCCGCCGGTACGTCCCAATCCCGGGGTGGTCCCGCCGGTACGTCCCAATCCCGGCATAGCGCGTCCACCCGGTGTGCCCCCGCGTGTACCGGCGCCCGGTGCGCCCGGTGCGCCCGGTGCTAATCCGCGGGGCGCGCCACCATTATCATTACCGCCGCAACCGAGATCGAATGCACCTCGACCACTATCGCCACCGCCGCGTTAGCCGCCGACTGGGGAGCCACCCCCGGTGTGCGCTGTTTCTGATCCCGCTGGTCTTGGGACTGGCAGGTTGTGCGCGCAGCTATTGGGACCCGACGGTCAAGGTCGGCGAAAGCAGCGGACATCTGACCGGCCGCGTCCCGGGCACGACCGCATCCGGGGCGCCCGCCCAGGGTCCGGGCGAGGGTGCGGGTATTGCGCTCGGTGACGAGAAGACCAAGAAGGCGGTCGACTCGGTGAAACGGGGCACCGGCACCTTTGTGCGGCGCATCAGCGGCCCCACCGTGGACACCACTCCGGGTGACATTACGCTGAATTTCGACGGTCAAGACATCCGCGAGGCCGTGAAGACGATCTTGGACGATCTGCTCCACGTCAACTATGTGCTGAGCCCGGCGGTGCAGGGCACCGCCTCGCTTAAGACCGCGCGGCCGCTGCGTCGCGAGGACCTGATCCCGACCCTGGAGACCCTGCTGCGGATGAATAACGCGGCAATCGTCTACAAGTCCGGGACCTATGAGGTAGTGCCCATCGCCAACGCGGTCCAGGGCAACCTGGTGCCGCAACTCGGCGAGTCGACTCGGGCTCTGCCCTCGGGCTACAGCATCCAGATCGTTCCGCTGCAATACATCAGTGCGGAGGAAATGAACCGCATCCTTCAGCCCCTGGCTCCGGAGGGCAGCATCATCCGTGTGGACACCCTGCGCAATCTGCTGTTGATTGCCGGTACCAGCCCGGAGATGGGCAATTTGATCGACACCATCAAGGTGTTCGACGTGGACTGGATGAAGGGGCTCTCGGTGGGATTTTTCGTCCTGGAGTACGCCAAGGCCAAGGACGTGGTGACCCAGCTCGAGGGGCTGCTGGCCGACGATTCGGGGAACCCGATGAAAGGGCTGTTCCGCTTCGTGCCGGTGGAGGGTTCCAACAGCCTGATGGTGATCTCGCCCCAGGAGAGCTATATCCAACAGGCGCGCAACTGGATCGAGCGACTGGACATGGCGGAGGCGACCGGCAGCGCGGCCGAGCGGCTCTTTGTCTACCGGGTCAAGCACGGGAAGGCCGCGGACCTGGCGGATGTGCTCTCCCAGCTTTTCAATGGTGACGGCAAAGAGAAGAAGTCATCGGTGGGCGGGGTCGCCCCGGGGCTGGGCGCATCGACGATCGGTGCGCGGGCGGTCATTGGTCAAATGGGCAGCGGGATGGGTGGCGGGTCCAGCGGTGGGCTCGGCAATAGTGGGGGCAGCAATTTGCGCAATACCGGCGGCAGCGGCCTCTCCGGCGGCGGGCAGGGGGTGTCGGGTGGCATCGGGGGCGGTCAGGGGCAGGCCACGGCACAGGCACACACCTTTGAGATGAGTGCGCAGGTGAGTGTCGTCGCCGATGCGGTGAACAACTCGATCCTGGTGCGGGCCAACCCCAAGGACTACAAAAAGATTCTGGACGCACTCAAGCAGCTCGACATCGTCCCGTTGCAGGTCCTGGTGGAGGCGACTATCATTGAGGTCAGCCTCACGGGTGATCTCCAATACGGTGTCCAATGGGGCTTCAAGGGCGGCTATGGTGGCACCACCGATGCCCAGGGAAATAAGAGCGGGGGGTTCTTGAGTATGCTGGGGCTCAATAGCGCCACGGGCGGCGCCAAGACCATCGGTGCCGCTGCCATCGCCGGCACCGTGCCGGGCTTCAACTGGACCGTGATCGCGCGGCCAGGCGACATCCTTGCCACCTTGAATGCGCTGGCCAAGCAGAACCTGGTCCACGTCCTGTCTTCCCCCTCGGTCATGGTAATCAATAATGAGGCGGCCAAGATTCAGGTCGGTCAAGAGGTTCCGGTAACCACCCAGCAACAGCAGAGTACGCAGAGCGCGAACTCCAATATCATTAACAGCGTCTCCTATAAGGACACGGGTGTCATACTCAAGGTCAAGCCGCATGTGACCACCGGCGGGCTGGTGCAGATGGATATCAGCCAGGTGGTCAGCGATATCGCCAGTGCCGGAACGAATAACAATCCGACTTTTACGACGCGCTCCATCGAGAGTACCGTTGCGGTCCGCTCCAATCAGGCGGTGGTGCTGGGGGGGCTGATCCAGGACGGCCGCACGGACGACAAGCAGGGTGTCCCCGGCCTCTATGACCTGCCCTATGCCGGGGCACTGTTCGGGGTGCGCTCCAAGAATGCCAAGCGGACTGAACTCGTGGTTATCCTGACCCCTAAGGTCATTGCCAGCGACCAGGATATCGAGGCGGTCAGCGACAGCTTTCGCGACCGGATACGCGGACTGGAATCCAAATTCTAGCCAAAGTTGATTTTGGCCTCGAGGTTGGGGCCTGAATCGGCGTTGGCCAGGGCCTCGTCGAAGCTGATGGTCCCGGCGCGGAAGAGTTCGAGTAGGGCGTCATCGAAAGTCTTCATGCCCGCCTCGCTACTGCCCTGCATGGCCTCGACCACCTCGTCCACCCGGCCGCCCCGGACCAGGTCGGCGATATGGGGGGTATTCACCAGCACCTCAATGGCCGCGGTGCGCTTGCCGGTCACGGTGCGAACCAGGCGCTGCGAGACGATCGCGCGCATGTTGATCGACAGATCCATAAACAGGGATTTGTGCATTAGCTGGGGAAACATGTTGATGATGCGCTCCAAGGCCTGGTGGGCGTTGTTGGAATGCAGGGTGGAGATGGCCAGGTGCCCGGTCCCGGCCAGTTCGATGGCGGCCTCCATGGTTTCACGGGTGCGGATCTCCCCGATCAGGATCACGTCCGGTGCTTCGCGCAGCGAACTCTTCAGGGCCGCGGCATAGCTCTTGGTATCGACCCCGATCTCGCGTTGATTGACGATGCACTGCTTGTGCGTGTGGACGAACTCCACCGGGTCCTCAATGGTAAGGATGTGGCCCGGGGCGGTGGAATTGCGCGCGTCGAGCATCGCCGCCAGGGTGGTGGACTTGCCGGACCCGGTGGCCCCGACCATCAGGATGATCCCGCGCTTGTGCGTCATCAGTCGGGACAGGCTCGGCGGCAGGCCCAGTTCCGCGATGGTGGGGATCTTCGCGCGGATGTAGCGCAGCACCATCGCTGCCTGTCCACACTGATGGAAGGCATTGACCCGGAAGCGGGCGCGATCCCCCAGGGCGACGGCGAAGTCCACCTCCCATTCGCTGGCGAATATGCGGGCCTTCTCTTCGTCCAGGATCGACAGCACCGCCTCGCGGCAGAATTCAACCGAGGCCGGGCTGTCACCGATCGGACGAATGATCCCCTCGATCTTGATCCTGACCGGGGAGCCTGGCGTAAAGAAGAGGTCCGAGGCGTCGTGCCGGACCATCATCTCGAGGTAAGGGCCGATGTCCAATGGTGTGTCTCCGGTGCAGACGGTGCCGGGCGGGGCACCGTTGGTGTGTGGGGTGAGCGCCGGCGCGACGGCGGCCAGGGCGGGGCGGGTCCGGGCTCAGCCGGTCTTGCCCTGGCCGACCCCCGGACGGTTGAACGCCGCCGGTTTGTCGGACTCCAGCGCCAGACTCCCGGTCGGGCCGGAGCGGCCGAAGGGTATGCTGCCGATGCCGCCCTTCGGGCCGCCCTGGGGCGCCCCGAAGAGGACCGAGTCGCCGCCGCCTTCCTCTTCACCCTCCGCGGCGATCGAGAATCCGTCCGCATCGCTAAAGAAGTCCTTGCCTTGGGCCTCATGGCCCTCCAGCTTGATGGCGAGTCGCAATTCGTTCATGGAATCGGCACTGCGCATCGCGTCCTCGTAGCTGATCTTGCCGGCCTCGTAGAGTGCAAACAGGGCCATGTCGAAGGTCTGCATCCCCTGCTCCCGGGACTTTTTCATCACGCCCTTGATGCCATGCACATCGCCCTTGAAGATCAGGTCCTGAATCAGGGGGGAGTTGATCAGGATCTCGATGGCGGCGATGCGCCCGCCGCTGGTGCAGGGCAGGAGCCGCTGGGAGATGATCGCCCGCAGGTTCAGTGACAGGTCCATCAGCAGCTGTACCCGGCGTTCCTCGGGGAATAGATTGATGATGCGGTCCAGTGCCTGATTGGCGCTGTTGGCGTGCAGGGTGGAGAGGCACAGGTGGCCGGTCTCGGCGAAATTGATCGCATGCTCCATGGTCTCACGGGCGCGGATCTCCCCGATCAGTATGACGTCCGGGGCTTGACGCAGGGTATTCATCAGGGCGGCGTCCCAGCTCTCTGTGTCGACCCCGACCTCACGCTGCGTAATCAGGCAATTGCGGTGCGGATGGACATACTCAACCGGGTCCTCAATGGTAATTATGTGGCCGTGACTGTTCTGGTTGCGGTGCCCGATCATGGCCGCCAGCGAGGTGGACTTGCCCGAACCCGTGCCGCCGACCACCAGGATCAGGCCCCGCTTGGTCATGATCAGGTCTTTCAGGATCGAGGGTAGTCCGAGGTCGTCCAGCTCCGGGATGGTGCTGGTGATGGTGCGCAATACTGCCCCGGAAAGCCCCTGTTGGATGAAGGCATTAACCCGGAAGCGCCCGATCCCTTGGGGGTTGATGGCGAAATTACACTCCTTATGCGCCTCGTAGTCCCGTACCTGTCGGTCATTCATGATGGCACGCACCAACACGCTGGTCTGGGCACTGCTCAGGGCGCGATCACTCAGCGGTGTCATCCGCCCGTCGATCTTGCAGGCGGGAGGAAAGTCGGCCGAAATAAAGAGATCGGAGCCCTTGCGCAACAGCATGGTGCGCAGGCAGTCGAGCATGAATTTCGTGGCTTCTTGGCGGTCCATGGGGGTCTCCCGTCTGGTTGTCGAATAGCATCAAGCTGGTTCAGCGCGTCCAGCTCGAACCCTTCCGGCTCCGCTTCCCGCAAGGCGAGGCCCGCGGTAACGCCGACCGCCGTATGCAGGAAGACCTGCGCGGCCAGCCGGTTCAGCCGTTTGTGCGTGTCATCGCCGGAGACGGAAAGCTTTTCTTCGAAAGTCGCGCCCAGCGTGAGTATGCCCACCGTGAGCGGGGCGGGGGAATCCCCGTTTATGCGCATGG
>CAILVI010000057.1 GCA_903837595.1 uncultured Thiodictyon sp.
GCCGCCAGACGCCACCACTTCGCTACTGCCTGCCGCCCGCCCCAACAGCGACAACGTCGCACTTTCCGGTCGCCAACGACACGGGGCTCCCACGTTACCGGACCAGCGCGCGGAATTCATGCAGGCTTGCCGGAAGGACACGTCTGCCAGGGCTTGAGCGGCAAGCGCCATTTGAGCCAGTGCCGACGATGAAACCAGCGCAAGCGGTTGACGCCCGAACCTGTGATATTCAATAACAGCACTCCGTGCGGGCTCGGGAAACGCATCAACTGGGTAAGGCGCCGACGGGATACCCGCGGACAGGTCCGCGGGTTCTGGCCAGTCATCAGGTTTTGCGGTTGCCGCGGCCTGGACGGGCACGCGGGGCGCGATCGGCACGACAGGCGCGGGCGTTTCCCGGGAAACGCTCTTTTTCGGGTTGACCCATCCGCCGCGTTGCGCCTCCGCGAATACCGCGCGCGGATCGGTAGCCGTTGGCTTGAAGGACTCCCAGACGCGGGCAGCGTCGGCAGCGTCGTACTTTTCACTTCCTTGCGACCATTCGAGCCACAACCCGCGGCCTGTGTCGCCCATAGACTTCAGGGCTAGGCCGATCCTTACCCACGTTTCCCGCTCATCAGAGCGCAGCGACGCCAGCGCAGAGCGTAAATCCTTCACCGTGTTGGCATCGGTCAGGGATGCAGGGGCGTCCGCCGCGCGTTCTCCGCGGGTCGCCGTGTCAGCACTCACCACAGCAACCGTGTGAAGCGGGGCCAAGGTCGCGCCGATGAACTTGGACAGGTCCTCTATATCTCCGCCGATCGCGTTACCCGTTACTGTGAAATAGCGCCCCGCCGTATAGACCTCGATGCCAGAACGATTAGAGCCTAGCGCCTTCACCGGGGAGCCGTATCCAATCGCATGAACGCCAGTCAATGAGGGCGACCACTCAACATAACCAGGCAATAACTCAACTAGAGCGGCAAGCTCGGGGCGTGTGTCGGTATGGTCAAGGTCTATCCCTTGCCAGCACCCCGGGCCGTCAGCCCCCAAGGCGAACCCCAGCCCCGTATAATTGCCAGTCGCCAAGACCTGCAAGGCTTCATCAAAGGTTCCGAGCTTGGCCAGGTCTGCGGGCGCGTCCAGCTCGCCGCGGCGTTGCGTCCCGTCCAGATAGAAAGGGACCTTGCGCGGCTTCTTGCCCGGTTCCTTATGCGGAATCAGCTTCCATACCAGCCAGCGCCGCGCCGACTGCATCGCGCTCGGGATCTCATTACGCAAGGTTTCTGCATCTGGCGCGGGATGCGGCGGCGGGGCATCGGGCGGCGGGGCTACCCGCCCCGCGCCGGAAGTGGCGGGGGAGGGTGCCCCCGCTCCTTGGGGGCCGTTCGTCATGCTTCACCCTCTGGCCCATCCACGGCAGCCGAATAGGCCAGCCGTGCGCGCTCGTATTCACGCAAGGCACGGCGGGCACGGCGGTCTGCGGCGGTCAGTTGGGCGCGAATGGCGTTTGCTTCGGCCTCGTATTGCTCCCATTCATCGCGGGCCGTGCGCTTGGCTTGGGCGAGTTGTTCCAGGTCGGGCGCACTCATAACCCACCTTCTACGGCTTCAATCCATGCGCGTTCGGCCAGTTTTGCCGCGCGTTTAGCTTTGCGCTGGTCTTTCTTTATCGCCTTCAGCTTGGCTTTCGCGTTGATTGCATCGCGGGTCAGGCGTTCAAGCTCATCTTGGGCGGTATGCTTTGCCAAACGCAACGCTTGAGAAAGGTAAGTGTTTAGGGGCCTTTCGTGGGAAACAGGACGGCAGCGGGGGTTAGTCATGGTCGGCCCCCGTGGTGTCGGTCGCGTGTGCCCATGGGGTGCGGTTCGCCAGATGAAATTCTAAGGCGTCGTCAATCTCGTCAATAGCGAATGCGAGCGATTCGATGCCGCGGCCTCGCAATAGCTCAATATCAATTGACGCCAGCAGAGCAAGCCGCGCTCTGATTTCCGCAAAGACATCTTGAAGAAAAATCTCTGACGCGAGGCGGTTAGACGGGAGAGGGATCGTTCGCCTATTCATGCGTTGCCCCCGCAGCATGGGCCACAATCACCCGTGCCTGTTCCAGCAAGCCAGCGACACACGACAGGGAATCTATGACTTTCCCATGGTGCAGCGTGAACCCGGTATTCACGTTTTCGCCGTTACAGATCAGCAGAGACAGCACGCCGGATGCGCGATCTAAGGCGCATTCAAGCGCGTCGATGGCAAGAACCCCGGGCGGTGCGCTATTGAAGAAAAAATCTTCCGGGGTACTCGGGGCCTCATAGTCGATAGCAATGGGCTTTGGTGTCGGTGCCTTGGTGGTGGTGGGCTTAGTCATGGCGGGCACCCTCAGCGACCAGGACGCTAGACAAGGTGGTATTCCAACGGGTCAGAATGCTGGCCAGTCCGGTTTGAGCAATGGCGGGCAGTTCGTCGGCCAATTCGATCAGGGCGCCGATGCACTCAATTTCAGTGCGTACGCGCTCAAGTTCTTCACGCGATGAAATCGCGAGCCGTTCGCCGCGGTTGGAATCTGGCTTAGCCATGGGACACCCCCACGACAACCAGGGCGCCGGGGCCAGCAAGGCGCTTGCTGTTTATCGTTGCCGTCCACTTGGACGCCTCAAGAATGAAGGTCCGGGCCACGTTCTCAGGGGTCGCGAGATAGCCGGCCGCGACGGCCGCCAGCTTGGCGAACTCATCAGCGGCAAGGGACAGGGTAAGGGGGTGGTCCTGCGCATCGGCACAGGCAGCGGCGGGGCAATGGTCCGGGTTGGCTGCAACCAGTTCGCCGGTTACATTCGGGCGATTACGGATAAGCAACAGAGCCCACTTGACCGGTTGCATGACCAGGCGCCGGGCCAGTTGGTCAAGGGGGCAACCAAGCGCCGTCGCGATGGCCTCAAGTCGGGCGTACTCGCCCGCGGTCAGGTTTACATCAACGGGGCAGGTCTGCGCGTTGGCAGAGTGCAGGGGGCAAAGGGAGGTTTTCATGTGGACCAATCTCCGAAAAATGGATGATTGGCCGTAGAAAGGAGGCGGGCACAGGCGAGACAGACCCCAAGCGGGGCATGACGTAAGCAGCCCAATGGGCTACAATTCTCGCGCCGGTGTACAGCAGCTACCAATCTAGCGGCCTAAGCTTTGCGCGGGGGTCTCACTGCCAAGAAAGACCCCCGCGACGGCACAGACTAAACCCAATTTCCCGAAAAAAGCAAGCGCCTTGATCCCCCGCACGGGGTCAAGGCGTTTTTCTTGCGCGGTCATTTTGTGTTCGCCGCGTGCCTGCCAGGTGGCGACGGTGGGCGCGTTCATGCGGCTTCCTGTCCGTGCGTAAGTAGCCAGGTCATATACCGTTCGCGGTGCAGCAGCAGCAGCCGGCCGCGCCGGATGACTGCGCCAGAGTCGGCAAGCCCGTTCTTTTTCCGGTTGAACAGGTCTGCGCGGATTCCGCCGACCGTCAAGGCGGGTTCGGCTTCGGCCAGTTCGCCGACCGTGTAGATCGTGCGGGGTGGGACTGGTGCGGGTTGGGGTGCGCTGGCCGGACCAGGCGCCGGGGGTAGCGCGGCCTGTATCGCCGCTTGGATTGCGGCGGTCAGGGCGGCGGCGGGGTTCGCCGCTTGGTGGTGGGTCTGCATCGGTGCCGTTCTCCGTGTCGTGTTAGGACGTGCGCCACGGGGGACCGTAGCGCCACGACAAACAAGCTAGCCCCGATTTTGAGCGGATAAAACCGGATAAAGCGGATAAATCATTTATCCGCTTTTCAGGCTCCCGAGACACAAAATAGCCGCATTTAAGCGGCTGTGACCATTCATCTTATTGGCCGTTTCGTTTTCTTCGGGCTCTCAATTGGCGTTCAATAGAACCGGCCTTTTTTTCTGCTTCGTCCGGGAAGTAATGTTGTGCGGCAACCAGTGCCGCGCGCTTCTGTATGGCCCCCCCAGCCATCAGGCTTTCGGCCATGTCTACCGCATCATTCAGGGTCGGGGGTCGTCCGCGTTGCGGTGCGTCAGTGCCGCCCGGCGGTTCCTCTGTGAATATGCCAGGACATAAGGTCAGCAGTGCTTCATAAGGCAACCAGGGGACCGTATAGCTAACAGGTCTAGGGGGTGGCCTGTTGTCGGCTAACCCCCGTCCCGGCTTACCAAACCCTGTACTTCCCCACGGGCTATCCCAAGTAGACACATATCTAACCCGTCTGACTGGCGCTGGCCGCTCTATCGTTTCCCGCTTCATAAGCGGCTGTATGTCCCTGTCGGCATTCCATCGCGCCTCACGGCTTGGCTTGGCGTCGGTTCCAGGATGGGGGGCGCCATACCTTGCCCATGCGACAATGCGCAGGGCCTCTTGATAGCCGTACTGCGGCTTTTTCCAGGCATCGGGTAGCGGTTCCACTATTCGCCCTCCCCAAATATCGCCTTATTCATCCGCTCCACAACTCCCGCTGTATGTGGTTCGCTCATGTGCGCGTATCGCTTCACCATGGCAAGCGTCTTGTGTCCTAGGACCTCCGCAATCTCTGCCAGGCTGGCCCCATTCATTGCCAGATAACTTGCCGCACTGTGCCGCAGGTCGTGCCAGCGGAAATTCTCTATACCCGCCTCTTTCATCGCGTTCTGAAAGGCAAAGACCAAATCAACGGGCTTGATCTCCCCTAGGGTGCCGTCGGCCTTGCGGCGGGTGTTGCCGGGGAATAGCAGGTCGGTATCCTTCGCCCGGGTCTTGGCACGCTCGCGCAGTAGGGACAGGGCCGGGCCAGCCAGGGGCAAAACGCGCCGCTCGCCGTTCTTGGTGTCGTGCAGGACGGCCGCGCGCCGCTCAAGGTCCACTTGTGGCCAGGTCAGGCTCATTATTTCCATGCGCCGGGCACCGGTTGACAGGGACAGCACGACGGCCGTGTATAGGAAGGGGTTACTACTCTGGCGGCAGGCGTCCAGTAGGCGAGTGCGTTCGTCGTCCGACAGGAAGCGAACCCGGCCGCGGGGTTCCTTGGGCTTGGTGACTTTTCGGCAAGGGTTATCGTCCAGCCATCCCCATTCCTTCACCGCCACGGTGCAGACGTGCGACAGCGCCGCGAGATACCGCACCACGGTTGCCGGTTGCATGGTCCCGCGCAGTGTTTTGGACTTCGCGAACTTATCGCGCGCCTTGGCGATCCGATCCGGGGTCAGGTCGGTTAGGAGGTAGGGGCCTAGCTCGGTGCGCCAGTAGTCCAGTTGGTGACCCTGGGTATATTTCTGTTTGCCCTTGGTCGGCAGCACGTCCTGTGTGTACCTGTCGATCATTTCCGCGACGGTGCGCTTTTTCGCCTCCGCGTGCTGGAAGTGCCGCCCCTCCCTGATCGCGGCTTCTGTCTGGGTTGCCCACTTGCGCGCGTCGGTTAGCCGCTCAAAGGTTGCGGTTTGCTGCGGGTAGCCGCGAAGCCTTACCCGTACTTGATAGCTTGTCGCGCCCGTGCGACTCGTCCGCTTGCGGATGTCTGCCATGTGCCCCGCCCGTTGGTGCTGCGTCGTGTTGGACGGAGCCGCTACCGCGGCAGATGACCGCCCGCCACATACTTTCCTCGCCGCCACGCCGTTGTGGCGGTTGCGATTTTCGCCGAGGAGAGTACCGCCTTGAACGCCACCGAACAAGCCCGTTTTGACGCCCTTTAC
>CAILVI010000058.1 GCA_903837595.1 uncultured Thiodictyon sp.
AAGCCGATCCGTTTCGCATCCTGGTGTTCGGCCGATTTGGCGGCGCCGGCTCCGTCCCCTTGGGGCAGCGCAAGCCGATCCGTGTCGACATCGACAACTTCGAGCAGGTCTTCGCGCGGCTCGCGCCCCGACTCGAACTGGTGCTCGACGGCAACCCCGTGACGGTCGAGTTCGAATCAATCGAGGACTTCCACCCCGACCGCCTGTTCGAGCGCCTGGCACCCTTCGTCGCGCTACGCCGACTGCGCGCCGAGCTGAACGACCCGGCGCAGTTTCATCGGGCGGCGGCGGCCCTGGGTGGCGTACCGGCGGCGGCTGAACCCGTCGCCGCCGCCAGCCCGGAGGGCGCGGGCGATATCGAACGTCTGCTCGGACGCGCACCGACTAGCCCCGCTGTGGGCGGCGCCGGCACTGCCGACCTGACGGCCTGGCTGCACGCCATCGTCGCACCGCATGTGGTGCCGGACATCGGGCACGAACAGCGGGCACTGCTCGCCGCGGTCGATGGGGCGATCACGCTGCAGATGCGGCGCGTGCTGCACGACCCCGCCTTCCAGGCGCTCGAGGCACTCTGGCGCGGTGTCGAACGCCTGGTGCGTGAGCTGGACCTCGGCGAGACGTTGCGGCTGTTCCTGCTTGATGTGGCGCGTGAGGAACTGGCACAGGACTTGGTGACCGACGGCGCGGACCTGTCTCGTTCTGCGCTCCACGGCCACCTGTGCGGACCCCGGACTAAGTCGCCCGACGGTGAGCCCTGGTCACTGTTGGTAACCGATCTCGATTTCGGCGCCGACCTGGATGAGTTGCAACTGCTGGCCACGCTCGGGGCGATGGCCGGGCGCGCCGGCGCCCCGCTGCTGGCCGCTGCGCGCCCGTACCTAATCGGCTGCGCCACGGTCGATCAGTTAAGCGATCCGCCCACCTGGCAGTCACTCGACGGCGCGACGGCTGCCTTCTGGCAGGCGTTGCGCCAAAGCCCGGTTGCGCCCTGGATTGGCCTCACGTTGCCGCGCATCCTCGCGCGTCTGCCCTACGGCAAGGACAGCGACCCGATCGGCGCCTTCGCCTTTGAGGAGATGGCCGTGCGTGAGCACGCGGCCTATCTGTGGGGCAACCCGGCGCTCGCACTCGCCCTGTTGGCGGGCCAAGCCTTCATGGAGGACGGCTGGGACCTGGATCTTTCGACCGGTCGCGACCTGGGCGACCTGCCCAGCCATGTCTACCGTGAAGAGGGCGCGGCGCAGCAACAGCCCTGCGCCGAGATCGCGATGGGCGAGGCGGCCGGTGCGGCCGTGCTCCTGCGGGGTCTCATGCCGCTCTTGAGCTACCGCAACCGCAACGCGGCGCGCCTGCTGCGCTTCCAGTCGATCGCCGACCCGGCGCGGGTGCTGGCGGGGGCTTGGGCGGCAGCCTAGTCGGGCGCCCCACCGACCGGCTCAGTCGCCGGTGGTGCCAACCGGCGGCGCCAGCAGATGGCGCACCGCGGGCGGCCGCTCGCCGCGGTGCAGGGCGTAGATGCGTACCTGGAGCAGCCGGTCGGTCCCGGCCACCCGCTCGTGATGGCGCAGGTGGGCGAGCCAGGAGCCCTCGACGAAATACTCCACATAAAGGCCAGGCGCGGCGGCGTCCTCCATGATCCACCACTGGATGGCCCCCAGCCGGCGCCGTGACTGGGCCTGCTGCGCCATCAGCGCCAGGAAGACGGGGGTGTCCGCGGGGTCGATGCGGTATTCGATGGCCGTCATCACCGGCCCCCGATCCTGCGGCGTGTCCAGCAGGACCAGCGGCGTGGGCCAGTGCATTGAGGGTGCCACGTCCAGCACATCGCCTTCCCCCACCCGGACTCGCCAGGTGAGCGCAATCCCCAGCAGGGCGCCCACCGCGGCGATCAGCAGGGCCTCGTCCACCCCAAGCACGGAGGCGGTCTTACCCCAGATGACCGAACCCAGCGCCATGCTGCCGAAAAAGAGCGTCAGAAAGATCGACAGCCCCCGGGCGCGCACCCAGTTGGGCAGGGCCAGCTGCGCCGAGACCTGCAGGGTGGACAGCACGAAGAGCCAGGAGACACCCCCGAGCAGCGAGGCCAGCGCGGCCGCGTAGGGATTGGCGATCAGGGAGAAGACCGCGAGCACCAGGGCGGTGCCCAGGCTGCCGGCGACCACGGTGCCGTGGGTGCCCAGACGCGGTTTGACCCGCGGCAGCAACAGTGCACCCAGCACAGCACCGACCCCCACGCAGCCCATGAGCACCCCATAGAGGCGCGCGCCGCCCCCCAGCGAGTCCTTGGCGATGACCGGCAGGAGCGCCCAGTAGGCGCTGGCGAATAGAAAAAAGGCCACGCCCCGCACCAGGGTCGCCCGCAGCGGCGCGCTGTGTAGGGCGTAGCGCAGCCCATTGCGTATCGCCTCGCCGACGCCCTCGGCCGGCAGGGCGGAACTGGCCGCGACGGTCGGTCGCCACCAGGCCAGGGCCGAGGCGATGACCATGAAACTCAGTGCATTGACGGTGAAGGGCGCGACAAAGCCCAGCCCGACGATCAGCACCCCCGCCAGGGCCGGGCCGATGGCACGGCTGACATTGATCCCCATGGAGTTGACGACGATGGCTTGACCCAGGGTGGGGCGCGGCACCAGCTGAGGGACGATCGAGAGCCAGGCCGGGGAGATAAAGGCGGCGCCCGTGCCGAGCAGGAAGGTGCAGAGCAACAGCGATGCGGTATTGATCCACCCGATCGCGACTAGGGCCGCCAGGGTGGCCGCCACCAGCGCCATCAGGCCATTGACCGCGAGCAGCAGCCGACGGCGGTCGAAGATGTCGGCCAGTGCTCCGGACGGTAGCGCCAGCACGAAGGCCGGGGCCATGGTCGCCACCTGCACCAGGGCCACCATGAAGGGGTCTGGGGCCAGCGTAGTCATCAGCCAACTCGCGCCCACGGTGTTCATGCCGGTGCCGATATTGGAGATGACCGTGGCCGTCCAGAGTACCGTAAAGGCGCGGTACTTGAAGGGAGCCCAGGCAGAGGGGGCGGGGGCGCAGCGGGTTACCATGATTACCTAGGGTATCGGGTCGCGGTCCTTGTAGAACCGCCGACACCCTGTCACCAAATACCCTGGCCGTCAACGTCGGCGGGTCCGGTCCCTGGTATCCTTGCCGATCAACTGAAGAATCGGAGATCGCCCCCTTGCCAGCGCACCGTTATCGACCGCGGACCCGGGCCCACGGCCGCCTCCTCCTTGGGCTGTGGGCCGGTCTCATCGCTCTCCCGTTGGCGGGGCCGGGCCACGCCGGGGCGCTGCCGGTCGAGATCGAAAGGGCCCTGCGGTTGCATCAGATCGACCAGGCCGACTTGAGCCTCTATGTCCGCGAGGTCGGCGAGCCGCAGCCGCGCGTCGACTTCAACGGTGAGACCCCGCGCGCGCCGGCCTCCACCATCAAGCTGCTGACCAGCATCGCCGCCCTGGGGCAACTCGGACCCAACTTCCGCTGGCAGACCCGCGTTTGGCTCGGCGGGCCGCTCAGCAATGGGCGGCTCGCCGGTGACCTGATCATCCAGGGTGGGGGCGATCCCAGTCTGCGCCTGGAGGACCTGTGGCGCTTACTCTGGGAACTGCGCGCCCGGGGTCTCGCGACCATCGGCGGGGATCTCGTCATCGACAACAGTGCCTTTGCTCCACCCGAGACCACCCGGGCGGCCTTCGACGGCAAGGGGCAGTCCGGGTACAACGCCCTGCCGGTGGCCTTCAGCGTCAACGAACAACTGACCCAGGTGGAACTGCGGCTGGACCCGGGCGCTAAGACGCTGCGCGCCTACCTGGCCCCGCCCGTGGCCCACCTGGAACTGCGCAATGAGTTGAAGGTGGTGCAGGGGGCCTGTCAGTCGAAGAACCATCGCGTGCACGTCGCCGTCGATCCGGCGGCGCCCAGCACCCTGACCCTGACCGGGTCCTTCGCCACCGCCTGTGAGCGCGACAGCATCGAGGGCCTGCTGCTGGACCCGGTGCAGCAGGCCGGCAATGCCGTCCTCTCACTCTGGGAGGGGCTGGGCGGGAAACTGGAGGGTCAGCTGCGCGAGGGGGTGCGGCCCAAGAACTCGTCCTTGTTCAATGTGCACGAGTCCCCGGAACTGCCGGTGGTCCTGCGCGATATCAACAAGTGGAGCAACAATCTCATCGCCCGAACTCTGTTCCTGACCATCGGCATGGAGCGCTTTGGCCGCCCGGCGACGCCCGCCAACGGGCAGGCGGCGGTCAAGGAATGGCTCGGCAAGCAGGGGCTCAACTTTCCCGAACTGGTGGTCGAGAACGGCAGCGGCCTCGCGCGTGAGGACCGCATCAGCTCGCAGAGCATGGGGCGGCTGCTCGCCTGGGCCTATGCCAACCCGGGCATGTCGGAGCTGATGGCGTCGCTCCCGATCCTGGGCGTGGACGGCACCCTGCACCGCCGCTTCAAGCACGAGGCACTGCGCGGGCACGGGCATCTCAAGACCGGGACCATGGCCGGTGCCACTGGGCTTGCGGGGTTCGTGGACGATCGCTCGGGGCGCCGCTGGATCATGGTCTCGCTGATCAACAACCCACGGCTACAGACCTGGCGCGGCAAGGCCGTGGAGGAGGCGGTGCTGCGTTGGCTCTATGGCGAGCCGGCGGCGGGCGAGGGCGGCCGGAAGGCGGCCGCCGCCGCGCCGGCACGCACGCGGGCGCGTGTGCCCTGAGCAGATGGCTTGATCACCAGAGTCTCGCGAGGTCCAGCCCAATGGTCTCCAGACCAGGAACGGGGAGCGTGATCCGGTCGGTGATGAGGTCGGTTGCCCTGTAGCCCGCCGCGCCCGGGCCGTGACAGCGGGTGAGCGTGCGGCCTTGGAGATCCACCAACCAGACCTCGGGGATGCCGGCCCGGGCATAGCGTCCGAGCTTGATGTCGCGGTCGAAGCGCAGCGTCGTGTCGGCGACCTCGATCAGCAGCAGGCAGTCCCCGGGCCGGGGATGGCGTAGCCGGTACTTGGACGCGGGCGGGGTGACCAGCGCCAGATCCGGCTGAGGTTCGTCGTGGCGCCCCAAATGGACCGGGTTTTGCACGCGCACCAATGCCTGCCCTCCCACCGCGGCGATCAGCAGGTTCTGTAGCTCAGTCACCACGCACGCGTGTGGTGCCCCAATCGGCGGCATTTCGATCACCTCTCCGTCGATCAACTCGACCCGTGCATCAGGGGCGAGGATGCCGACCTCGGCCATGCGGTAATAGTCCGCCACCGTGTAGCGGTGGCGGCGAATCGGGATCAGTGCTTCTGCCGTGGTGGACATGGTGCGCGATACCTTCGGTAGGGTGGCATCCGGCCTTCCAGGGTCATCGGGATCAGACCGCTCGATAAATACTTGCCCCTTCCTTCACGAATTCATCAGCCTTGGCCTTCATCCCCTCCTCGATGGCGATCTCCAGGTTGTCGAAGCGGTGGGCTTGGGCATAGTCGCGCACGTCCTGGGTGATGCGCATGGAGCAGAAATGGGGGCCGCACATGGAGCAGAAATGGGCGACCTTGTGTGACTCGTGGGGCATGGTCTGGTCGTGGAATTCACGCGCCCGCTCGGGGTCGAGCGAGAGATTGAATTGGTCGTCCCAGCGGAATTCAAAGCGTGCCTTGGAGAGTGCATTGTCGCGGACCTGGGTGCCGGGCAGGCCCTTGGCCAGGTCGGCCGCATGGGCGGCGATCTTGTAGGTGACGATGCCGTCGCGCACGTCCTGCTTGGTGGGGAGCCCCAGATGCTCCTTGGGCGTCACATAACAGAGCATGGCGGTGCCGTACCAGCCGATATTGGCCGCACCGATGCCGGAGGTGATGTGGTCGTAGGCGGGTGCGATGTCGGTAATCAGCGGCCCCAGGGTATAGAAGGGGGCCTCGAAGCAGTCCGCCAACTCCTTGTTCATGTTCTCTTTGATCATCTGCAACGGCACATGACCGGGACCCTCGATCATCACCTGCACATCGTGCTGCCAGGCGATCCGGGTCAGTTCGCCCAAGGTCTCCAGTTCGGCGAACTGGGCGGCATCGTTGGCGTCCGCAATGGACCCCGGGCGCAGGCCGTCGCCTAGGCTGAAGGCCACGTCATAGGCCTTCATGATCTCGCAGGTCTCCTCGAAATGGGTATAGAGGAAGTTCTCCTGGTGGTGGGCCAGGCACCACTTGGCCATGATGGAACCGCCGCGGGAGACGATGCCGGTGAGGCGCTCCGCGGTGAGCGGCACATAGCGCAGCAGCACCCCGGCATGGATGGTGAAATAGTCCACCCCCTGCTCGGCCTGTTCGATGAGGGTATCGCGGAAGATCTCCCAGGTGAGTTCCTCCGGGCGGCCGTCCACCTTCTCCAATGCCTGGTAGATGGGGACGGTGCCGATCGGCATCGGGGCATTGCGCAGAATCCACTCGCGGGTCTCGTGGATGTTCTTGCCGGTGGACAGATCCATCAGGGTGTCGCCGCCCCAGCGGGCGGACCAGACCATCTTCTCGACCTCGTCGGCGATCGATGAGGTAACCGCCGAGTTGCCGATGTTGGTATTGATCTTCACCCGGAAGTTGCGCCCGATGATCATCGGCTCCACTTCCGGGTGATTGATATTGGCCGGAATAATGGCCCGGCCGCGGGCGACCTCGTCGCGCACGAAGGCGGGGGTGATACTCGAAGGCAGGGCCGCACCGAATGACTCGCCGCGGTGCTGGCGTAGCAGCTTGGCATAGCGCGGGTCGGCGCGCAGTTCATCGAGCCGCAGGTTCTCACGGATGGCGCAGTATTCCATCTCCGGGGTGATGATCCCGGCGCGCGCGTAGTGCATCTGCGTCACGTTGCGCCCGGCTTGGGCCCGGCGCGGGGTGCGCAGGTGCTCGAAGCGCAGGTGGGCGAGCGCCGGGTCGGCCTGGCGGGTGCGGCCAAAGGCCGAGCTGGGCGCGGCGAGCCGCTGCGTGTCGCCACGTTGCTGGATCCAGGCGGAGCGCAGATCGGGCAGGCCGGCCAGGAGGTCGATGGCGACCGCCGGGTCCGTGTAGGGCCCAGAGGTGTCATAGATGAAGATCGGCGGGTTGTCCTCGACCCCCTCTCTGGCATGGGTGGGGCTCAAGGTCACCTCGCGCATCGGCACCCGCAGGTCGGGCCTTGAACCCTCCACGTAGACCTTACGAGAGTTGGGGAAGGGTTTGGTGACCGCCTCCGACAGCCGGGTGGTCTGTTGGACGAAGTCGTTCGGGATGGCGCTCATGGGGGTCCTCGGGAGCAAGCGGGCGCACGCTGGCGCCAATTCTGTAAGGGACTGTCTCAGCCCGACCGTGGTCGGACACCCCCAGCAGGTTCGGTGGGTGGAACCTATCGAAATGCCGGGCGGATTTCAACCGCTACGCGCCTGCATGCTGCCCGGGTGGGGCCGCGACGATGGCGCCGCGGCGCGCAAGTTACACGGATTCGCGTTACCTTAGGCACCTGATGACGCACAGGGCGTCCCCTGGGGGTGCATTTGACTGTGCCCGTGGGCCGACATCTGCTCCGGGCCGCCGGCCCTGGGGCCGCCGGCCAGCCAACGCTAAAGAGATTCGCCAGATGGTCAATCCATACACGCATGCGGCGCCGAACAACCGGGTCTACTATCTGGGCGCCGATTCGCTCCTGGGCCGGGACCTGGGCTCGCTGCTCAACCAAAAGGGCTTGAAGCTCAAGACCTTTGAGTCCCCGGATCAGCTTGTATCCGCGGCCGGGCAGGCGGCGCCGGCGGTGCTGATCCTGGAGTTGGACCGGCTGCCGCCCCACAGCACCCTGGAGCACTTCGTCACCGCGCTGATTGGGGTCGGGGCGGACCGCCCGGAGCTGATCTGCATCGCGGTGGCGGAGGATATCGAGACGCGCCTGCAGGCGGTGCGCGCGGGCGCTCAGGGCGTCTTCGTCGCCCCGGTCGCGGCCGCTGACCTGGCCCAGAAAGTGATTCAGATCAGTGGTATCGCCGGCGCCACCCAGCACCGGGTGCTGGTGGTGGAGGACGACCCGGCCCAGGCCAAGTACATCGCACTGTTGCTCAGCAACTCCGGCTTCGAGCCGCGGGTGCTCAGCCAACCGCTCAAGGTGCTGGAGGCGATCCGTGAGTTCCGGCCGGACTTGGTCCTGATGGATCTCTACATGCCTGAGGCCAACGGCGATGAGCTCACCGCCGTCATCCGCGACCAGGACGAATTTTTCGACCTGCCCATCATCTTTCTCTCCTCCGAGCGCGACCTTGACAAGCAGATGGATGCCCTGCGTCTGGGCGGTGATAGCTTCATCGCCAAGCCGGTCCAGCGTAAGCTCCTGTGCGAGTCCATCGACCACCGCATCCGCATGACCCGCTGGCTGCGCGAGCGCCGCCAGGCGGTCAATCGGCGCGATGCCGCCACCGGTCTGCTCCAGAAGGACCACTTTATGCGCCAACTGGATCGGTGTGTGCGCAGCCCGGTGCCCTTGGGCGAGGGGTGCGGTTTGTTGCAGATCGAGATCGACTCACCCCACGAGACGCTGGACCGGCTCGGCCTCGACGGCACCGAGCGTCTGCTGCGGCAACTGGAGATCCGGCTCAGCAACCATATGACCCCTGAGGAGAGCGCGGCGCGCCTGGGCGACTTCAGCTATGCCTTGTTGGCCCGGCGCGACGACACCCAAGGGCTGGTCGAGCTGGCGGAGCGGCTGCGTGGCGCATTGGTCGATCCGGTGTCGAACGGCGCCGGGGCGTCAGACGATCCAGCGGGGGCCAGTGCCGCGGTGACCACGCTGAGCATCGGCATCGCACTCTTTACGCCCGCGGCGGACGATGCCGTCACCATGATTTCGCGCGGCCAAAAGGCGGCGATGGCGGCCCGTTTCGACGGTGGTGACCGGGTGCGCTGTTGGGCGCCGGTGGTGGCGCCCGGGGCGTCGGCGGACGGGGAGTCGCAGATCCGGGCACTGCTGGAGCAGGCCATCAACAATCAGGGGCTGATGCTGCTCTTTCAGCCGATTGTCTCACTGGGTCAGGAGTCGGGGGAATTCTACGAGGCCCAGTTGCGCCTCTGCGCCCCGGATGGTGAGCACATACCGCCCCAGGACTTTCTGCCGGTGGCCGAGCGCTGCGCGCTCATGCCGACCATCGACCGCTGGGTGATCAAGCGCGCCTTGGATGTGATCGACATCCAGCGGGTGGTCCACCCGCGCTTGCGCCTGTTAGTCCACCAGACCGTGGCCTCGGTGGCCGCCGCCCACTGGCTGCCGTGGTTCCGCGACCAGATCGTCCAGCGCAATCTGGTGCGGTTGCGGCCCTTGCTGGAGTTCCAGCTTGCCGATGTCCGCGCCGACCTGGAGACGGCTAAGTCACTCATCGCCAACCTGCGCAAATATGGGGTTCAGGTCTGCATCGCCAACTGCTCCGGCAGCCCGGCGGATGTCCAGTTGCTGGCTGAACTGGAGGCGAATCTGGCGAAGCTCTCCTTTCATACCCTGACCAACACCGAGCAGGGCGAGTTGACCGCCATCGTCCGCGCCCTGCGCGATAACGCCATCGCGGTGATCGCCGCCGGGATCGAAGACCCGGAGACCGTCGCCCGCGTCTGGAATTGCCGCCCGGACTTCCTGCAAGGCAGCTATCTGCAACTGCCGAGCGCGGATTTGAGCTTCGACTTTACCAAGCCGGACTATGTCCAGTAATGACCCGCGACCAACTCAAGACACTCGAAGACGATCTCTGGTCCGCCGCGGATAACCTGCGGGCGAACTCGGATCTCAAGGCCTCCGAATACGGTACCCCAGTCCTCGGCCTGATCTTTCTCAAGTTTGCCGATATCAACTACCGCCGCCATGAGGCCGCCATCCAGGCCGAGCACGCCGAACTCAAGGGTACCAGGCGCGAGAAGCCGCTGCACGAGATCGCCGTGGCCAGGTGCGGCTTCTATCTGGCCGACTATGCCCGCTACAGCTACCTGCTGAACCTCCCGGAGTACGAGGACATCGCCAAGGCCATCGAAAACGCCATGGCCTCCATCGAGCACTACAAGCCCGAATTGCGCGGCAGTCTGCCCAAGGACGAATACTATCGCCTGACCCGCACGCCCGAGACCCGCGACCTGCCGTTCGATCTGCTGCGTCAGTTCGACAACATCCCGGACGACGCCACCGGCGACGTCTTCGGCCAGATCTACGAATATTTCCTCGGCAAGTTCGCCATGGCCGAAGGGCAGGGCGGGGGCGAGTTCTTCACCCCGCGCTCGGTGGTGCGCCTGATGGTAGAGATCATCGAGCCGCACGGCGGCACCGTCTTCGATCCCGCCTGCGGGTCCGGCGGCATGTTCGTGCAGTCCGCCGATTTCATCGCCCAGCACCGCCAGGAATTGGAGGCCCAGGGCCGGGACACCAGCGTCTATGTCTACGGGCAGGAGAAACAGGGCGAGACCGTCAAGTTGGCGCGCATGAACCTGGCGGTCAACGGCCTGCGCGGCGAGATCAAGGCCGCCAACACCTATTATGCCGACGAGTTCAAGTCATTCGGTACCTTCGACTATGTCCTGGCCAATCCGCCCTTCAACGTCGACGACGTGGCCCTCTCCGCGGTCGAAAAAGACAAGCGCTTCAACACCTACGGAATCCCCCGCAACAAGACCAAGGCCAAGAAATCCGAAGCCGGCAAGGAGTCTATCCCCAACGCCAACTATCTCTGGATCAACCTCTTCGCCACCTCGCTCAAAGCCACCGGCCGCGCCGCGCTGGTCATGGCCAATTCCGCCTCCGACGCCCGCCACGGCGAGGCCGAGATCCGCCAGGCCCTGATCGAAGGCAATCTGATCTACGGCATGCTCACCCTGCCGTCGAATATGTTCTATACGGTCACGCTGCCCGCCACCCTCTGGTTCTTCGACAAGGCCAACACGGACAAGCGCATCCTCTTCATCGACGCCCGCAACATCTTCACCCAGATCGACCGCGCCCACCGGGAACTCTCCCCTGAGCAGGTCCAGAACATCGCCATCATCAGCCGATTGCACAAGGGCCGCCGGGGCGAGTTCTTGGCACTCATCGACCGCTATTTCGCTTTAGGTATGGAGCGGCTGGCCGAGAACCGGCAACAGGTCGAGCCAGTCTCCGCGCAACTGCTCGCTGTACTCGATGACCAGGCGGGCAAGGCCGCGGTCGCCCGCCTGGTGAATGCGTGGGATGGTCTCGACACGCTGCAACAGGCCTATGCCGCCTATCAACGCAGGCATGTCGACCAGGCCGCGGTAGAAGCCAAGAACATCGCCCAGCGGGAACTAAGCGCCACCTTTGCGCCATTCTTCACCGCCCTGCACGACTGTCTCAAGCAGCTCGACCGCGCCGTCCGCCACCAGGAGAAACAGGTGGCCGACCAGGCCAAGGCCGGCGGCAAACGCGGCGGCCCCGACCGGCAGACCAAGGCGCTCAAGACTGCACTCGAGACCATCCATGCCGAGGTCAGGGGCGCCGAAAGCTATTTTGCCCATGTCCATTGGCTGCAGGAACGCTTCCCCGAGGCCCGGTACGAGGACGTCACCGGGCTTTGCAAACTGGCCGACCTGGATGAGATCAAGGAACAGGACTACTCGCTCAATCCGGGGCGCTATGTGGGGGTGGTGATCGAGGAGGATGGGAAGACGGAGGAGGAGTTTCTTGACTCACTGACTTCGCTGCAAGGGCTCTTTTCTGAACTTACCCAAACATCATCCAAGCTCGCCGCCGTCATTACGAAAAATATCGATCGGATAACTCAATGACTAGAGGGAAGGACGAATTGACGCGGCTTGGGAAATGCCTGTCCTTTGGAAATGGCAAGACCCCAATGCTCGATGATGCCGGACCATATCCCGTCTATGGATCGAACGGGGTTATCGGTCATTCAATAGCATTCAATCAAGAATCGAGTATCATTCTCGGTCGGGTTGGTGCGTACTGTGGTTCCGTCAATTACGAAGCAGGCAAGTATTGGTCGACCGATAACACGATCGTAGTCAATGCGACCAAAGAAAACGATACGCTCTTTTTTCAATATTTGCTCCGATCATATCCACTAAATTCGTTGGCCGGCGGTAGCGCTCAGCCTTTGATTAATCACAAGACTATTTCGCGGATTCAGGCATGGGTTCCGCCGCTTGCAACCCAGCGCAAGATTGCCGCTATCCTGACCGCATACGACGACCTGATTGAGATTAACAAACGTCGCATCGACGTCCTCGAAAAGATGGCCGAGGAGATTTACCGCGAATGGTTCGTCCGCATGCGCTTCCCCGGCTATCAGAATACCAAGATTACCAAAGGTGTGCCAGAGGGCTGGGAGCGTAAGAAATTTGGTGAGTTCTGTATGCTGAAGCGTGGTTACGACCTGCCGAACGATCTTCTTGAAGAAGGTCCATACCCGGTCGTGGCATCGACATCCGTTAAGGCTTTCCACAAGCATTACAAAGTCGAACCGCCCGTGATCACGACGGGGCGGTCAGGTAGTCTTGGTGACGTATTGATGACTCACACGAGGGCGTGGCCTTTGAATACCGCGCTCTATGTTCGCAATTTTTTCGGAAACTCGCCGTTCCTGGTCTTTTATACCCTCAAGAACATGGGCCTTGAGAAATTTGATTCCGGCGCCGGAGTTCCGACCCTCAATCGGAACCACGTAAGCGGCATACCGATGGTGGTTCCTGAACGGAGTCTTCAGCAGCGATTTGATGGAATTGTCGCGCCGATCCACCAGCAGGTGGAGACGCTCCGCCAGGAAAACACAAATCTCACCAAGACCCGCGACCTCCTCCTCCCCCGCCTGATCTCCGGCAAGCTCTCGGTCGCAGACCTCGACATCCAGTTCCCGCCCAGCATGCGCGAAGACGGCAAAGGGCAAGGTGGGGGTGATGCGCCATCATGAGTGGGAGTGCGGGCACGCCTCTCTCTCGTGACACCGCTCCAGCGGTGTCACGCCTGTGTCAGGCGCTGCGCGCCGCGGGTTTGGGGCGCCGGGCCTGGGTCAACCCGGGCCGCACAGCGGCCAACACCCGGGTGACACCGCTGGAGCGGTGTCACCAGAGACGGAGGCCAACGGTATCGGCAAGGCCAAGATAAAGGTGAAGAAATGGTTGTGAATTTTGTGGTCTGTGTCCAAAAGGACAACCTGGGCGATGTCTCGGGTGACGATATCCATGTTGGCCGCCTTTATGAAGTGGTGGAGATGAGCGCCGGACATGGAATGATGCGCATCATCGATGAATCAGGCGATGATTATCTCTATCCCGAGCAGTGCTTCGAACCGGTATTTCTTCAGGAAGCCGCCGCACTAAGGCTTAGTCAGGTATTACCACACAACTAGCCAAGCGCACTGGGTCTTGATCATCGTTCCGGACAGTCTTCTCGTTCCCACGCTCCAGCGTGGGAATGCCGTGCGGGCGCTCCGCGTCCGGTCTGCCCTCTGGACGCGGAGCGCCCGCTCTTGCTCCCACGCAGGAGCGTGGGAGCCAGGCGGCCTTTCCTTGGATGGCTCGGGAAGCGCCACCGGCTAAGGCGTCGACCTCCGGTAGGGGGGCGCCGCTTGCCGGAATGCCAATCAAGGCCGAGCGCTGTCGTCAGCGCCGTTTGCGCGGCACCATCAGCCGTCGTAATGGAAACGACAGGCGACGATGACCAACTCGGTGTCGGTCGCGCGATAGACCAGGCGATGCGTGTCGTCGATGCGCCGCGACCAGTAGCCGGTCAGATTGCCGCGCAGCGGCTCGGGCTTGCCGATGCCGGCGAATGGCTCGCGTGCCGCCTCGTCGATCAGGGAGTTGATGCGTTTCAGCGTCTTGCGGTCCTGCTGTTGCCAATAGAGGTACGCCTCCCACGCGTCCGGCACGAAACGAATCCCGCGCACGGTTAAGCCCCGTCAGCGTCGATGAGGGTCCTTGGCCGGGACTCACCCGCCTGGTCCTGCCGGATCGCGCGCGCCAGGGCCTCGGCATTGGCGGGGGTGGACAACAGGTGCAGGGTCTCCATCAGGCTGTTGTAGTGGTCCAGGGACATCACCACAGCGTCGCCCTCGGCATCCCGCCGGCTGATGATGGCCACGTCCGCGTCCCGCACGACAGTATCCAGTACCGATTTTAATGCATTGCGCGCATGGGAGTAAGTGACGACTTTCATGGCATCGAACCTGTTCAACAAGTTGATCAAGTCTAGCATGTCAGTGCTTGCCGATGTGGCCGTGGGGCCTTTCTCGTTCCAACGCTCCCGCGTCACCGGCAGTAGGTCAGGCCGTCCGTGGTGAGCCTGCCGAAATAGACCTTGAACTATAAACCGCGTCAGTGATAATGTTCTTGTGCGCCAAAGGGCTTGCTGCCACTGAAAACCCAAAAGATGACTAAGGACGCGGTTTATGCCGAACTTCATTTCTGAGGATGAGATCGAAGCGGCCATGCTGCAACACTTGCAGTTGTCCTATGGCTACGACGTGCAGGACTGTTTTACGGCCGATCCGGCCGATCTCAACGACGGCTCGCGACGCACCGACAAACGCGAGGTCATCCTGCACGACCGACTGAGGGCGTCGGTGATCGACCTGAATCCGGACCTCCCCGAGGCCGCCATCGACGATGCCATCAAGCAGCTGTGCGACCGGCGCGAGGTGCAATCCGCCATCGCCGCCAACCGGCAGGTGGACGACCTCATTCGCCACCGGGTGCAGGTCGAGTTCAAGGACGCGACCGGCCGTACCCGCAAGGCGCGGGTCAAGATCATTGATTTCAAGAACCCGGCAGCCAACCAGTTCCTCGCGGTCAGTCAGCTCTGGATTCTCGGTGAGCGCGGCTGGCGCCGTCCGGACATCCTGCTCTATATCAACGGGCTGCCCCTGGTCTTCATCGAGCTCAAGAACTCCAACGTCAAGCTCAGGACCGCCTACGACGACAATCTGACCAACTACAAGGCAGAGATCCCTCAGCTCTTCCTCACCAATGCACTCTGCGTCTTTTCCAACGCCATCGAGACCCGGGTCGGCAGTCTGACCGCGCAGTGGGAGCACTTCTTCCATTGGCTGCGCCCCGAGGACGAAAAGGAGGCGATCAGGCGCGAGCAGGTCGCGGCGCAAGGCACCAGCGCCGAGCGGTTCCTGGCCGGTCTCTGCCCGAAGGACCGGCTGCTCGACTATATCGAGAACTTTATCCTGTACCACAAGGACACGCAGAAGATCATCGCGCAGAACCACCAGTTCATCGGCGTCAACCGTGCCTACGCGGCCTTTCTGGACCGCGACGGGCGCGGCGGCCGGCTCGGTGTCTTCTGGCACACCCAGGGCTCGGGCAAGAGCTTTTCAATGATCTTCTATGTGCGGAAGATCCTGCGCCACTGCCCGGGCAACTTCAGCTTCCTGGTCATCACCGACCGGGATGACCTCGACGGCCAGATCTACCGCAACTTTCTCAATACCGGCACGGTGCGCAAGGCCGACATGGCCCAGCCCAAGGACAGTGAGCAGATGCGTGCCTTTCTGGGCCAGAACAAGCGGCTGGTCTTCACCCTGATCCAGAAGTTCGGCTGGCCCAAGGGTCAGCGGTATCCGCTGCTGTCGGACCGCGATGACATCATCGTCATCGTCGACGAGGCCCACCGCACCCAATATAAGGCACTGGCGGAGAACATGCGGGCCGGGTTGCCTAATGCTCAATATATCGCCTTCACCGGTACCCCGCTGCTCGGACGCGGGCGCAAGACCAACGCGTGGTTCGGCGACTATGTCTCGGAATACAACTTCAGCCAGTCGATGAACGACGGCGCGACCGTGCCGCTCTTCTATAGTAAGCGCGTGCCGCAGGTGCAGAACCAGAATGATGACTTGAGCTTTGAGTTCTACGAGATCCTGGAGGAGGAAAACCTCGATCCCGTCGCCCAGGCCAAACTTGAGCAGCGCTTTGCCAGCGAGTTGGAGGTCATCAAACGCGATGACCGGCTGGAGACCATCGCCCGCGACATCGTCTATCACTTTCCCCGGCGGGGCTATCTCGGCAAGGGCATGGTCATCGCCGTGGACAAGTTTACCGCGGTGAAGATGTACGACAAGGTCCAGCGGCTGTGGAAGGAGGAGATCAAGGCCCTGCGCGGCCGGATCAAGCAGACGCCGGATGAATTGCTGGCGGCCCGGCTCAAGCGCATGCTCGAGACCATGCGCAAGGTCGAGATGGCCGTGGTGGTCAGCGCGGAGAACGGCGAGGAAGAGAAATTCGACCTGCAGGGGCTCGATATCCGTGCGCACCGCAAGCGGATGGACCACGTCGACACGAACGGCCATGACCTCGAATACAACTTCAAGGACCCCGACGACCCGCTCCAGCTGGTCTTCGTCTGTGCCATGTGGCTCACCGGCTTCGATGCGCCCACCGTCTCCACCCTCTATCTCGATAAGCCGCAGCAGGATCACACTCTGATGCAGACGATCGCCCGCCCCAATCGGGTGTGTGCGCATAAGATCGGTGGGGTTGAGAAGAAGAACGGCGAAATCGTCGACTATTACGGGGTCTTCGGGCGCCTGAAGAAGGCCCTCAAGGACTACGGTGAGGGCGATCAAGGCGATGACGAGCCGCCCGTGAAGGACAAAGGAGAGCTCTTGCGCCTGCTCGACGAGGCCATCGCTCAGGGTAGCGCGTTCTGCTCGTCCATTAATATCCCGATCGACAAGGCGCTGGAGGGCCGGGATGTTTTTCAGAAGCTCGGGCTCTTCGAGGGTTGGGCCAATGCGCTGCTCTACAAGGACGAGTATCGCAAGGCCTTCAGCGTTTACGAAAACACCATCACGGGACTCTATGAGGCCGCGAAGCCGGAGGTCCTGGGCCGGCCCGTGGTGCGCACCGTTGCCGTCTTTCAATACCTGCGGGGGGTGGTCGACAGCATCATCCAGCAGCAGGACGTCGACGCCGCGATCCGCCGGGTCGGCGAGCTGCTCGATGAGAGTCTGGTGGTCGATGACGCGGGCTTTGCCGCGGCCAGGGAGTCCGGGACAGTCTTCAGGATTGCGCGGCAGGGCCAGTCCTGGGACCTGAGTATGATCGATTTCGACAAGCTCAGGGAAGAGTTCAAACAGAACGCCTACAAGAATATCCAGATCGCCGATCTGCGGGCCTTCCTCGAAAAGAAGCTGAGTGACATGCTCAAGCAGAACCGTACCAGGCGGGACTTTGCGCAACGCCTGCAGGAGATCATCGACAAGTATAATGCGGGGAGCACCTCGGCCGATGCGGACTTTGCCGCATTGGTGCGCTTTGCCCAGGCGCTGCGGGAGGAAGAAGCGCGGCACGTCCGGATGGGGCTCTCCGAGGACGAACTGGAGATCTATGACCTGCTGTGCAAGGACCAGATGACCAAGGAGGAAGAGCGGCGGGTGCGGCTCGCGGCCAAGGCACTACTTAAGCGTCTGACCGAGGGTGCCCCCAGGGTCCTGGTGCAAGACTGGTTCAAAGACAGCCAAACCCGGCTGGCCGTCCGCGACGAGGTCGGCAAGGTCCTCGACCTGAACCTGCCGCAGGAGGGTTATGACAAGGATCTCTTCACGCAGAAGCGGGACAAGGTCTTTGAGTTGACGCTTGATCTTGCCATCAACCACAGGAAGTGGGCTGCTTGACATCCGAGGCGCTCCGTCTGGGTAAGCGAGTCCGTGCTGTCCCGCGGGGCCCAATTGGGCCTTGAACTCCGCCACGCTCCACTCCGTCGGTCAGGTTGCTGACGGGAGGATTAGACCATGTGGGATGGGAGGTTGGCCAGTGGTTGCGCGTCGGTGCGAGTTGGCTCGTTCCTGGGAGCGCCGACATTCTGTCGGCCAATCGCCGTCAGGCGGTCCGCGTTCGGCGGATGATCAGGAGGGGTCTTGTCGTTTGGCGAGCCTTTAGCGGCGCTGCGCGCCGTCGCCGACAAGATGTCGGCGCTTCCACCGGCTCAGCGGTTGCCATCCCTGGCTCGTATGCCGGCTCCCCGGCCGGGCTGGTTGCGGAGACTGACCGGTCCCTCTGGGGGATGAGGGACTGGTGCAGCACCCCGCACGGTTACGCGATGGGGGATATGCGTTCCCGGCCCAGGCGGTCTGTTACTTGCCGTATTTGGCCTTGGCGTCTTTCAGGCAACGATCACTGTCGGGGGCCATCAGGGCGGCGCACTTTTCCTTTGCTACGGCGTAATTCGCATCACCTTTTTCCGCGGCGGCGTCCTGGCGCGCGGAGACGCCGGCCTCTTTCGCCTTGGTATCCGCGGCGGTGGACTTGTCGCTCGCGGTCTTATTCGCTTCCGTCATCTTCAGTTGCGCCTCGGCGTCGGCCCGGACGCGAGTCTCGACCGCCTTCGCCTCCTTCACGCAGAGGTCCTTCGCATTGCCGGCCTGGTCATCGCACTTCTCATCGGCGACCGCGTAGTCGGCCTCCGCCTTGGCGACCACCGCCTTGTAGTGGTGCTTGGCCGAGGGCTCGTAATTCGCTTCGAGCTCGGCGCTGGCGACCTTGGCCTTGCCCTTGGCCTCGGCGATACAGATATCCTTGGCGTTGGCGGCCAGCGCGTTGCACTTGGCCTTGTCGGCGGTATACTCGGTGGCGATCTGGGCCTCCGCGGCCTTGTACGCGTCTTTCGTCATCGCTTGCGCCATCACCCCGGCGCTGAAGATGAGGCCGATAGCCATCGAGATGGTGGTCAGTTGCATATTTTTCATTTTTGTTCCGGTCGGTGGTGAATGAGCAAGCAGCCGGGCACACAGTGGCGTTGGTACGCATGACGCCCAAAGAATGTCGCGGTGACAGGCTGCCACAAGGGGCGAAGCGGTCATGGCGTCGTATCGTGACGGTGCCGGCAGATTATTGAAAGCGGGTGGGGGCGTCGGTACGCTGGCACACATAGAGCCCGCGGTGGCATAAGTCGCCGGGGGGGTGGGCGGGAATGGTCAGGCGAATACCGCGCCGGTGTCTCTCGTCTCTCATAGACCAAGTTGAAGTCCGGTGCTTCAAGTCAGCGACATATCGCGAATACCTGCTGGCCCTTCTGTCGAGTCGCCAGCAGGCAGCCGAACGGAGCACCGGGCATGGACGGCACGCGCACCGCGGCGGTAAAGTCCACCTTTCCCCTGACCGGCCCGACCAGAGGTACCTCATGACGCCACCCGACGGCCTGCTCTCCGAGCGCTTTTTCGACGCCCTGGGTTATGCCGCGCGGCTGCATAACCGCCAGTTACGCAAGGGTGTGGGCACGCCCTATATCTCACACCTGATGGCGGTCGCGAGCCTGGTGCTGGAGCACGGCGGCGGTGAGGACGAGGCGATTGCCGCCCTGCTGCACGACGCGATCGAGGACCAGGCCGAGCACCGCGGCGGGGCCGCCGCGCTGCGCGCCGAGATTGAGCAGCGCTACGGGACGCGGGTGCTTGGGATCGTCGATGACTGCACCGACGCTGAGGTCGTCCCAAAGCCGCCGTGGCGCTCGCGCAAGGAGCAGTACCTGCGCCACCTCACCGCGACGCCGGACCCGGCCTATCACCGGGTCAGTATCGCGGACAAACTGCACAACGCGCGCGCCATCCTGCTCGACTATCGCGTCCACGGCGATGCACTCTGGCAGCGCTTCACCCTGTCGGACCCCGCCGAGCACCTGTGGTACTACCGCGGCCTGGTCGAGTCATTTCGCACCGCCGGTCAGGCGCCGCCCTCGCTGATCAATGAGTTGGATCGGGTGGTGACCGAGTTGGAGGCCATGGTGAGGGGGCGCTGAACAGCGGGCGCCCCGCAGGTCGGCGGTTTTTTTGCACGTCTCACATTGACACGGAGCGCGCCGCCACGTAACCTTGTCAATCTTTCCGGGGCGTAGCGCAGCCTGG
>CAILVI010000059.1 GCA_903837595.1 uncultured Thiodictyon sp.
CTGATACTCGAGGCTCTGCACCCAGGTATCGTCGGGGATGCGCCGGGTAAGTTCACCCAACATATCGAGCATGCGGGGCAACTCCCACTTCTGGCGCAGCACCTCGGTGCTGCCGCGGCGCGCCCGCTCCAGCTCCTGGCGGACCTGGTCCACCTGGACCGCTTGGGCGCGTGCCTTGCGGACCTCGGCCTCCAGGGTCTCCAGCGTCCGGGACTTTTGCCACAACGGGCTAACCAGGGCGGCGGCCCCCAGGACCAGGATCAGGACCAGCAGCAGCTTGAGCGGATCGAGCAACGGCTGGCGGCGGCGCGGGCGCTCCGCCGGGGCCAGGAGGTTGGCCTGGGGCCAGGCCCCCTCCCAGGTTACCTGGTCCACCGGTGATCCGGCCTCCCGCAGGCGCTTGAGCCAGCCATCGACCAGGTCGCGGCGGGTCAGGGCCAAGTCGAGCGTGAGACGCGCATCACCCTGGCCGCCGCTGATGAGGCGCGTGTCGTAGACCACCTGCTCCGGCCGGAAGGGCGAGAGCCGGTCCAGCTCATAGCGCAGGACCTGGGCCAGATTGTTGCGAACCTGGGACGGGAGTGAGGTGCGGCGGCACAACACCGCGCCGGCTGCAAGCATCAGCACGGTCCGGTGAGGTTGCCCTTTGGTGGTCGCAGCAACCGACCCGGGCAAGGGTTCCCGCCCGTCCAGCTCCAAGGTCCCCAGCACCTCCCTGGACGCGCTGGCGACCAACTCCAAATCGGCATTAGGGCCATCCGCGATGACGATCAGACGCCGGTCGCGGCTCGCCAGATAGCGGCGCAACACCGGCGGCAGGCAGCCGACAAAACGCTCCCCGGACAGGCCGGAATCGGCGGCCCAGGGGCGCCACAGAGCCGCGCCACGCGGCAGCTTCAGAGCATCGAGCAAGGCCATGGGAGGACTACCGAGCCGCCTGGATGCAGCCACGAATCACTAAAAAGCTCAGTAAGATCATTTGCATATTTAGACACCCACCCAAAAGAAGGCAATTTTCACGCCAAACCAATAAATGTGCCAAGGTTTTTCAGTGTGCTATCGCGTTGGACCATGCACCGGTCGGGTACTCTGGATGCCGGACCATCTTATTGTATTTCTTGGCGAGCTTGGCGCTTTGACGTGAGCAATTGGCGGACTGAGGATCACCGGCCCCCGACCAAGTGATCGGCGGGATGGATACAAAGCATTTAGCCAATTGTACCGGTTCGCGTGCATGCGCGCCTGTCGCGCGCTGATGCGCTGGCCGGCACTAGCCGGCGGGCGGCGGCCCCGCCACCAGTCCAAAGCGCCGCCACCGCACCGGGTTGGTCGGGATCGCGACGTCCACCAGGGCCTCCATGGCCCGGGCCGTCCCCGCCGCGCCCTGTTCCTTGACCTCAATGCGATACAGCGGTCCGCCCCGATTGCCGGCATTCGCCCCCTGACCACCCGGCAGGGCCGGGGCATCACGACTCTGCACCTGGAGTTGCGCCCCGTCCAGCGTGATGCCCTGCAGGGCGGCAAGCACCGCTGCCGACGCGAAGGTCTGGTCCACCTGGTCGTCCTGGGTATCGACGGTGACCTCCGGGGCGAGACGCTGATAGATCGCGCGGCTCACGCCCAGCACCTGCTGCAACTCCTCCACGGCGACGAAGGGGGCGTCCTTGGCCCCCAGCGACCGACCGGCATCCGCGTAGTCCTGGTCCTCGGCGCCGTTCAAGCCCTTGAGGTCATCCTCGTCGCGCCAGTCGACAATGGCCTCGGCAATGGCCGCCGCCTCCTGCTCCGCGACCCCGAGTGCGATCAGCAGCGCGGACAGGACCGGCGCGGTCGCCTGGTTCAGATTGATCCGGGACTTCTCGTTGGATACCGTAATGCGCAATGCGTTGCCGTCAAATACCCAGGTCCTGGGCGCCCCGTTAGGGACCCAGTCTGCGGTGTCGGGTCCGCCCGGCGGCCCGCCACTCCCCAGGCCAACATCCCCCGGCACCACTGGGGTGAGAAAGGTGCCGACGGTAAAGACGATGGCCGCCTCGGCCAAGGCCCGGAAGCGCGCATCGGCAATGACGTTTTCGGTAAGCGCCGTCTCGGTGCGCTGCGCCGCGGTCATGCCCATCGCGATGACGGTCAGCAGCGCCAGCACCCACAGCACCAGGACCAGTGCGATGCCGCGGGCGGTCTGCGTCAGCCGCGCGGAGCGGATAGGGGGACGATCAGGTCCGGCCATGTTTGATTGACCGTGGTCAGGTGAATACGGATCAGGATCGGGGGCCGGGGTTGCTCCAGCCATTCTTTGTGCCAATCGGGTTCGCGCTCCCCCGCCAGAATCCCATAATAATTGATCACGAGGCCACCCACGCCTTCGAGCAACAGGGTCCGCCCGAAGGCCCCAGCGGCCGCGTCCTGATCCAGTGGAATCTCCGCCAGCGCCCGCTGCGAGTCACTCTTGAGCGGCTCCCATTGCGGAACACCGTCTAATTTGCCCCCCAGCACCTCCGGGTGCATCAACCAACGGGTCAGGACCAGGTCATGCCGGCGCCCGGAGCCCTCCACCTCAAGGCGCAATACATACAGCCCCGGGACCCCGACATGCTCCGACAGCGGGGCCGCAAACTCCACGCGCTGCGCGTCACCGGCGAAGACCGGGGCCGGTGCGCCGTCGAACACCAGCGTCGCCGGGCGCACCTGGGTCAGCGCACGCACCAGGAAACCGTGGGCGAGCCGCACGGCACCGACGCGCTCGCCGGTAACCTCGACCAGGTCCCAGGCGCGGGTGCCGACCCGCAACCCGCTAAACAAGAGCAGGGTGATCAATGCCACCATCGCAAGCGCAATCAGCAACTCCACCAAGGTGAAGCCACGCGGGCGGCACCGGTGCGGGGAGTGCGCACCGGCGGCACGGCCACCGCTGCGGGGCAACGACAGGGCCACCACCACTAGTCTACCTGCGCTAGCCGCAGGGTACTCAGGGCCAGGCGGCGCGCCCGGGCGCCGTCCCGCCAGAGAACAATCACCGTGACCCGATACGCGGCCACCGGCATCACCCCGACGGCGAATCCCTCCGGCACCGGTGTAGCGCTGAGAGCAAAGGGGACAATGGCGAGTTCCCAGGCAAAGCCGTCCTCCGGGTCGCCGGAAGAGGTTCCCTCCTTGAGCGGGATGGCGCTACCCACCGCGGCCAAACGGGACTCCGCAAGCGCCACTGCGCGGCTGTACTGGGCCGTGGTCATGGTGCTGGTGGTCACGCGGGAGAAGATCTGCAACAAGACCCCAAGTGACACGGCCAGGATCGCGAAGGCGACCAGGACCTCCAACAGCGAGAACCCGCGTTGGCGCCGGCGCCGCGTCATGGCCCTTCCCACGGCGCCAGACGCACCCGTCCGGTGAGCCAGTTGACCCCGACCTGGTAGCCGCCGCGGGCATCGGCGCGGCCCAACATAACCACCCCGCCGGTGGAACTGCCGTCCGCAAAGAAGCGAATAGCCCCGCGCTCCGCGTCGATCTGCTCGACACTCGCCGCATTGAGCTTCATCCGCAGCCGATGGGGCAGGACGACGGTATGCGAGCCCGGGAGCTCGAGGCTGCGCTCCTGCACATTCACCACCAGGGCGGCATCGGCCCCAGTGCGGATCGCGATCTCGCGCGCGAGCCGCAGGCTGGCAGCGGTGCGGCGCACCGCCGCCTTGAGCTCGACCCCGGGGAAAAACGCCGAGATCATGGGCGGGACCGCCGCCATCAGCACGGCGGCGATGGCCAGCACCACCAGCAACTCGACAATCGTGAAACCGCGGCCGTGCGCCGCTGCGACGCGTGGAGCGGGCCTGCCCGACACGGCTGGCGGGACCTCAGTCCCAACTCTTCACGTCGGCATTCTCACCCTCACCCCCTTCGCGATTGTCCGCACCGAGGGTCCAGATATCGACTCCGCCGTGGTCGCCGGGGAAACGATACTGATAATCGAAGCCCCAGGGGTCCTTAGGCACCACGCCCTTCTTGAGGTATGGACCGTTCCAGTTGGCGACATTGCCCGGCTTGGCCACCAGCGCCTCAAGCCCCTCCTGGGCGGTCGGGTAGCGGCCGGTCTCCAGCCGGTACAGGTCCAGGGTGGCCACCAAATCATCGATCTGCAGCTTGGCCGTCTTGGTCTTGGAGGACCCCAGGAACTTCATGACCTGAGGCCCCACCAGACCGGCCAGCAGCCCGAGGATGGCGAGCACCACCAGGAGTTCGACCAGGGTAAAACCAGCGGCGCGCTTGGAAACGGACGGGGACATGGCAAGACCTCAGAACCAGCGGAGTTGGCAGACCATTCTATGCCGGACAGCGCCCGGTGGCGAGATTGCTGCGACCGCCTTGTGATGTGGGCAGCGACGCCCAAAACTAGGACCGAGCGCGGAGCGACTGTTGCGATTGCCGCAACAGCACGTTGGCGTTTGCCGCCTATTTCCTGGTTCCACGCTCGGCTACAGTGCATCCATCGCCACTGCACGCGGCGACCGACCACCACGAGGACGACGAACATGAGCGACCGCTACACCGCAACCGCGAAAACGCTGCACTGGCTGATCGCGATCATGATCCTCACAATGCTGGGACTGGGCTTTTATATGCACGACCTGCCCCTGTCGCCGGAGAAACTGAAACTTTACTCCTGGCACAAATGGGCCGGAGTGACCATCTTCCTCCTGGTGATCATGCGCCTGGCGTGGCGCCTGACCCACCAACCCCCGCCCATGCCGTCGAGCATCCCGCGGCTACAGCAATGGCTGGCGCATTCCGTACACGTCCTATTGTATCTCCTGATGTTCGCCATTCCACTGTCGGGCTGGCTGATGAGTTCGGCCAAAGGCTTTCAGGTCGTGTGGTTCGGGGTGCTGCCGCTGCCCAACCTCATTGATAAGAACAAGGCGTTGGGTGACCTGCTGCTGACGGTGCATCTGAGCCTTAACCTCCTGCTCATCACCCTCCTGCTGGGTCATGTCGGCGCCGCACTGAAGCATCACTTCATCGATAAGGACACTGTACTCAAGCGCATGTTGCCAACCTTGACAGCGCCGTCTGACGATAGCATATAGGCTCTGGAGTAACCAATATGAAACGCCTCGCACTCGCCTTATCGCTCGCCGCCGCGCTGGCCCCGACCGCCCACGCCATCGAATACACCAAGGTCCAGGCCGACCAGAGCAGTATCACCTTCAGCTACACCCAGATGGGGGTGACCATGGACGGCCGCTTCAAGGACTTCACCAACCAGTTGAGTTTCGATCCGGCGCAACCGACAAATGCCAAGGCGACGATTGAGGTCGCGCTCGCCAGTATCGATACCGGCACCGCGGAGGGCGATGATGAAGTGGCGGGCAAATCGTGGTTCAACACCAAGGCGTTCCCGACTGCCCGTTTTGAGTCCAGCAGTGTGAAGGCCGTGGGCGACAACCGCTATGAAGTGGCTGGCAAGCTGACCATCAAGGGCCAGACGCGGGAGGTCGTGGTCCCCGCCAGCCTCACGCCGCAGGGTAACGCCGGTGTGTTTGCCGGCACCTTCACTATCCGCCGCGGCGACTTTTCGATCGGCGAAGGGTCCTGGTCTACCTTCGACATCGTTGCCAATGACATCCAGATCAGATTCGAGATCACCGCCCTATCCGGCAACCCCTAACCCAACCTCGAGGAATGACACCATGAACCAATTCGCCAAGCTCTCCGCTGCCATTGTCATCGCCCTGGCGGCCGCCCCGACGCTGGCCGCGCCGGAAACCTACACCATCGAGCCGACCCATACCTTCGCGCGTTTCTCCTACAACCACCTGGGTCTGTCGACGCAGCTCAGCCGTTTCGACAAGACCAGCGGCACGGTCGTACTGGACAAGGAGGCGAAGACCGGTTCGGTCGACGTCACGATCGACACCAAGTCGGTCGACACCGGCGCTGAGAAATTCAACGAACATATCCAGGGCGAAGACTTTCTCGACACCGCCAAGTATCCAACCGCCACCTTCAAGTCCACGAAGGTGGTCTTCAAGGGTGACGAGCCGGTGGCCGTCGAAGGCAATCTGACGATCAAGGACGTCACCAAGCCGGTTCGCCTTACGCTGAGCCACTTCGTCGCCAAGCAGCACCCGATGGCAAGAAAGGACGCCATCGGCGCCGACGCCAGTGTCGTCATCAAGCGCACCGACTTCCATGCCGGCAAGTATGCGCCGAACGTCGGCGATGACGTGACGATCACCGTCTCGCTCGAGGCCATCAAGGGCTAGGCCCTCCCCTTCACGGGGGGTCGCCGCGTCCGCTTCAGACGCCGACTCCCCGCGATCAAGATCAAAGAGATCGACATGCTCGAGGTCAGACCATCGCAGCGCCGCGGCGTCGCCAATTTCGGCTGGTTGCATTCACAGCACACCTTTTCATTCGGAAGCTATTACGATCCGGACCAATCCGGCTTCTCGGACCTGCTGGTGATCAACGATGACCGGGTCCGCCCGGGCCGCGGCTTTGACACCCACGGCCATCGCGACATGGAGATCGTCTCCTATGTACTCGCCGGTGCGCTGGAACACAAGGACTCGATGGGTACCGGGTCGATCATCCGCCCCGGCGACGTGCAGATGATGAGCGCGGGCACCGGCATCCGCCACAGCGAATACAACGCCTCGCGCGCGGAGGACGTTCATTTCCTGCAAATCTGGATCACGCCTGACCGCAAGGGCGTCACCCCGCGCTACCAGCAGCAGCACTTTGCCGACGCCGACAAGCGCGGCCGACTGCACCTGATCATTTCACCCGACGGCGCCGCGGGTTCACTGCGCGTCTATCAGGATGTACGCGTCTATGCCGGGCTGTTCGACGGCGCCGAGCAGCAGCGCTTCGTATTGCCTGACCATCGCTTCGGCTATATTCAGATTGCCCGTGGCGCGCTCGTGGTCAACGGCGAGCGCCTGGCGGAAGGCGACGGCGCGCGGCTGCGCCAGGTGCGGGCGCTCGACTTCAGCCAGGGCGAGGACGCCGAGGTGCTGTTGTTCGATCTGCGCCCGAATGAGGCGCCGAACGATTGACCCTGGCCCACATCGCTCACCAACCGGAGGGGCATACACATAATGGCTGAGCGGAGGCCGCCCGCCGCGCCGGCAGCAGGGACGCGATTCGGGCTACATCAATGGGGAATAGGCTCCTGGGGATCGCTCAACCGCGAGCCAGAATCCTAAATTATTGATAAATTAGGCTTGCGCCGTTTCTACATAATGCCGGACCAACTGACGGAGCGGTACGGATGCAAAAATCTGCTGAGGGACCTTGTATTCCGTTACCGCCAAGCCAACTATTGGAACTGCGAAAATCCTCCGGTATTTTGGCACCAATAACTGACACCAGATGTTGTAATCACTGACAGTCACAAAATCGAAAAATCGCAAAATCTGAGGAACAGACAGTGCACAAATCAGTCATCGGGTGTGTTGCAATCGCAACCATCATTGTCAGCGCTCAGACTTTCGCTGCCGGGGACGTCAGCGGCAAGGCACCGGCGACGGCGGACGTCAGCAGCAAGGTACCTACGACGGCGGACGTCAGCGGCAAGGCACCTGCGGCGACGGACGTGAGCGGCAAGGCACCTGCGGCGACGGACGACAGCGGCAAGGCACCTGCGGCGACGGACGTAAGCGGCAAGGCACCTGCGGCGGCGGGCGTCAGCGGTAAGACCCCTGCTGGAGCGGACGACGCGGCTTGGATTGCCAGGTGCATCAACGACAATGCCAAGGAGAAGGCCGCGCCAGAGGTGGTCGAAAAGTATTGCACATGCATGACCGACAAGATGGATGAGAATGAAACGAGGTCCGTTTCCAAGTGGGAAGAGACGCATCCGGACGAAATGAAGGCCTGCGAAGATGAAGCAGGCTGGGAATAGCTCGGCGTTTCTCCTCGCGCCCAAGCTCGGCCAGGGAATGCGGCACTGATCGCCCTGCCCGCACGTTTCGACGGGCCCCGTGTGACGTGAAACACCTGACCGCATGATGCCACCGCACTCCACGCCGGGGTGCCCTACAAACGGGGATAATCTGCTAAGATCCTATCGCGCCTTCTTAAGAAACGCCGTCAGTTGACCCCCTGTGGGGTATTCACTGATAGTCACAAAATCACAACACCGAGGAACAGACAATGCATAAGTCAATCATCACGTGTGTCGCAATCGCCGCAGTCATTGTGAGCGGCCAGGCTTTCGCTGGGGCGAAAGGTAGCGCTGACGGGGGGGACGATGCGGCTTGGATTGCCAAGTGCGTCAAAGACAATGCCAAAGAAGGCGCCGCGGCGGCTACGGTCGAAAAATACTGCACATGTATGAATGACAAAATGGGCGATGATGAAACGAAGTCCGTTTCCGGCTGGGAGAAAACCCATCCCGCCGAAATGAAGGCCTGCGAGCAGGAAGCTGGCTGGAAATAGGTCAGCGTTCTCCTCGTGCCCAAGCGCTGCTTGGGCACGAGGTTCTAGTGGTTCCCGTCGTTCGGGTTACTCATCGCTGTCGCAGGCGTGTCGCATCAACCGGGTAAGTATTGTCGAAGCCGTTGTCACCAACTTCAATCCAATGCCACTGACCGGTTACGCCATGGGGCGCTTCTGCGTATCCGGCGTTTGATTCGAGTTCCAGTGGCCGCCTCTATGATCGAATCCTACAGGAAGTCAGCCTGAACCGCCCGCGGTGTCCAGCCGCTTGGCCTGAAACTCGATCAACAGACGCACGCGATGGGGCAGGTCGCGGTTACCCGGGAGTAACGCATAGACACCGAGCTGAAGTTTCCCGCTTTCAGTTACGCCACGAGTGCCATGACTGCCGCGAGCAGCGGATTTTGCGGGGGTTTTCCCGGATCCGCGCAATCGATACCGAAACCCTCGCCACCGAGGTCCTGGGCCAGCCGCCGCCGCAGGTCCGCGAAGGCGTATTCGGTCCGCTTGGTCGTGGCATAGCGACGGGACGCTGCCTTGGCTAACTGCTCGCCATCGATCCACGTGATCGCGGTCGCGGCCATACAGGTGATTGGTCACCGCCTCGGGCGTGCGGGTCTGGGTCTCGGCGCTGCCGATCTCCTGCTTGATTTCGCGAAAGCCAGCGTCAGACCACCAACACCGGGACCGCCGTGAAAACGGCCCCCAACCGCACGGTCAGTGCGACCACCCGGGCAAATTTGGTCTGAAACGCCTGCGCCTCGCCGCACACCCGCACGCAGCGTGTTTGCAAGGTCAGGCAGCGAAAATAGAAGGCGAAGGCCAGCGGCAGACAGCACCAGCGCCCGTGGATGATCTTGAGCAAACCGACCGTGACAATCGTCTGCGCCCAGGGAAACCTAAGCGGTGCAGGACCGCAGTCATACCGCTGGGCGTGTAACGCACCCCCCAGCGCGTCTGCACCTGTCGGGCGACGGCCTCGGCTGTCAGATACAGGCGACGTTGAAGATGATCGTCCAGTTCCAACAACTGCGTGTCGCCGAGCAAGGCCTCGCGCACGTCCCGCGTGCCGCGTGCCGCGGTGGGTCGCACGCAGTTCGGCGAGTTCTTGTTTGTCGAAGGGGTAGTCCAGCATGAAGGCAGTTTACCAAGACTCTCGGCAGGTTACCCGCCGCGACTAAACCGGAATCTCACATGAGAGAGGTCGACAACCACCTGGGTCTGTCGACCCAACTCAGCCGCTTCGACAAGACCAGCGGGACGGTCGTACTGCGACGACGCGCGGCTGCGCCAGGTACGGGAGCTCGACTTCAGCCAGGGCGAGGACGCCGAGGTGCTGTTGTTCGATCTGCGCCCGAATGAGTCGCCGAACGATTAAAGAATCGCTGATAGCGGCCGGCGCCCGCTCCTCAAGCAATCCCGAGATCGGTGTGGGCTGCCGGCTCGGCACTCGGGTCTTGCAGATGGGCGCCCGACGCTGTTGAGCGGGGGCTCGGCAGACCAACGCGCCCTCGCGGCGTTGTCGCCTGGCGGAACCGCGGTTCGATTCGGCTACTATACTTGCGTCAAGCTGGAAACGGCCCGACTGTCCGCCGGCGCCTCGCCACGGCGGCCCCGCGCTCGGCCGGATAATCTTCCATCAACCCGCAACGGGAGAGCCCCTTATCATGGATATCCGCACGATCCGCGAGCAGGCGTTTGCCATGCCGTTCACCAACCCCGCCTTTCCCCCTGGTCCCTATCGATTCATCGACCGCGAATACTTCATCGTCACCTACCGCACCGACCCGGACAAGCTGCGCGCCGTCGTGCCGGAGCCGCTGGAGGTCGGCGCGCCACTGGTCAATTACGAGTTCATTCGCATGCCCGACTCGACCGGCTTTGGCGACTATACCGAGAGCGGCCAGGTGATTCCGGTAACCTACCAGGGGGTGGCGGGCAGCTACACCCATGCCATGTATCTGGACGATCACCCGCCGATCGCCGGCGGGCGCGAATTGTGGGGGTTCCCGAAAAAGCTCGCCCGCCCCAGCCTGAAAGTTTACGCCGACACGCTGGTCGGCGAACTCGACTATGGTCCGGTCCGGGTCGCTACCGCGACCATGGGTTACAAACATCGCACGCTTGATACCACGGAGATCACACAGAGCCTCAGCGATCCGCCCAACTTCCTGTTGAAGATCATTCCTCATGTGGACGGGACACCGCGGATCTGTGAACTGGTGCGTTACCACCTGCGGGATGTCAGGGTAAGAGGCGCCTGGACCGGGCCGGCGGCGTTATCGTTGTTCCCCCATGCCTTGGCGCCGGTGGCCGAGCTGCCGGTGCTCGAGGTGGTCGGGGCGCGCCATATCCTGGCCGACCTGACCCTCGGGCTGGGTGAAGTCGTTTTTGATTATCTGGGTTGACCCCCTCGGAGTACTGCCATGCAACTGAACGGTAAAGTCGCGCTGATCACCGGCGCCGCGAGCGGCATCGGCAAGGCCATCGCGCTGGTTTATGCCAAGGCCGGCGCCGCGGTGGCCATCGCCGACATCAACCTGGCGGCCGCGCAGCAGACCGCCGACGAGATCAAGGCCGGCGGCGGGCGGGCACTGGGCGTCGCGATGGACGTCACCAACGAGGATGCGGTCAACGCCGGGATCAAGACGACGGTCGACGCCTTCGGCCAACTCGACATTCTGATCTCGAACGCCGGCATCCAGATTGTCAAGCCGATCGTCGATTACAGCTTCGCCGATTGGAAGAAGATGCAAGCCATCCACGTCGATGGTGCCTTCCTGACCACCAAGGCGGCGCTCAAGTACATGTATCAGGGGGAGCGCGGCGGCACGGTCATCTACATGGGCTCAGTGCATTCGCACGAGGGCTCGCCATTGAAATCGGCCTATGTTGCCGCCAAGCACGCACTGCTCGGTCTCGCCCGCGTGTTGGCCAAGGAAGGCGCCGAACATAATGTGCGTGCGTACGTGATCTGTCCCGGCTTCGTACGGACCCCGCTGGTCGATAAGCAGATTCCGGAGCAGGCCAAGGAGTTGGGCATCAGCGAGGACGAGGTGGTCAAGCGCGTGATGCTCGGCCGCACGGTCGACGGCCAATTCGCAACCGTCGACGACGTGGCGCAGACCGCGCTGTTCCTGGCATCCTTCCCGAGCGCCGCACTGACCGGCCAATCGTTTATTGTCAGCCATGGCTGGTGTATGCAGTAGGCAGCGAACCGCGCGGCGGTGATCATTGCCGGAAACGGGAATGATTGCCGCGGCTATCATGCCTCAGTCGACGGCCCTGGTCGTCATTCTATGTTTGGTCGAGCGGGTGCCAGCCGGTTGGCGAGAAACTCGATCAGCACACGGACGCGATGGGGCAGGTAGCGGTTACTCGCAAGTAACGCATAGATGCCAAGGTCAGGGGGCGTAAACTCCTCCAGCAGGGTCACCACGCTGCCGGCAGCGAGATAATCGGACGCGATGAAATCCGGCTGGATCGTGATCCCCAAGCCCCGCGCCGCCGCCGCTGCCAACACATCGCCGTTGTTGGCTTGCAACCGGTAGGGTACATGGAAGGTTTCCACCTGCCCAGCCACCAGAAATGACCAGGGTCGGCTGTTCGCCTGCGGTGAATAGCCAATGCACGCATGACCGGCCAGTTCGGACGGATGCTGCGGCCGGCCATGGCGGGCCAGATAGTCCGGCGCGGCGATGGTCATCAGCCGGCAGGTGCCGAGCTTGCGCGCAATGTCGCCGGGCTCGAGCCGGGCCGTGATACGGATCGAGAGGTCCACCCCCTCCTCGATCAGGTTCATCTCCCGGTCGGTGAAGTCCATCGCGAGACAGATGTCGGGATAGGTCTGGGAGAACTCCAGCAGCAGCGGCGCCAATCGCTTGAGCCCGAAACTCAGCGGCAAACCGATACGCAGGTGGCCGCGCGGCGTCAGGCGCGCCTCCATCACCTCCGCCTCGGCCGTCTCCACCAGCTCGAGGATCGCCCGGCAGCGTTCCAGGTAGGCAGTACCGGCCGAGGTCAGGGTCAGCCGCCGCGTACTGCGCACCATCAGCTTGATGCCCAAATGCTCCTCCAGCGCGGCAATCTGGCGCGTGACCACCGAGCGGGCGACCCCGAGCTGGCCCGCCACCGCGGCAAAGCTGCCGAGCTCAACGACACGAACAAACAGATGCATGGCGTCGAGTCGGTTCATGGGCGCTCGCGGGTACAATTCACGCTGGATTGGGTTGTCCCGGCCAAGTCTACGCGATCAGGCGCGCGCCCCGAAGTCCCGGTCGCGCGGCCACCCACTTCCGGTTTTTTCCCCGTCACGTCGATCTGTTACCTTGTGCACCCGCGTGGCCGCCGCGCCGCCGATCACCACCAGCCTCCTTCAGACGAGACGCCCATGAGACGGAACCTGTTCGCCCTGTTCGCCATCGCACTCGCCGCCCTGTACCTGACCACACCCACGAGCGCCGCGGCGGCCAGCGAAGGCGGCTGGGGGCACCGCCCACGCATCGGCCTGGTGCTGAGCGGGGGCGGAGCACGGGGCTCGGCCCATATCGGGGTGCTCAAGGTCCTGGAGAAGATGCGTATCCCGGTCGACGTGGTGGTTGGCACCAGCATGGGCTCGCTGGTGGGCGGCAGCTACGCGGCCGGCTTGTCGCCGCAGGAGCTGGAACGGCGGGTGACCGAGGTGAACTGGGACACCCTCTTCAACGACGACCCGCCGCGCAAAGAGTGGCCGGCCCGGCGCAAGCAGGCGTCGGCCAACCCGACCTGGGACTTCACCGTCGGCGTACACAACGGCAAGCTGAAGCTGCCCCCGGGGGCCATATCGGGCGAGCAGGTGCAGCTTTTTTTCAACGACTTAGTCAAGGGCGCGGAGACGGTGCAGACCTTTGATCAGTTGCCGATCCCCTTTCGGGCCATCGCCACCAACCTGGAAAACGGGGAGATGCACGTCTTCGACCATGGGCCGCTGCCGGTGGCCATGCGCGCCAGCATGTCGGTCCCGACCCTGTTCGCGCCCATGCAGTGGGATGGGAACCTCTATGTCGACGGCGGCCTGGTCCGTAACCTGCCCATCGACGTGGCCCGGGACATGGGGGTGGACGTCATCATCGCGGTCAACCTGGGGTCCGGCTATCTGCCCCGCGACGAGCTCGGCAGCATCGTCGGCGTCACCGGCCAGATGATCGCCATCCTGACCGAGCAGAACGTCAAGGTCTCGCTCAAGCAGATCGACCCGGCGCGTGACGTGCTGATCGTCCCGGACCTGGGAGACATTACCTCCAGCGACTTCAACCGCGCCAAGGAGGCCATCGAGACCGGGGTGACGGCCGCCGACAAGATGAAAGCGAAACTCGCTCGCTATAGCGTCAGCGAGGCCGAATACGCCGCATGGCAGCAGACGCGCTTCGGCCCGGGCCACCCGGCCGAACACATCGGCGACGTCCGCATTGAGGGTCTGGTGCGGGTCAATCCGGAAGTCTTCGATGGCTTGGTCGCTGAGCAGAAGGATCGGCTCCTGAACCGCGCCCGACTGACCCAGGATATTGAGAAAATCTATGGTCGCGGCGATTTTGAGCGGATCAGCTACCGCTTCCAGCCCACGAAAGGCGGGCGCGACCTGCTCATCGTCAACGCGGTCGAGAAGTCCTGGGGTCCGGGTTACCTGGGCCTCGGGCTCGGCCTGTCGAGCGATTACAAGGGTGATGGTATCTTTGGTCTGCGCGTGACCTACGATCAGACCTGGGTCAATCGACTGGGCGCCGAATGGAGCACCGATCTGACGCTCGGCAACGCCCCGCGGCTGTACACCGAGTTCTACCAGCCGCTCGACCTCGACCGCTCGGCCTTCGTCGCCCCCTTCCTGGATCTGAACCAAACGCTGGAAAGCATGTTCCAGGGCAAGCAGCGGATCGCGCGCTACGACGTGACGCGCGCGCGCATCGGCACGGATCTGGGCACCACGCTGCACGGGACCGAGGTACGGGCCGGCCTCTATCTCGGCCAGACGCGGGTCAACCTCGACACCGGCGCGCCCGCGCTCCCAAATGCCAAGATCACCGACAGCGGCGTGCGCGGACGGCTCCTGTACGACACACTCGACAGCGCCGGTGCACCACGCTTCGGGACCCGGATCTCGCTCGAGCTGCTCAACCCGCTCACCGAAATGGGGGCGAACCTCAGCTACACCCGCGCCATGCTCCATTACGACACCGCCTACAGCGAGGGCCTCAACACGCTCGCACTCAAACTCAAGGGTGGCGCTAGCTTCGGCACCCAGATGCCCTATTACGACCAGTTCCCCCTGGGCGGCTTCCTCAATCTCTCCGGCTACGCCAATGACCAGTTCCGCGCCAACAACATGGCCTTTGGCGCCCTGATCTATTACCGCAAGATCGCGTCACTCTCACCACCGATCGGACGAGGACTCTATCTGGGCGCCTCACTGGAGGCCGGTTGGCTCTCGGTGGGGGCCGCCACCAACCCGAACACCGGTCAGCGGGTCGTGCTGAGCAAAGAGGCGACCCGCATCAGCGGAAGTGTCTTCTTCGGCTCGGACACCTGGATCGGCCCGGCCTACCTGGGGCTGGGCATCAACGGCAGCGGGGGCACGGTCTATGTGCTGATTGGGCGGCCCTGAGGGACGCGGCCTGGCAAACCTGAGCGGAAGAGGCGCGAGGCACGCCGGATCACCTGAATCCGGCGGCTCAGGAAAGCGCTCGCCTCAGTTCGGCATCAATGCGGGTCAGTGCGAGGTCGGTCGTCAGATCGGCCTTCTTCCGCTTGATCCCTTCCGCCACCCGGGCCGCGGCGTCCAGTGCGGCGTTCAGCAGCGGCGGCGGGGCCGCATCGACCCAGAAGCTTAAGTCGCTGATCTTGCGTTTGACGTCGAACGGGACGAAGGCCGTGGCCACCTGGTCGTAGACGCTCGGCACCCGCTGGACGATGAGGCCCCCGCCCTGCGCGGTGCGCTCCGCCACCAACCGCCGGCAGGCGTCGAGCTCCTTCCAGAAGTTGTCCTCGGCGTTGCCGAACTTCTGACGCCCGGTGATGAGCCCATAGGCGGTGCCGAGCGCCAACGCCGCCTGGGCGCGGCCGGATCGCTGGTTGTCCGCCTCCAGGTCGGCGACATGGGCGGTGAGCCGGAATTCCGCGTCCGCCAGCTCCTGAAGTCCGGCCACAAAGGGTTCTGCATCGGCCGCTGAAACCGTCGCAGACTCGTCAAGATCGAGCCCGGCCAGGCTATACAGATCGGCGATCAGCCGCGGCGCCCAGCCGTCGCCTTCCCGTATCGCGGCAACAAAGGCCACGTAGTCGAGGTCCAGCCCCTGCGGCCTGACGGCAATGCGGCGCACACAACCGGGTGGCTCCCATCCCGCGCTCTGCGCCAGGATCGCGTCAAAGACCGGTTCCCCGTAGGTAGCGAACCGCAATGCCGGGCCAAGCGATTCGATGCCTTCCTCATACAGCCGCCGGTCCGTGGTCAGTGCGGTACCGTCCAGCACGCCGGCAAGGCCGCGGAGCAACAGCGGCTCGCGCCCATTGCCCGTCAGGTTGACGGCGCAGGCACACCCCAGGGCCTTCAGATAGGCGGAACCGGTCAGGACGCCCCAGAGTCCATCCAAGGTCGCCGGCAGCCGCACGGCCGCGTGCGCCTGCTCCAGGCGCTGGTAGATCTCATAGACCTCCTGCCCGGTCAGCTCGGTCTCGCGGATGCGCTGCTGACTGAAGGCAATCCGTTGGCGGGCCTCGGCCTCTAACTGCCCCTCTGTCACCTCGCCCGCCGCCAGCCGGCGGAAATCCTCCTCGGTGACCGGCAACATCGACACCTGTTGATCGCCGACCACGGCGATCATGCTGCCCAGCCGATCGAGCAGCCGGCCGTAGACGATCTCTTCGACCGAGCCCAAATAGCACAGGTTCTGGACGTGGATGTGTGAGTGCAGTTGGCCGATGCGATCGATCCGGCCAATGCGCTGCTCGACCTTGGCCGGGTTCCATGGTAGGTCGAAATTGACCAGAAAGTCGGCCGTCTGGAGGTTGAGGCCCTCGGCCGCCGCATCGGTACAGACCAGGATGTCGATCTGACCCCGCAGGAAGCGCTGCTTGATCTCGTCGCGCTCGGTACCGATCAGCCGGCCGGTCGCAGGATCGGTGTATTGCCCCCCGCGGCCCGAGTAGGTCCCCACCAACAGCCGGGCCTCGGCCTGGAGCAGCCGCCGGACGAGGTCTTCCAGGGTGTCCCAGAACTGGGTAAAGATGACCGTCTGCCGGACCCGGCCGGGCCGCGCGGGATCCCTGCGCTGCTCCACGTAGCCCAACAGGGCCTGGGTCTTGGACGAGGCCGGCGCGGCGTCGTACAGGCTGCCCGCCAGCATCCCGCTGAGCTTTTCCAGCTCCCAGCGGAGATCCGCCTCGCCGCGGTTCTTGAGAAACTGCTCGATGACGTCTGCATCTCCCTCTTCCTGTTCCAGGTCCTCATCGAACGGGGACAGGTCGGGGCCGGTGGTAGACGCAGTGGCCCCCGGCGCGTCCAGCAGGTGTTCCAGGGTCCACTTGACCCGTTCGCGGCGCCGCCGCAGGGTCTCGCCGATGGCGTGCAGACTGGAGGCGAAGCGCCGCTGCAGGAAGCTCAGATAGAAGCCGGTGGAGACCCGCGCCTGTTGATCGTTCGCGGCGGCGACTTGTTGGGACAACTCCTGGGAATAGGATTGCAGGGCCTCATAAGCCGCCTGCTCCTGCGGCGTGTATTGGATGCGCCGCATGGGCAGGATGTGCCGGTGCGCCAGGTTGGCCGTCAGTCGGCCCTGCTCCTGGTAGACCCGCAGCAGGGCGCGGTTGTGGCGCATCATCACCCGCGAGAGGGGCGCCGAGGCAAAGATGGCGCGCAACAGTTGCCGCAGACTCGCACCCGTCGGCTGGATACCCCGCGTTAGCCAGTTGTCATACTGGGTCCGGTTCGACGGACCCAGCACCGTCTGGCGCACGAACAGGGCCAACTCAGGGTCATGTCGCCCAATCGAGGCCAGCACCCGGCGCAGAAAGCCCAGTTCTTCATCTGACACCTTCTCGCCCTGCTGGATGCGACCCTGGATCGCGTAATACGCCTGGGTCAGGGACGGATCGTCCTGAAATACACTGTGTCCTTCCGGCAAGCCTGCATGAATTCCGCGCGCTGGTCCGGTAACGTGGGAGCCCCGTGTCGTTGGCGACCGGAAAGTGCGACGTTGTCGCTGTTGGGGCGGGCGGCAGGCAGTAGCGAAGTGGTGGCGTCTGGCGGC
>CAILVI010000060.1 GCA_903837595.1 uncultured Thiodictyon sp.
GATCCTTGAACCCGCAGGCATTTTTGTCGACACTATCGGCATGTTCCTGCGCTTCAAGACACGTAACCAAGACGGCAAGGTCCACCGCTACTGGAGCGTGGTGGAGAACCGACGCGTCGCCGACGGGCGGGTCGTGCAGCGGCAGGTGCTGTACCTGGGGGAGACCAACGACGCCCAGCGGGCCGCGTGGTGTCGTTCGATCGAGGTGTTCGATGAGGACCGCGGCGAGGCCACGCAGATGGCTTTGTTTCCCGAAGATCGGGCCGCTCCGGCGTTGGCGTGCGAGGTCGTGCAGGTCAAGTTGAGCGGGTTGCAACCGCGCCGACCCCGCCAATGGGGTGCCTGCTGGCTGGCCTGCGAACTGTGGGACCTACTGGACCTGGACGCCTTCTGGCAGCCACGTCTGCGGCCCAGCCGCAAGGGCACCCGCTGGCTGAACGTCTTGAAGACCTTGGTCGCCTATCGCCTGATCGATCCGGGCAGCGAGTGGCGCCTGCATCGCTCCTGGTTCGACCGCAGCGCCATGGGCGACATGCTGGGGGAGGACTTCGCCATTGCCGAGAGCGACACCCTCTATCGCTGTCTGGACCGGCTCGTGGTGCATAAAGATGCGCTGTTTTCCTATTTGCAAACACGCTGGTACCAACTCTTCGAGGCCTGCTTCGACGTCCTCCTGTACGATTTGACCAGCACCTCGGCACGAGTGCGGCCCTCCCGCATCGGGCAAACGCAAATTCGGCTACAGCCGGGACAAACGCTCGGACTGCGTCCAAGTGGTCATCGCCCTGATCGTCACCCCGGACGGCTTTCCCTTGGCCTATGGGGTGCTGGCCGGCAACACCCTCGACAAGCAGCCCCTCAAGGACTTCCTGGCCAAGATTGAACGCCAGTACGGCAAGGCCGATCGGGTATGGGTGATGGATCGGGGCATTCCCACTGAAGAGACCCTGGCGTTGATGCGCGACGCGCAGCCCGCCGTGCACTATCTGGTGGCACGCCCAAAGGCCGTTTGACCGAGCTGGAGAGATCCTTCCTGGCCCAGCCATGGCAGGTCGTACGCGAGCAGGTAACGGTCAAGCAAGAAAGAGGCCGGGCACGCGGATGGGTTGGTCAGTCTGCGCCTACTCGAGAAAGATGAAGCGGTCACTCCCGAGACTTTCACTTTTACTCTCAACCGCAAGAAGCTGCGCTAGGTTCGCCGCCGTGAGGACCACTACCTGTTGCGTACCAATCTGACCAATGACAATCCGACGTAACTGTGGACTTGGTACATTCAGCTCACCGAGTTCGGGCAGGCCTTCAAGGAGTTGAAGGGCGACCTAAGCATCCGCCCGATTTACCATCAATTGGATCGACGCATTGAAGCGCATATCTTTGTCGCCTTCCTGGCCTATTGCCTGCAGGTCACCCTCAAAGCCCGCCTGCGCCCCCTGGCTCCAGGGCTGACGCCACGCTCCGCCCTGGAAAAATTCGCCGCCATCCAGATGGTCGATGTGCATCTGCCTACGACCGAGGATCGCACCCTGATCTTGAGCCGCTACACCGAGCCGGAACCTGAACAGCAGCTCTTGCTGGAGCGCCTGCGGCTGAGACTGCCCGAACAACCTCCGCCAAAGATCACATCCCAACTTCAAGCCCAGATCGCCTAAGCGTCTTATAGTGCCGACCTTCGCCGATGCCATGTCGGCAGGTCAATGGGTTACGTCGATTTAGGGCTCGAATAGCGGAAGTCGGGTTAGCGGTGATGACCACCAGGGGCGGTGGTCCGACCTGGTGCCGCACCGAGGCATCCAGGTAGGGCACGGTGAAGGCGCCGTTGCCGAGGACCTCCAGCAGGCCGTTGGGTAGGTCCGGCTCGGCCTTGTCGATTTCGTCGATGAGCAGCACGGCGCCCTGGTCGGGCGTCCAATCTGGAGACCGCGGCTCGGGGGCGCGCAGCGGATGGCGGCAATAGGCGTGCAGGCGTTTGGCGCAGTCATAGTCGAAAGTCCACCAAAGCACGCCGGGGCTCAGCTAGCGCCGGGGGTCCAGGGCCCGGCGCACCTCGGTCGCCCGCGCCGCCCCCAGGGTCTGGGTCTCGCCGAGCCGGGCGATGGCATCGAAGCGCCACAGGAGGTCCTGGGGTTCGCTACGGGCATGGACCACCGCTGAGACGAACAGGCGCCCGCAGGCGACGGCCGCTGCGCGCGCCAACTGGCTTCTTACCCACACCCGGCTGACCGCGCACCAACAGCGGTCGCCCGGCGGCGCTGGCGGCCTGGATGGCGTAGGCCTCCCGCTGCTCGAAAACATGACAGGACTTCGGCCAGGAGCCGGCGGCGGGAGTCGCAGAGTTGCCTAAACGAAGAATCAAGGGCTGAATCCAGAATACATTGCTTTCGGTGGGATCGGGAAAGGCGCTTCGCGACGAATAGCTTGGCGTGGGTGTGCTCTCATCGGTTGAGATAAGGAGGGGCAGCGTCAACGTACTCAAGAAACCGAGATCGGTCTGACCGCCGCGCACCCAATCCAGAATGAACTGATACAGGTCCGGGCAGGCCTCCCAGCGTCGATACAGCTCGGGATGGAATTGGTAGATGTAGGCCGCGACGAGCAGGCACGTGACCTCCTCATCCATGGCGTCGGGCGCGGCACTCCCGGCAATCTGCCGCCCCAGGATCGACCCCCATCCGTCGCAACAGACTCGATCACCCACTGGTTCATGCCCAGCACGAAGACGCAGTTGCGCAGGGTGAGATAGATCTTGAGACCCTCCAGCAGGCGGAAGGCGGCCTCACCCTCGCAGCGGTTCAGGTCGTCGATCGGGACCACGAGGCGAGGCGCCGGTTTCCCGGGCTCGGGGGCCGGGAGCAGTTTGTCGATAGCATCGGCGAGGAAGGCGCGCATGGTGTGGGACGGCAGCGCGGTGGCCAAATGGTCCCGCTCCCATTTCTCACCGGCCTCCTGGAGCTTGGACGGCCTGGATGCCGATCTTCTTGGTAACGTCCTCCAAGACCAGCAGCGTTCTGAGAATGGTCACCTCCGCCAGCTTTGCCGCCCCGCTGCGCAGTTTGCTATGCCAGGCAAGTTGGGAGCGGATCTCCTGCAACAGTGCAACCACGGGGACGGACTCATGCTGGTAGCACCAGGACTCGAACCAGACGGCGTGAACATGATCCGCTGGCGGGTCCGAGCGGACACAGTACGACGTATCGGCCCCTCGCCCTGCGGCGGGTAGTCGCCGGTGAGATAGAACTGTAACTGGCGCAGGAAACTGGTCTTGCCGAGCCCCCAATCCTCATTGATACCATAGACTTGGGGCGGTTCGCAGGTCGTGACCGCGTCGCCGACCTCGCGCACCAGTCAGTCGCGGCCCAAGCGGTCGATCAGCGTCGGTTCGTCGTTGTGAAGAGCCATGGGGATGGGCCAGTAGCGGGGTTTGCGATCCTTGAGCCGCAATTCTATACCCGGCCGGCACGGCTTGGGGCGAGGAAAAGCAGGATCTACCATCGGCCTGCTGACGAGGGGCAAATTGGTTTGTCTTGACTGGTTGGCGTTTCGCCGACCAAGCGGTACACTCCAGCCATGCGCTCCCTCAGCCCCTTCATCATCAATCGCACCACCGGGACTCCAGGCGCGGAGCGCCTGACACAGGCGTGACACCGCTGGAGCGGTGTCACGAGGGTGGGGTGAGGTACCGATCAAATGGGTCTAGTCACGGCCAAGGTCTTATTGAAGAATCCTCGCAAGGGCGATTTGCGGCCGGTCGAAATGGATGCATTGGCCGATACGGCGGCCGTTCATCTCTGCCTACCGGAGCATGTGCGGATGCAACTGGCGCTGGAAGATATCGATCGCAAGGAGGTGACGATCGCCGATGGCAGCAGACGACTGGTGCCTTACGTCGGGCCGATCGAGGTCCGCTTCAAGAACCGGGTCGGATTCGTCGGTGCCCTGGTGATGGGCGATCAGACGCTCTTGGGCGCCATACCCATGGAGGATATGGACCTGATCGTCATTCCGAATACCAGAACCATTGATGTCAATCCCGGCAGCCCGAACATCGCCACCTCGATCGTGAAGTTGGCCGTGTCGGCGCAGAAAACGTGATCTGCACAGCGTGGCCCGCGAGATGACGACCTACTTGAAATATTTTCTTCGACTCGGAGTCCCGAAAAGCCCTTGGTCTTATTGGTACCGCGGACAGAAACTCGTCGCACTGGCGGGGATGGGGCTGGGCATGGTGGTCATGGCGCTCTTTGTCATGCTGACTTCGGGGGTTGGGCTCTTCCCGTTGGTGCTGGCACTGGCACTCGACCATGTCATTATATTGTTGCCCCTGTTTTACATCATGCTCAGGTGGTCACTGCCCAGCTATCTACCGCTCTCATTTGCCGATTGGTTCATGCTGAAGCAGTTCTTGTGGATCGCTGTACCGGGAATCCTGGCCGTGAGGGTCTCGACCTTCTGCGTGGCAATGATGGCCGGCAGCGACACCGCGCGGGGGTTGAGGTCGGTGTGCAGTAGGGCCGGAGAAGTGCCAGCGAAAGCGGCAGAGTGAAGATGGCTGCAAACGACCAGACCGGACGCGGAGCGCCCGCCCGGCATTCCCACGCTGGAGTTTGGGAACGAGAAGAACTCGAGGCGCAGAGCGCCAGACACAGGCGTAACACCGCGGAGCGGTGTTACGAGAGGCGCATCTTTTTCCCGCGCGGAGCGCGGGAAAAAGACTAGTTCTTGGTCTTGTCGACCAGTTTCTTGGCCTTGATCCAGGGCATCATTTCGCGCAGCCGCTCGCCGACGATTTCGATCTCATGCTCCGAACCCAGGCGGCGCAGGGCCTTCATCTTGGGCGCGCCGGCCTGGTTCTCCAGGATGAATTCCTTGGCGAATTCACCGGTCTGGATCTCGGTCAGGATGCGCTTCATCTCGGCCTTGGTCCCATCGGTGATGACCCGCGGGCCGCGGGTGAAATCGCCATACTCGGCCGTGTTGGAGATCGAGTAGCGCATGTTGGCGATGCCGCCCTCGTAGATCAGGTCGACGATCAGCTTGACTTCGTGCAAGCACTCGAAATAGGCCATCTCGGGGGCATAGCCGGCCTCGACCAGGGTCTCGAAACCCGCCTTGATCAGCGAGGTCACGCCGCCGCACAGCACCGCCTGCTCACCGAACAGGTCGGTCTCGCACTCCTCTCGGAAGCTGGTCTCGATGATCCCGGCACGCCCGCCGCCATTGGCGCTGGCATAGGCCAATGCGACCTCGCGGGCCTGGCCGGAGGCGTCCTGGAAGACGGCGATGAGTGACGGCACACCGCCGCCCTGGGTATAGGTGGAACGCACCAGATGCCCGGGGCCTTTGGGCGCGATCATGATCACGTCCAGATCGGCACGCGGCTCGATCTGACCGAAATGGATATTGAAGCCGTGGGCAAAGGCGAGCGCGGCGCCCTGCTTGATGTGCGGGGCGATATCCTCGCGGTAGATGCGTGCCTGGTGCTCGTCCGGGGCCAGCAGCATGACCACATCCGCCGCGGCCACCGCGTCCTCAATCGACTTGACCGTCAGGCCGGCATTGGTCGCCTTGGCGGCGGACGCCGAGCCCGGGCGCAGACCGACCGTCACCGAGACGCCCGATTCCTTGAGGTTGTTGGCATGGGCATGGCCCTGGGAGCCGTAGCCGATGATGGCCACCTGCTTGCCCTGGATCAAAGAGAGGTCGGCGTCTTTGTCATAATAGACGTTGATGGACATGGGAGATTCCTGCGTTAGAATGGTTTAGTCGCAAAGCAAAGAAAATGGACGCAAATCGGCAATTTGCGTCCATTCGCGTGCAGTTGCGGCGCAATTGAGAAACTAGAGGGTCAGGCCCTTTTCGCCGCGGGCGATGCCGGTGGGGCCCGAGCGGACCACCTCGACGATCAGCCCCTTGGGCACGGCGTCGATGAAGGCGTCCAGCTTCTTCGAGGCGCCGGTCAATTCGACGACATAGCTCGAATCGGTCACGTCGATGATCTTGGCGCGGAAGATGTCGGTCAGGCGCTTGAGCTCCTCGCGATTCCCGGCCTCGGCGCGGACCTTGATCATCATCATCTCGCGCTCGATATGCGGACCCTCGGTCAGATCCAGCAGCTTGACCGTATCGATCAGCTTGTTGAGCTGCTTCTTGATCTGCTCGACGATCTCCTCATTCCCGGTGGTGACCAGGGTCATGCGCGAGAGGGTCGGATCGTCCGTCGGCGCAACCGTCAGCGACTCGATATTGTACCCGCGGGCCGAGAACAACCCGGCCACTCGCGAGAGTGCGCCGGCCTCGTTCTCCAGCAATACGGCAATGATGTGTCTCATCTCAGGCCAACTCCCTCTCGGACAGGCTGGGCGGTAGGTGCATCTCGTGCTGCCCCTTGCCCGCCGCGATCATCGGATAGACGTTCTCGGTGGGGTCCACGACCACATCGAGGAATACAAAACGGTCCTTCATGGCGAACGCCTCCTGCATGGCGGCCGCCAGGTCGCCCGGGCGCTCGACACGCATCCCCACATGACCGAAGCTCTCCGCCAACTTCACGAAGTCCGGCAGTGCATCGACATAGGAATGGGAATAGCGGCTGCCGTAGAAGAATTCCTGCCACTGCCGCACCATGCCCATGTAACCATTATTCAGCAGGATGACCTTGATCGGCAGGTTGTACTGCTTGCAGGTCGCCATCTCCTGGATGCACATGAGGATACTGGCATCGCCGGAGATACAGGCCACCTGCGCCTGCGGAAAGGCGAGTTGCACCCCCACGGCCGCCGGCAGACCGAAGCCCATGGTGCCCAGGCCGCCCGAGTTGATCCAGCGCCGCGGCTTTTCGAAGGGATAGAACTGGGCCGCGAACATCTGGTGCTGACCCACGTCGGAGGTCAGATAGAGATCGCCGTGCGTGACCTTATAGAGCGTTTCCACCGCGAATTGCGGCTTGATCTTGTCGCTCGCGCGGTCGTAGTGCAGACAATCCACCCGCCGCCAGGCCTCGATCTTCTCCCACCAATCCGCCACCGGCCGCACCGCACTCGCCGCCGGCGCCTGTTCCTTCCACAACCGCAGCAGGTCCGTCAGGACGCTCGCCACCTGCCCCACCACCGGCACGTCCACGCGCACGTTCTTGGAGATCGAGGACGGGTCGACATCAATGTGGACGACCTTGGCATGGGGGCAGAAGTGCTCGATCTTGCCGGTCACCCGGTCATCGAAACGGGCACCGATGGCGATCAGTACGTCGGTCTCGTGCATGGCCATGTTGGCCTCGTAAGTCCCGTGCATCCCCAGCATCCCCAGGAATTGGGGGTCGGTCCCGGGATAGGCCCCCAAGCCCATGAGCGTGCTGGTGATCGGAAATCCGGACAGGCGCACGAGTTGAGTCAGCAGCGCGGACGCCTCGCCCAGGACCACGCCACCGCCGGTGTAGAAGATCGGACGCTTGGCCTGGAGCATCAGCTCGAGCGCCTTCTTGATCTGCCCCAGGTGCCCCTTGTCCGTCGGGTGATAGGAGCGCATCCGCAGGTCGCGCGGGTAATCGTAGGGGATTTTGACATTCGGGTCGGTCACATCCTTGGGAATGTCCACCACCACCGGCCCCGGACGCCCAGTGGTCGCGATATAGAACGCCTTGCGCAGGGTCACCGCCAGGTCACGCACATCCTTCACCAGGAAGTTGTGCTTGACGCAGGGGCGGGTGATGCCGACGGTGTCGACCTCCTGGAAGGCGTCGCTGCCGATCACCGGCGTGGGCACCTGGCCGGTGATGCACACCAAGGGAATCGAGTCCATATAGGCCGTGGCGATCCCGGTCACGGCGTTGGTCGCGCCGGGCCCCGAGGTCACCAGACAGACACCGCACTTGCCGGTCGCCCGGGCATAGCCGTCGGCCGCGTGGGTGGCACCCTGCTCGTGCCGAACCAGGATGTGTTTCACCTGATCCTGCTTGAACAGGGCATCGTAGATGTGCAGGACCGACCCGCCGGGATATCCAAAGACGTACTGGACCCCCTCGTCGATCAACGCCTGGACGAGGATCTCGGCACCGCTGAGCTGCACCGCGTTCGGTTCCACCTTAAGCCACCTCCAAAAGTGAGACCAGTCGCGCCGCGCCGCCGAGCGGACCTATCCGTGCCCGCAAGATGGGGACGGGGCCGGTTACCGCACAGACCGGGGCCGCAGACTGGATAAGCAGTAAGAGAGCTTGTTCAAAAGGGGTTCACGTTACAGGAGACGTGCGCCCAGGGTCAACACCCGGGCCGCGGCCGGCCGGATTTGCGGCAACCGCAGTCCCATCGGGCAGCCCGCCGGATAGCAGCGCCGAACATTCCCACCGCCCCCCCTCCCGGGCCATAATTGGCGCCATGATTGAGCGATCCCAACCCACTGACACCACCAGGCCCCGGCCGGGCACCCGCACACGCACCCTGGCGTTCGCGCTGGCCTGCGCCTGGCTTGCCGCCACCCCCTGCCAAGCTAAGGGAGAGTTGTACCGCTGGGTGGACGAGTCGGGCACGACGGTCTACTCGCAACGCCCACCCCCGGGGACAACCCCGGCCAAACCCATCAAACTGGACCCGCCCCCCCCGGCAGCGCAGGTCGAGCAAGCCGACGAGCGGCTCCGCGGCCAGGCGGAGCGGGATGCCGACCAGCGTGCACAGCAGGCCCGCGACGCCGCTGAGGAGCGCCAGAAGGCAGCCGATCAGGTCGCGCGCCAGGCCGCTTGCGCGGCGGCCCGCCGGAACCTGGAGGCCTTTGAGAAGCATGGCAACGAACGCCTGCAAACCGCGGAAGGCAAAATCGTGACCTTCTCCAAGGATGAACTCGCCAGCCAGAAGGCAGAGGCGCAAAAGCAAATCAAGGAATACTGCAAGTAGGCCGAGACCCGGCCGGCGCCGTCGACGGATTTGTGTCCAGGCCCCGCGGACCCTAGACTAGCGCCCTTTTACCTCGGCACCTCCGGCCCCATGCGCACCTCGCAGTTTCCACTCCAGACCATCAAGGAGACCCCGGCCGACGCCGAGGTCATCAGCCACCAACTCATGCTGCGCGCGGGCCTGATCCGCAAGCTCGCGGCCGGCCTCTCTACCTGGCTGCCGCTCGGCCTGCGGGTCCTGCGCAAGGTCGAGCGCATCGTGCGCGAAGAAATGGACCGCGCCGGCGCGCTCGAAGTGCTGATGCCGGCGGTACAACCCGCTGAATTATGGCAGGAATCCGGGCGCTGGGAGCAGTATGGCCCGGAGCTGCTGCGGTTCAAGGACCGCCACCAGCGTGAGTTCTGCTTCGGCCCCACGCACGAGGAGATCATCACCGAGTTGGCCCGCAACGAGCTCAAGAGCTACAAGCAGTTGCCGATCAACCTCTACCAGATCCAGACCAAGTTCCGCGACGAGATCCGGCCCCGCTTCGGCGTCATGCGCGCCCGCGAATTCCTGATGAAGGATGCCTACTCGTTCCACGCGGATGATGAGTCGCTCGCCGCCACCTACGCCGTGATGCACGCGGCCTACTCGCGCATCTTCACCCGCTGCGGGCTCGACTTCCGCCCGGTCCAGGCCGACACCGGGAGCATCGGCGGCAACGCCTCGCATGAGTTCCACGTCCTGGCCTCTTCCGGCGAGGACGCGATCGCCTTCTCGTCCGACGGCGAGTATGCCGCCAACGTGGAATTGGCCGAGGCGCTCGCCCCCGCAGCGGCAGCGCCGGCGCCGACAGAGGAGGCGCGGCTGGTGGACACCCCCAACGCCCGCACCATCGCGGACTTGGTCGAACAGTTCGGAGTCGCAAGCGAGCGCACCGTCAAGACGTTGGTGGTGGCCGCGGCCGAGGGCGTCCCCGGCGGGCTGGTGGCGCTCCTGGTCCGCGGCGACCACGAACTCAACGCGGTCAAGGCCGCCAAGCTCCCCGAGGTGGCCGTGCCCCTGCGCATGGCGACCGAGGGCGAGATCCGCACCGCCATCGGCGCCGGCCCCGGTTCACTGGGACCCAAGGGGCTGACGCTTCCCTGCATCGTCGACCGCGCCGTCGCCGTCGCCGCTGACTTCACCGCCGGGGCCAACACGGACGGCAAACACTGGTTCGCCCTCAACTGGGGCCGCGACCTGCCCCTGCCCGCGGTCGCCGACATCCGCAACGTAGTGGAGGGCGATTTGAGCCCCACCGGCACGGGAACATTGAGTATCGCCCGCGGCATCGAGGTCGGTCACATCTTCCAGCTCGGGCGCAAATACAGCGCCGCCATGAAGGCCACGGTCCTGGGCGAGGACGGCCGGGCGCTGACCATGACCATGGGCTGCTACGGCATCGGCGTCTCCCGGGTGGTGGCCGCCGCCATTGAGCAAAACCATGACGAGCGCGGCATCTGTTGGCCCGCCCCCATTGCCCCCTTCACGGTCGCACTGCTGCCGATGAAGCTCGGTAAGTCCTACCGGGTGCGCGAGGCCACCGAGCAACTGTACGCGGACCTGCAGGCGGCCGGGATCGAGGTCCTGCTCGACGATCGCGACGCCCGCCCCGGCTTCATGTTTGCCGACATGGAGTTGATCGGCATCCCGCACCGGGTGGTGGTCGGCGACAAGGGCCTGGACGATGGGGTGGTCGAATACAAGGGCCGGCGCGATGTCGACATGCAGTTGATCCCGCTCGCGGACATCGTCGCCTTCCTGGTCGAGCGGCTGCGGCCCGCGGCCTGATTTTTCACGATTCAACAGGAACTCCAGACCCTCCCCATGCCTAAAGATGCCTCTTTCGATCGCGCTCAACTCCTGTCCTGCGGGCACGGCGAGATGTTCGGCCCGGGCAATGCCCAGCTGCCGGTCCCCAATATGCTGATGATGGACCGGGTGGTCCGGATCGCGAACCATGGCGGCGCCAACATGAAGGGCGAGATCATCGCGGAACTCGATATCAACCCGGAGCTGTGGTTCTTCCAGTGCCACTTCCCCGGCGACCCGGTCATGCCCGGTTGCCTGGGACTCGACGCACTCTGGCAACTGGTCGGCTTCTATCTCGCCTGGGTCGGCAACCCGGGCCACGGGCGGGCGTTGGGCGTCGGCGAGGTCAAGTTCACCGGCCAAGTCCTGCCCACCGCGTCCAAGGTCACCTACCACATCGACATGAAGCGGGTCATCAGCCGCAAGCTGGTGCTGGGCATCGGTGACGGCGTCGTGCAGGTCGACGGGCGAACCATCTATACCGCCAAGGACCTGAGGGTGGGGCTGTTCACCTCCACCGAGGGCTTCTAGGTTTTATTTCTTGACCTTCCGGTCAAGAAATAAGACATGCTCTTATCGATTCCCACGCTTGGCCGTGGTTCTCCCGCTCCTACGCTCTAACCCCTCGTTCCCACGCTCCGCGTGGGAATGCAGCCTCGGCCGCTCCAGCGGCGCGTTGGCCCGACGCGGCACACTCTCACGTGGAAGCGTGGGAGCCAGAAGAATTTGTTCCATAAGATCTTTGGCGATCACTCTTAAGCGCAGCTTTCTGTTATCTTTTCCGATTTGCTTTAGCGATCTATACTCGCAGCTTGGTTTGTCCGCGGATTTCTTGTAAGACTGTATCGGTTCGCCATTTACGTCGATCTGAATTGAGTTATTGATTCCCAGATTTGACAGATGGCAAACGCGAAGAATACGGCACCTTTCACGTAATAGCCCATCAGCTTTTAGCCTAGCAACGGACTCCCTTGCGTTCTCTCCACAGCACATAATAAAATCAGTGATTTCGCCAAGTTCGCTGGCAAGCCGCGCTAAATTGCCGGCATCTAGAATTTCAGGAAGTGTTGCCTGCCGGCGGTCAGTTCCTCCTGCCCCAACGAACTCCACTTTACTCCAAGAGTTCCCTACCGTTATCTTTCCTCGCTGGAAACCAGGCATGGCGTCATCGACAGTCAGTGACAGCAAAATTTCCTCCAAATTACATCCTGTTTGACCAGCGGCCGGTCTATTAGCCCTCTATTCTTCCTTTCCCGGACACGAGAGAACGACAGCAATTCTCGATTGCGAACTCTTTTCGTACTGTGCTGAAGTGTCCATTTGTTTTCCAAACGCATAAAACTTAAGCGGCAAGGGGATAACCAGGGAAGTACACGCCAACTGACCGACTCTCACAGCATCACATCGGCCGCCAATCGCTCCCAGGGAGCGACGAGGCGCCCGTCTTTCCGGAGGACTAACCCGTTGGCCTCCAGCATCGCCACATCATCGCGCACCCGCTGGTCATCGCGACCCAAATCGCGCGCCAGGGCGGCCACGCTGTCGGCCCCATGGCGATCCACATGCCGCAAGAGTTCGAGGCGCTGCGGGGTCAGGGCCGACAGCAGGGTCTCCAAGGTCAGGAAGGTCAGGA
>CAILVI010000061.1 GCA_903837595.1 uncultured Thiodictyon sp.
CACTGTTGCGCTCCTGGCTGCGTCCTCATCGCGGGATCTCCCAGGAGCAATTGCCGCTCTACCTGGGGTTCTTTCAGTTCACGCACAACGTCCGCCGGCGCGGTCGGGGGCTGCTCCAGGCCATGCTCTCGGCCTTGCTGACCAGAACCGCCTGAAACGCAGGAAGAGCCACGGTGATTAGTAGGAGCCTTTTTTGCGCCGAAGACCGATACCTAAGCATGATCCCAAATCCGATAACTCCTCATGCCACGCCGCCGCGCTCGCCAAGCTGATTTCTTGGCGAGCTTGGCGAGCTTGACGCCTTGGCATGAGCCCGTCTCCTCACTATTTCCCGGCGCCGGCGCCTTGCGGCGCAAGTGGCGCCACGGTCGCGGGGATCGCATTCAGATTCAACATCGGCAAAATGCCGCGTTCGCTCAGCAAGGTTTGGGGTAAGGTGCCGCTCCAGCGCTCTGCCGCGACTAGTGAGATCGCCTCGGGATGTGCGGCGACGGCCTCGCCGCGCAGCCGCAAGCTGCCCGCTTGCGCCGCGCCGATAATCTGGATGGCTTGTGCCTCGCCATCGGCGCGGATGACCGCTGAACGCTTTTGCCCCTCTGCCCCAATGGCCGCAGCGTCCGCTTCGCCTTGGGCGCGTACCCGCACCTGCTCTGCTTCAAAGCGAATACGATTCACCGTATTCTCGGCCGCCACCGCGTCATTCTTGGCTTTCACCGCTGCCTCAACGCTGGCGACAAAGATCGGGCTATATTCGATCTTGGCGATCTGCAAGTCGACCACTTCAATGCCGAACAACTCATCGAGCCGGCTCGCGACGGCCTGCCGGATTTCGTTGGCAATGACTTCGCGTTCCTCAGAGATCTTGATCGTGTTACGCCGGGCGAAGACCCGCATGGCGCGATCGGCGATGATTGGCTCCACATTCTCCCGGATACCGAAGCTGCCGGATTGGCCGACCTGGTATAGCAGGCGAAAAACGGCCTTCGCAGGAATCCGGTAGGTCATCCCTACCGAGATTCTGACCCATTGGTTATCGATGGTATACATCGTCAGATCCTGGACTTTCAGGATGTCGAGTGAGACTTGCAGGCGATCAACCTGATCGACAACAGGGAGTTTAAGATGAATGCCTGGACCATAGGGATCGCGGGTCGTTACTTGGCCTAAGCGGCGCACGCCGGCCATTTCGGTAGGATCGACGACGAACACGCCGAACCAGAGCAATGCTCCAGCCACGATGAATGCTATCCAGAATGGATGATAGAGTAACCCTGTGAAGCGTTCCGGCAAAATCGGCAGTGGCATCGTATGTTCTCGTCGGGTCGGTGGCGTCCGGTATGGGTCTATTCCGCGTTCTCAGCGCTGGGAGCGCCGCACCCCAGTGCGGCGCGATCTTCCAGGCGACTGCGGCATTGCGTTCTGTGGATAGGCTGGGCCGCACTCGGGTGCGGCGCTCGCAGTCGCCGGAGCGATGATCAATGCCTGTGCCGGCCTCATCGCGTGTCGGCCTGCACCGCCGCGTCAATGCGCTCCACGATCACCTGGAAAAACGGGTTGCTGCGGATACGCGCAAACTGTCCGAGCGGCAGGACGAGCGCCCCGGTCTCGCCCCGCGGCGCGACATGCCCGAGCGGGAGCTCCAGTCCATCGGGCGTCGCGCGGGGTGTCAGGCCATAGATCGGATCGTCCATGGGCATGGGGATGGCGAGGTGCCCGAGGGAGAACACCGCGTCGGGCCAGGCGAGTCCGGTGGGCCGCGCGACGGCCTCGCGGGTGCCGGGTTCGCGTATCCATTGCGCGACCTCCTCGCTGTCACGGCGCAGGTTGCCGACCACTGTGAGCCGGAATGGCAGGGCCGGTACCTCCGTCATCCGGTCAAAGGCACGCCGCGGCTCGGGTCTGAGCAGGCTCCACCACACCGCACCGCGGTTTACGTCGAACACGACGAGCTCATGTCCTTTCGCGGGCAGCCGCTCGAAAAGCCGGGGGCCGAGGTCGGCCGCGACCACCGTCGCATCGATCAGCGACTGGAAGGCCGTCACCGTCGGCATGCGCGCCAGCGTCCCCCGGCGCTGCGCCTGCGCCAGGCCCGCCTCAAGTGCGCGGGTGAGGCGATCGATCTGCGCCCCGGCATTGACCGGGAAGGAGTTGTACTTGTAGGGGTCGTACTCGGGCATGACGTCGAGCCAGGCGGCCTTCGCTAGCCCTGGTAGGGGGGAAAGCAGGGCGGTAATGTTGGCCATCGCCGCGAACCGCGACAGGCCGGTCGCGGGCGAGAACAGCAGCAGCCGCGAGGGCATCGCCAGCCGCGGGTCGTCCATGGCCCGCAAGGTATGCAGCAGCGCGAGTGCACCGCCCATCGAATAGCCGGCGATATAGAGCGGCTTGCCGGGCGCGTGCTGCGCGGCGTCTCGCAGTGCGAGCGCAGTGGCCGCCATCCAGTCCTCCCAGGCGACCTCGCGCAAGGCGCCGGGGATGGTGCCGTGCCCAGGCAAGCGCAGCCATACCACGTAGAAGCCGCGCTCGTGTAGCAGGCGTCCGACCGCGTCCAGCGAATAGGGCGCATCCGAGAGACCATGCAACATCACCGCCGCACCGCGCGGCGCTGCCTGCGTGAGCGGATGCGTGCGGTTGCCCTGGGTGTCGAGCGCGATACGGGCCACCAGCGAGCCCGCGCTATAGCGGTCGATCTCACTCGCGTCGGGCGCTGCCGCGGCGGCGTAGAGGGTGGCCCGCAGTTCGGCAAAGAGCCGTTCCTCCTGGGCCATGTAGGCGGTCAGGGTTTGCGGTGCCCCTGCGCCGGCCCTGAATTCGTTGGTGAGTCGCACGGTGTGCCAGGGTGCGAGCGCCGGGAGGCGCCACCAGGCTTGGGCGGTGAAGCCGACGATGACGGCTGCGACGAGTGCCGCGAGCAACAGGATAGCCCGGATCGCGAGCTTGGTGGTACGGCGTAGCAACATGATGGTGTGCCCGGCGGTTGGTATCAGGTGTTCCGGAAATCGCCTAGAGCTCCGCCGCCGCGATCACCCGCGGCACCAGCCGCCCGGCAGCCGTCGGCACCATCCGCACCACCTGGCGGTTGTGCTCGGGGCCGTAACTCACATGGATCGGCTGGTCCGCGCCATAGAAATAAAGCCGGTCGAAGGGGGTGTTTTCCGCCAGCCAGCGGGCTACCTCCGCCATGTCCTCGTCCTCGACGATGAAGTCCACCGCCGCCCCATGGCGCGGGCAGATGGCATTGCCCAGGCGGTTGTGCTCATGTGCGGCGTGCTGGTCCAGCTTGGGGTCGGTACGCCCGGTGATCTCCCGCGCCAGTTCAGGCGAACAGAAGGCATAGGTCAGGCGGATCATCCCGAACCAGTCGATGACCGGGTCCAGCACCCGCTCCGCCAGGTCTTGCAGCGCATTCCAACTCGCCGCCTGGCGGGGGAGGTTGGGCAGGCCGGTGCGTGCCTGGGTCTCGCCGCACGCGATGAGCTGCCGGAAGGTTAGGAAGCGCCCGCAGCGATCGTCCAGCTCCGGGCAGGTGTCCGAGCGGCGTAGTCGCAGGCCGTCGATCACCCAGCGGTGGCGGGCCAGGGTCGCCGCAAACACCCCCGGGGGCGGGCCAAAGCCGGCGAAGTCGAACAGCCCCAAGGCGTCCAGGGCCTCCTCGAAGGCGACCTGTTCCGGGTAGTTGGGGAACTCCTCGTTGATGAAGCGCGACTTGTGGAACAACCAGGGCGGTGCAAAGGTCTCACCATACAGGTACCAATCGCACTCCTGATCGCGCAGCCGGACCTTGACGCGCTCCAGCAGGCGGGGCACGGCGAGCCCCATGAAGTCGTCATAACGCATCAGGCTCAGCTTTCCGGATCCGATGTGGATCTTCACCAGATCCGCTCCCTTTGTGTCGCCATAGAGCGCAGCGGCCGCCCCTACATAGACCCGCAGCAAGGGCGGCAACCGCTCCACCAGGCTGGTATGCAGCTGTAGCGAGCGACCTGGGTCCAGCCAGCCCAGGCCGTGCTCTGCCGCCTCGCGGCAGATGTCCGCGATGCCCTGGGTGTCACGGATGGAGAAGAGCAGGGCGCGTGCCTGCGCCTGGGCGGTCGCGTAGTCACCGAAGAGTGCCTTGATGGCCCGTTGCAGCTCGGGTTCCAACTGGGTGTAGGGGCGCCGCCGCTCGAACAGGTTCAACGCCAGGTAGACCAGCAGGTCCGCGCGGCGTGCCGCCTCGGCCCGGGCCAGGGGCTGCGGGTCCTCACGGTCGGCGAGGAAACGCAGGGCCTTGGCGAGCGACCCGAAGCCCTCCGTGAGGGTGGCGAGATCCGCCCCCACTTCATCGGCCTCCGGGCGGTGGGCCAGTGCGAGCCATCGTTCCCATAGGCGCCCGAGCGGTTCGCGGTAGGCGGCGTAGCGGTCCGGGCCGCCGGCGCTCGTCGGCGCGGGTGGGTGGCGGCTGGCTGGCGGGGGGAGCCCGGTGTGACGACGACTGCGGCAGCGTGCGGCCAGAAAGCGTTGCTCCGCCTCCTTGTCCCTGAACACATAATGAACGCCAGGGGCGACCGCGATCGGTTCCTCCTCCAAGGCCTCGGCGAGGTAGGCGCGGACCTCGGTCTGGGTGAATTGGCGCTGGAAGGTCCGGCGCTGGGTCAGCACCCCGTCATTGAAGTCGGTGCCCCGCGCTGCGCTCTGGTTGCTGAGCATCACCGAGACGACCAGCAGGGTCTGCGTCAGCGACCAGGCGCGCCCCAGTGCCGTCAGGCGCTCCTGCGGGTCTTCGATCACATTGATGACGAAGCCCAGATTGACGATGGGCGCCGGGTGGATGGGGTTCTCGGGGGCGTAATAGGGGTCCCAGCCGGCGGCCTGAATGCCCAGTTCGATGAGCCCCCGCACATCGTCCCCGCGCCCGCAGCCATAGTCGAAGAGGACCAATCGCCCCGGCGGCCCGTCGGTGCCCAGCGTCTCCAGCAGCCCATGCCGGGCCAGGGTCTGCACCGGTGCGGAGAAGCCATAGCGCACCAGGGCGGTGAGTTGGCGGGCGGCGGCCCAATGGGCGGCGGGGCCGGTTGGTGCCAGGGCCTCGGCCGGGACTTGTGGCGTGTCAGACCTCGGGTCCGCGTCCTCGCCGCCGGACTCGTCGTTCCCCAGCGGTAGCAGGGCGTGTCCGACGACCTGATAACCCCGCTCGCGCACCAGGTCCAACCACTGGCGCCGGTAGCCGATGCGGGTCGGTTCATCGAAGAGCCCGATCGACTCGCACGCCTGGGTCAGCCCGGCGAACGTCTCCCGCCGCGGGTCATCCGCGGCCAGCATGAGCTCTTTGCGGTGCAGGATGGGCGGATTCTGCGAGTCGGTGTAGGCGCGATAGCCGACCTCTCCGGTGCTCAGATCCACCCGCCAGCTCGCCTGCAAGGCGGGAAAGGGGTCGTCGAAGAAACCCGGGTAGTGGAGCAGCGCGACCTGCCGCGCAGCCGGATCGAGGCGCACGACATTGAACGCCTCCCCCCGCCGTACCCCCGCCTGCGCCTCCGCCGCCGCCACGATGGCCGCCAGTGCGGCATCCGCCGCGCCCAGGCCACTGATATGCAGGTAGGTCCGTTGGGCCACCGTCTTGCCGGTCATCAATCTGTGCTCGCGAAGTCAAACATTAAGGTCAGCGATCCCCCTGGGGGCGGCGTACCGTTGGGCCGCGTCCAGGCCGGGGCCAGGGTCAATGCCGATACCTTACTACAACTTCGCGCAGCGTCCGCCGTCGGCCGCTGTCGGTTGCCCTGAAGGACGACGGCCTACCTTCGCGCGTAGGAGCGGCCTCCTCGTCGCGACGTGCCGATCGGGGTTGCTCAGGCACGGCGTCCAGCGCCGATAACGTAGCGAAAAACCTTGGCGAGCTTGGCGCCTTGGCGTGACAATTCCCTTTCCAGGATTAACGAGCGCAGGTGCGCCATGTGTGGTCGTTTTATTCAGCACTCAGACCCTGACCTCTACGCCAGCCTGTTTGAGGTGGCGGTGGCGTGTGCGGCGAGCCCGCGTTACAACCTGGCCCCCACCCAGCCGGTGCTCGCCGTGCGCCAGACCACGGGCGGCACACGCGAACTGCTGCTGCTGCGCTGGGGCCTGGTCCCCTCCTGGTCGCAGGGGCCCGACAACCGCTATAGCATGATCAACGCCCGCGCCGAGACGGTCGACTCCAAGCCCGCCTACCGCAACGCCTTCAGGCACCGGCGTTGTCTGATCCCGGCCGAGGGCTTTTATGAGTGGCAGACCGTCGGCAAGGAGAAGACACCCTACCTGATCCGTCGCCAGGACGGCGAACCCTTCGGCATGGCCGGTCTGTGGGAGGCGTGGCAGGGTGCGGACGGCGCGCCGTTGCTCTCCTGCACCATCATCGTTACGGAGGCCAATCGCCTGATCGCCCCACTGCACGACCGGATGCCGGTCATCCTGGCGCCCGCGGACTATGACGCCTGGCTCGAGCCCGGCACCACGGACACCGAGTGCCTGCGTGCGCTGCTGCGGCCCACCGATCCGGGGCCTTGGACCATTGAGCAGGTCTCGCGCAAGGTCAACAGCCCGCGCAACGAGGGGCCGGAGTTGCTGGAGCCGGTGGTGGCGCAATAGCCCTAATCTCTATCCTCGTGCCCCCCGCTTCAGCCTGGTCGCGGACGCTGCGCCTACTCAGCGTATATCAGCGGTCTTGCGTAAACCGCACGGCCAGCATTTTCTTGGCCTCCCCAAACCCTGGTCGCCCCAAGACCGCGTGACGGCGCGCTGACGAAACCGCGAGCGGACGCGTGCTCTGGCCATCGGCGGCGCGCCAGCGCGCCGCTCAGCATTCCACCATCGTGACGCCCAGACCGCCTGTACCCATCTCCCGCAGGCGCGCCGGCATGGCGCGGCCGGCATCGGCCATCGCCGCGATGACCCGATCCAGATCTTCCCAGTGCTGGGAGGCGATTTCGTTCTTGGCAATCAGCCAGGCGTTATAGGCCTTGATGGCGCCAAAGGCGTTGCGCTCAATACAAGGGATCAGGACGAATCCCCCACCGGATCGCAGGTCATGCCCAGGTGATGCTCCAGCGCGATGGTGGCGGCGTTCTCCGTCACCTGTGCTGGTGCGCCCGTCGCAGAGGCCAGCATGGCCGCCGCCATGGCCGAGGCCACGCCGATCTCGGCCTGACACCCCATTTCGGCCCCGACCACACTGGCGTTCGTCTTACAGATCAGACCCACGGCCCCAGCGGCCATCAGCCCCTGACGCAATTGCGCGCGGGGGACCTGCATCCGATGGTTCATCATATAAATCACCGCCGGCATGACGCCGGCCGAGCCCAGGGTGGGCGCGGTGACCGCCAGACGTCCGGCGGCATTGCCCTCGGCAATCGCCAGGGCAAAGCTGCTCAATTCGCCGATGAAGGCCTCGGCGCCAGTGGCCTCGCCGGCCTTCTCATTGATCCACTTGGCCTTGCGATAAAACGCAAAGGGGCCCGGCAGCAGCCCTTCCTCGGTCAATCCATGCGCCACACCCTGGTTCATGGTGTCGATCACCAGGTCGAGGTGGTCATTGACCTCCTGTTCACCCACGCCCATGATGGCCTGCTCGTTGTCCAGCATGATCCGGTGCAGCGGCAGGCCGGTGGCGGTGGCCCGTTGCCTCAATTCGGTCATGTTGCCGAAGCGGTGCACCGGCTGGCCGCGATCGGGCGGGGGTTCACCCTTCCAGCTATAGAACCCACCACCCGTGGAATAGTATTCGCGTTCGAAGATGCGGCTGCCATCGCCGGCCAGCAGGCGCATGATCAGGGTGTTGACATAGGGAAAGGCGTGCTCGCCTCGGTCCCACAGGATCGTGGCCCCGGATACGTCGAACGGCTTGCCGGCGATCTGTGTGGTGCGCGCCTGCGTGGTGTCCTGCAGCGCATCCATCAATGCGGTGTCGCAGGTCTCCGGCTGCTGCCCGAGCAGCCCGGCCAGTATGGCGCGGTCGGTCCGGTGTCCCTTGCCGGTCACGCTCAGGCTGCCGAACAGCGTCACCTCGATCCGCTGCGCCCGGGCCAGTTGGTCCGCGGGCAGTGCGGCGACCGCCGCTCGGAAGTTGCTGGCAATGCGGATCGGCGCGACGGTATGTGAACTGGAGGGGCCCGGTCCAACTTTGAACAGGTCCTTGAGCGTGCTGGCGACCATGCCGTTTGACGGTAGCTGGTAACACAGGTCGGCGGGTCGCCCGCCGATGGCCTCGGCGGCGATGCCGCGCGCCCCGGCACCCGGCGGGAGCAACAACAGGCCACCGGACACCGGCGCCATGGCGGACAACTTGAGAAAGTCGCGACGGTCCATTCTATGCCTCCGGTCAATGGCTCGCGGGGCTTGATTATCGTTCCGGCCAGCCGCGACCCGTCCGCAACCGAAGGTCGAGGCTTACCGTGAAAGTCGCGCCGGGAGCGCGCTCCACTTCTCCCTCCTCCCTTGTGGGGGAGGGCCGGGGAGGGGGAACGGCCAAGGCGCCCGCCACTTTCATCTTGCGGGGTGGTGCGGGCGCCATGGCCGTTAGCCGGACCGGCGTGCATTCGCCACTGATTTCTTTCGGATATGTCTGGAGCCGCCACCGGCTAGAGCCTCGACCTCCGGTTGCAAACGGGCCATCGCTGGCCGCAACGATGATCAAGGCCGCTTGATCTTAGACTCATCCATTCAGGCGTACAACGACCATGACACACCCAGGTACTGAGCAAGTCCATCGTGACTGGACGGGATCGCCATCATGACCCGCCACCGCCGCCTGATCAGTTTCGATTGGGCGATGAAGCGCCTGTTGCGCAGCAAGGCCCATTTCGGGATTCTCGAAGGGTTCTTGAGCGAACTACTGCGCGAAGAGATTCAGATCCTGGAGGTCCTGGAGAGCGAGAGCAACAAGGAAACGGCGCTCGACAAGCAGAACCGGGTGGATTTGAAGGCGCGCAACGCTGGGGGTGAGATCATCCTGATCGAGGTGCAGTACCAGCGGCAGTTCGATTATTTGCAGCGTATCCTGCACAGCACGGCGCGCACCCTGGTGGAAAACCTTCGGGAAGGCCAGCCCTACGGCGAGGTGGTCAAGGTCATCTCGGTCAGCATCCTGTATTTCGACCTGGGTCAGGGGGGAGGATTATGTCTATCACGGTGCCACCCGATTCATCGGACTGCATCGTCACGACGA
>CAILVI010000062.1 GCA_903837595.1 uncultured Thiodictyon sp.
AGCACCCGCGGCAGCCCGTCCCAGGCCTGGAAGGCCGCCTCATGGCCGCGCAGAAAACTGGCCATGCGGGCATCGGGAAAGAAGCGCAACCGGATCTGCCGCGACCAACTCAGCACCATCACGAAGGCCATCAGCGGGCGCACCGCCCGGCCAATCGTCAGGGTCCCGAAGTGACCCCAGTCGACTTGCGCTTGCTCCCCCGGCAGGGTCTTCAGCCGCAGATAGGCTTCGGGTTGCGCGCGTGGCCGGTAGTGCATCATCAGGTGACGAAAGTGGTCCGCACCACCCGGATAACCGCGCTCGCGCACCATGGCGTAGAGCCGACTGGCGCACAACGTCGGGTACTGGTCCAAGGTCGCCCGCACGAAGGGCAGAAACGCATCGAGCATTGAGGCCCGATGGGGTCGCTCCAGCTTCGGCAACCCGGCCTGGGACAGCACCCGGTCGACGGTGCCATGGTGCACGCCCAACTGTCGGGCAATGGTCCCCACCGGCCACTTCTCCACATGGAAGTAGCGCAGGATCTTCGCTTCGAGTTCTTTGGAGATGGTCACCGTCGACTCCGCGTCCGGGCCATCCCCGCGGGGCTCACGGGCGCTGCGCCCACGCGCGGGGTGGCCGTTGCATCACTGGCCCATCGCGGCGCTGGTGTAAGAACCCCAGACGGACAAATGCCGAACACACGCGCCCGCAGAACTGGCAGCGCAGACCCTCCGGGGCAGGTGCTGGCGCAGGCGCAGGGGGCGGTGCCGAGGCACGCGATTCGGGGGGCAGTGAAACACCGGGGGGTGGGGCGAGTGAACCCTGATGCGTCACGTTCCGCCGTCGGGTGCGGTAGCGACGCTGACGTTCGGCGTGGTTCATGCGCCCGCGGCGGCGGCCTTGATAACGCGCCCCGGCCGCGCGACGCCCGCCGCGCCGCTTGGGCGCAGCGGCGGCCGCAGTAACGATGGCCGTGATCGCAGTGGCGACAGATCACCACCTGACGACCACAGCGGGCGCAGTTGAACAACCGGGCACTGTCCAGCATCGGCAACTCCTGCCGATGAAGCCTGGATCGTCGCCCACCAGCGGGCGATACTTACCCACGGTACGTGCCACGCACGTCCGGGGTACGGCACTGGGTAAGACTGTGGCGGTCGCGACCAGTGCCGTACCTGTCTCAACGGCACTGATTCTGTAGACCATCGTGCGGCCCTTGTCACCTCCCGCGTGAGGAACACCCGCCCACGCGTGGTGCCGCTGGTGCGCGCGCACCTCGCCGTCTGCGACCCGGCGCCTGGGCCGCGTCGGCGCTGTGCCGGGTCCGTCCCCGGCTGCGCTACGCTCCGCCGGGGACGGACCCGGCACAGCGCCGCAGCCACGCCGCCGCGCGGCCATACACCCACCCCCCTTTCCCCCGGCTCCCAGCCCCCCATGCCTCCCAGCGACCCGACCGCTCTTCACCACCCTCGTTGGCGATTACCCGCGTCATTCACCAGCTATAGGCGGGTTTAGGTCGCCATCGACAGGCCACGGCCTTGCGCCGCCATATCGGGACGGATTTCGGCGCCCATCATTCGCCGGACCTGTTGCATGGACAACAGCCGGTGTCCAAGGGGACCAGCCTACACCTGGCCCGTCAGGTGAAACAGGCGGGCGCCGCCGTCGCGGCCGCCCAGGCGCAACTCGACGCTGAACGGGCGGCCGAGCACGCCTATGACGCCCACTCCCCACGTCCCCGCGGGCGCCCGCCAGCGTTCGCGGCCCGGATTGAGGCGGCCCTCGCGGTCGTGGTATAGGCCCAAGCCGACCAGGTACAGGCCCAAGCGCGCCAGACCGAGGCCCGCGAATTGGTGCGTGAACTGGGGATTCTCTATCACCCGTATGAGTTGGAGCAGGGACGGGCGCAGCCCGTGGAGCGCATCGCGCAACGCTTTGCTGAGGTGTGGGCGCGACTGCAACAACTCGCCGACGCGGCCGAGCTGCCGACACGGGCGCGCGAGCGCCTGGCCAAGGCGCAGCGCCTGACCGTTCAGTTCCTTACCACCATTACCTTTTTCTTCGTGACCGTGCAGGCCAAGGTCGAGGCGCTGAATCTCCCGCCCGCCCTGGAGTTGACCCTGCTGACGCAGTTGATTCCGGCGCTCTACCTGGAGCGGGTCGCCAACCGCAGCACGCACGCCGAACCGCGCCACCGACTGCACGCACTCAGCCAGCAGTTGCTCGAACCGCTACGCCAACCCGATCATCCGCTCCAGGCGCTCCCGGCACCCGAGCGCGCGCAACTCGAACAGGTAGCCGGCGACTGCGCGGACCTATTCCAGCGCAGCAGTTCCAGCGTGGAGGGGCGCAACGGCCAACTGTCCCTGCATCACCACGGCCGACATCGCTTGAGCGACCGCAAGCTCGAGGCACTGACCGCCGTGCATAACTTCCACCTCCGCCGCGCCGACGGGACCACTGCCGCTGAGCGCTTCTTCGGCCGGGCCCACGCCACGCTGTTCGCGCAGGTACTCCAGCGGATGCCGTTGCCGCCGACACCGGCGCGCCGACGACCCCGCCCGCCTAAACTGCCGCGCTCCTGCCGGTGGCGGCGTAGCGGGGGTGGCCGGAACGATGATCAAGGCCGAAGATGACGCACTGCATATTGCCATCGCCGCCACGCAGGGAGCGGACTTTCTGCTGACCTGGAGCTTCAAGCATATTAACAACGCGGAAACCAAACAGCTCATAGTGAACATCATTCAGTCCTGCGGTTACGTCTGCCCGCTGCTGTGTTCGCCAGAGGAACTCGGGGAAAGCCCAAATGATTGAAGACCCTATCGTCTCAGAGGTGCGCAAGCATCGCGAAGAACACGCCGCGTCCTACGGCCACGACCTCAGACGAATTGCCGCCGCACTCCGTGAGACAGAGGCCAAGTCATCACGGCCGGTTTTCAATCCGGGGCCCAAGTACCTGCTGAACAAGGCCGAAAGCCCGAGGTCCGAAGCGGGGGGATAGGTCCGCAGGTTGGACTGAGAGACAAACCCCGACTTCGGCCTTGCCAGTCCCGTGCGTTGCGCCAGGCCGCTTGGGGCGGCGGGTTCTTAACGTACAGGTTGCCGGAATTTCGGCATGGCTACGGCGGTGACATTCACCTTGGTGGGGCGGTACCGCGCACGGGCCTTTAGCGATGTGTACCGGTGTCGGGCGGCGAATGCTCTTTGAGCCATTCCCGCATGGCGTCATTAGCGCGCGTCTGCCAGCCGCGGCCGGTGGTTTTCAATGCGGCCAATGCATCAGCGTCAAAGCGGATCTTGGTCGGGACCTTGGTCGGCGCCCGTTGTGGCCCGCGGCTGCGTGCCGCCAAGGCGGCACGGACCGCTGGAATCCCTCCCCAGTCGAACATCAGCCCCGCCGACATTCCGGAGCGCGACACATCAGCACGACACCACTGGAGTAGGTCGCACAGGCGATCGAAGCGGATGCCGGCGAGGGGATTTCCGGGCTGCGCGAGTCGCTCGCGCAGATGGCCGCCGATGACCGGGGGCGCACCTATACCCGGGAGCAACTCGCCCTGCGCGCGGCCCGTACCGCCTTGGGCCTGTCCCAACCGGCCTTTGCCCGGCTGCTGCAAACCCCGGTCGGCACCGTGCGCGACTGGGAGCAGGGGCGCTTCCCGCCCCCCGGCAGTGCGCTGCTGGTGGCCCGGTTGGCGGTGGAGCATCCCGAGGTGTTGCGGCCATATGCCGCGGCCAGTTGATCGCTCGGCTGTGGCGGTCTCGCGGCACCATCAGGCAATCGCCAGGCAGGAGGATCGCGTGTTATGTCAGCGCCCACAGGTCATCCAGGCTGATTGTCACCGCCTCGAAGGGCGGCAGCGACACCAGCGCACCGCCCGCGAACCGTCCAATCTCCCGCCATGCCCCGCCGCCCAGGGCGTAGGCCTCCAGGGTATGCGCTCGGGGATCGATCAACCAGGCGTAGGCGACTCCGAACTGGGCATAGATCGGCATCTTAAGCTGACGATCCCTGCTTTCAGTTGACGGCGACAGGATCTCACAGACCCAATCCGGTACAACGGTAAAGCGATGATCGTGCGGAATCCGGGGCAACCGGCTACGGCGCCAGCCGGCGAGGTCCGGAACGTCGACCTCGGTGTCGTGGATGAAGTGCAATTCCGGCTCGTCGATGATCCACCAGCCTCCAGGGCCACCACGCCCCTTTTGAAACGGGCCGAACAGCTCATAACCCAAGGCTGAAGAGGTGACCACATGCGCGCCGCTTGGGCGCGGCTGGGTATAGAGCTGGCCGTTGAGGATTTCCCCGGTTAGCCCTTCGGGTAGGGCTTGAAGCTGCTCGTAGAGGCTTGGGCGGGTTTGCTGGCGAGCGTGCATCGTCTGGTTTTCCCTCATCAATCGAACAAGCGCGGCGCTGGAGCACCCAAGAACGCGGCCGTCTGGTCGCCCCGACGGGTGGCCGACATCGATCCGCGGCTAACGCGACGATCGTCGCCGGTCTTGGCCTGGATCATCTCTGCGGCCAACGGCGCTCCCGGCGCGGAGTGCCTGACACTAGTGCGTCTGCGTTCGAGTCGCAAGAGGGCGGTCCGCCTGCCCGGGCCTCACCGGGGCCGGTCCTGCCGCAGGACGCTGAGACGACCTGGTCGAACGCGTCCTCGTTCAACCCTGCGGGAATGGGGTCAAGTCCTTACTCTTGCTTGCGCCTTCGTTCCAGGAGTGTAGAGGGACAAGAGGCAAGACCTGATCCTGGCACCCACGTTCCCTCACACTTCTTCCCGGAGGCTGCGATGGTAGTCGAAAACCTATCGCAGTAGTCGGAAAGACCCATTGGAGGCTCAACGGGACGCCCTGTATCTTCGCAAGCGTAGGCACACAAAGGCGCCGCTGGATCGTCCCCCCGGGTACCACAGGAGCCCAAGTGTGCTACACGGTAACTGTACACGATCTATCAAAATCAAGGTGAACATCATGAGCGACCAAGACCTCAGCACCCGGAGCAACCATGCGATGTGGCTCGCCATTGGCGTCATGCTGCTCCCACTGGTGCCCTACGCACTGGGCGGATCGGGCGGCTAAACCGCTGAACCGATGAACACGGGCGTTCAAGACCTGAGCGGCCCCGCCTGGTGCGGGGCCGCGACCATTTTTGATTCGTCGTTACGACCCCGTCGATGGCCTTGCTGGCTTGGATACCGCCTTGCGCAGAATGCGAAATTGCCAATTGGTAGGACCCCGCCAATCGAGGGCCGCAGGGCTATCCGCCATTGGCTGGATTGCACGCCGCGGAACCTCCTGAGCCATTCAGACCTACTGTGGCAGGCCTCACCCGGCGCGCCCTTTTGCTCCATACTGTCGGGGCTTGGAGTCGCGGCCCGCGCCTGACACTCGACCACGTGCGGTCTACGGCAAGGCAAAGGTTACAAGGCCGGCCGAAGTCTCACATTGCTTGCCCCCTACTGCGCCATCAATGACCACATAGGCCCGTTTGCCATGGATTGCCAGCCCCTCCGACGATGTGGGTAGGTCTCGCAGGAGCGTCGTTGCGATCACCGGGTCGCGGCCCAATGCCCCAGATGCGAACCGCCGAAGCTGAAAGGGCTCTTTGTTGCGTTGCGGATAGGGAACCAAAAGAGCTTGTCGCTCACCTCATTGTCCCCGACGACCAGACAGGTATCCCGCGTGCCGGGACAGGGCAGGATCAGTGCCGCGGACGCCTCGCAGAGCGGAGACTGGCCGAGTAGCGGTTGCGCGATCGTGCTGGGCGGAAAGCCGACGACCAAGGCCGCGGCGATAACGCCGAGCCGCGCCCGCCGATGGATCGCCGCGGTATCTGATGTGCCCATTGGATGCTCCTGAAGGGATGTCGATGAGGATATCTTGGCTGTTTGCCGGCGGGATTTCCGAGACTGGGGGCGGCCGAGGGACATGCCAACCGTCGGGTCTTGATCGTCGTTCCGGCCACTGGGGGTCGAGGCTTTAGCCGGTCCGGCGTGCGACCTCCTGGTTGATAAATTGCCAAGAGTGAGTACCTAGGTTCCCGGAGGCTGCGATGGTAGACGAAAACCTATCACAGTAGTCGGAAATGCCCATTGGAGGCTCGACCCGATGCGCTGTATCTTCACAACCGTAGGCACACAAAGGCGTCGGTGGATCGTCCCCCCCGGGACAACAGGCGTCCCGGTGTGCTGCACGGTAACTATATATGGCCTATCAAAATTAAGGTGAACATCATGAGCGACCAAGACCTCAGCACCCGGAGCAACCATGCGATGTGGCTCGCCATTGGCGTCATGTTGCTCCCACTGGTTCCCTACGCCCTGGGCGGATCGGGCGTATAACCCGCTGAACAGATGAACACGGACGTTCAAGACCTGAGCGGCCTCGCCTGGTGCGGGGCCACGACTATCTGTGATTCGTCGTTAAGACCTTGTCGCCCCCTTGATGGCTTGAATGACGCCTTGTGCAGAAAGCGAACCTGCCAGTCGGTAGGACCCCGCCAATAGCGTGCCGCCCGGCACCAACCTCGTCGAAGCAAATAGGCGGTATATCGTTCCCGCGGGCCCTGATCATCGTTCTGGCCGCTGGGGCGTTTAGGCTGGCCTTCAGACCGCCTGGGAGCGCCGCACCGAAGTCGCGGCGAACCCTCGCAAGTCATCGCAGCGTTGCGGTTTGCTGCGAGGCCGGGCCGCACTGGGGTGCGGCGCCCCCAGAGTCGCGGCGCTTTGCGCCGTATGGCTCAGTGACCGGAAGGATGATTAAGGCCTTCCCGCGCACCGATCGCCACCCTGATCATTAAAGATAGCGCGCCGACAACCAACGCATGGCCCCGCTCCCTGTTGGCGGGGTCGCAGGCTTTGGCTGCGCCCGCTATCGCGTTTCCCCAGCGATAGAACTGATAAAAACTCACTGGTATTCCGGGCCACCCCCTACCTTGATAACGCCAGATTCCGGTCTATTTCTGATCAAAATACTCAACTTACTGGTCTGTACCGCACCCACCTGAGCTCCCATTCCGAATTGTTTGGCCTGATTTTAACGCAGGGGAGGGAATGTCTATGTCAAACGTAGCTGGCAAATCCTATGCCATGAATGTGATCACGCCCGTCAGATCGCATCTGGCGTGGGTCAACAAGGTGATCTTCTGGACGGCGCTCAAGCTGCCCAGCACTTTGAAAGGCTTGATCACGCTGTCGCTGATTCACTATGCGCGCTGGGTCATCATCGGCAAGCATCAGTTTCCGCACCTGGCGCCGGAGCAGCCGAAGGAGGCGTTGAGCTACTCCTACATGCTGTTCTTCAGCAATTTCAACGGCAGTTGGGATCAGTACGTGGACTCATTCACGTTTGCCATTCCCTCCGGTCTGGACATGTTCTGGAAATGGAATATCCGCTACCCGAAATCGGTGGCCCTCACGCCTTTTCACAAGTATATCCAGTACAACCAGATCGAAACCCTGCACTACTACAACGGCTATCCGCTGGCTACGTCGAACGACGTGAAGAGTGCCAAGACCGTGAAAGACGCCTTGATCGCCTTCGACCAGACGGCGCACGAAGGAACTGACGCCACGTTTCTCAAGCGCTACCACACGCTGTTGCGCGGCTTGCAGCACGACCTGGGCGACATGTATCCCACGCCCATCGTCAGCATGTCCGCCTACCAGGTGGAAAGACGCACGCGGTGGCACGCTAGCCAGTTGCAGGCCAATCCACTGAAGCGAGGGCAGCAATAATGGGCAATATCAGCGGTAAAGCGTATGCCTTGACCATTCTCTCTCCCATCAAGAACGGCATTGTCACCGGCGAGGAGATCGCCTATGCGGATAAGGTCAGAGACCTGTTGCAAAGCTGGAACCTGCTGCCCAACAGCCCCATGACGCAGGTGCCACAGACCTATTTGTGCCGGTACTTTGTGCTGGACGATGTGTACACCGAGTCATTGCCCGGCGCCAGCGTGCTGGACACGTTTGCCGACCTGCTGCCGGTGGTCCCGGACGCGGTGCGCCGCCGGATCCTGCCGAAAGAGGATCACCTGAAGTCAAGGTACCTGGTCTTTTCCAGCAATTTTCATGGCGGCCCCGCGGGCGACGTGGATGGCTACCTGCGCGGCATGTGGAACGCCATCAGCGGGCAGATCAAGCAAGTGTGGGGTTACTGCTATGGCTTCGATCAGGTGAACGATGCCGCCAGCTTTGTTGGCTATATGAAGAAGTGCCAACTCCCGGCGACGCTGTTCTTTGTCGGCGCCAACGACGAACCGCTGCCGGAGCAATTGAAGGCGCTGTATCTCAAACAGGAATTCGCCAGGTTCGCGGTCGAGAACCAGGGGCTGGAGGCGGCCGTGTTGCGGGCAAACTACCACGCCTTCATCACGCGCGTGGCGCCGACCAACCTGAGTGGCCCGACCTGGGAGCCTGGCCAGTACCGGCTTTAGGCACTCAGCGGCAGGCATGCCGGGACGGTGCCTCACCGCATCGCGTCTCGGCCAACCACCCATCTGGAGCAAACGATCGTGACCAAGAAACTGGATCTGCTGGATATTCAGGGCAATGTGCTGCGGCCATACGGACGCTTCGGCTACCCGGTTGCGCGCTATGTATTCCTGCACGTAAGCGACGGCGAAAAAGGCCGCGCCTTTGTCGGGGCCGTGACCAAGTCAGTGACCACCTCGGTCACGTGGGGTGCTGGTCCGGACCAGGTTCCGCAGCCCGATTGGACCGTCAATATCGCCTTTACCTACCAAGGCTTGAAGGACCTGGAACTGCCCACGGCCTCATTGATCGGTTTCTCGTCGGAGTTCGTCGCGGGAATGAAGAACCGCAAGGACATCCTGGGTGACGATGGCCCCAGTTCGCCGCAGGCCTGGGACCCGATCTGGCGTGAAAACCGCGTGACGCGCGAGAAAGACGTGCACATCTTTATCTCGCTCAACGCGCACACGCCGGGCTTGCTGGAAGACAGCTATGCGTGGCTGAAGGGGATGATCGAGGCATCCGACGGCGGCGTGGTGTTGCTCAGCGGTCATCTGGGCGACAACAACGCGGTCATGGACTACCAGGACGTCAAGGTGGTCATGGAGAACGGATTGCCTACGGCCAAGGAACACTTTGGCTACGTCGACGGGATTGGCGACCCGGCGGTGGAGGGGCTGACGGCAGACCCGCAGTTTGTACTGGGGCGCGGCAAGCAAATGGCGGACGGCAGCTGGGCGCCGCTAGCCACCGGTGAATTCCTGCTGGGCCATATTGACGAGGCGGGGGAGTACCCCCCCGCGCCCAATCCCATCCTGTTGGCGCGCAACGGCACCTACATGGTGTACCGCAAGTTGCATGAAAACGTGGCCACCTTCGACGCCTACCTGAACGAGCACGGCAAGCACTTCCCCGGCGGCAAGGAATTGCTGGCGGCCAAGTTTGTGGGGCGCTGGCGCGACAACGGCGCACCGCTGGTGAAGGCGCCGGACCAGGCCAGCAAGGACGCGTTCGATGCCCAGCTGGCCGCCGCCGATCAACAGGGCCGGGACGCGCTGCTGAGCAATTTCACCTACGACGATGACATGAGCGGCGCCAAGTGTCCGTTCAGCGCGCATATGCGCCGCATCAATCCGCGTGCGTCACTGGAGTTCACGCGCGACCCGAATGATGTACCCGGCTCATTGAAGGTCAGCACGGGCGCGTTCGACACCCCTGGTGCGCTGACCAACCGGCGCCGCGTGCTGCGCCGTGGCCTGCCTTACGGCGATGTCAAGGACCGCAGCCGCGACGACGGTAACCACGGTATCGTCATCATGATGTTGAACGCCGACATCAACCGCCAGTTCGAGTTTGTGCAGCAGCAGTGGATCAACTACGGAAACGACTTCAAGGCCGGTAACGACAAGGAGATTCTACTGGGCAACCACAGTGCCGATGAGCGGTTTGCGAGCAAGGCCGTGATCCAGGTGGACCCGAACAGTGACCAGCCGCCCTACTTTCTGTCCAAAATTCCGCGCCTGGTGGAGACGCGCGGCGGAGACTACTTCTTTGTGCCAAGCATGACGGCCTTGAGGATGATCGCCAGCGGCGTGGTTGACCCGACGTGATGCGCTCTGGTGGCGGATAGCTGTCGCACCGTCAGCTATCTGCGGCCTTTTCTCGTTGGATTGTGTTTATGGTCTTGATCGTTATTCCGGCCACCCCGCTAACATCCGTCGCGGCCTGGGGGCCGCTCCTACGTGGGTAGGAGCGGCCCCCGGGCCGCGACGGGTTGCCGCAACGGCCGGTCTAGCCGCAACGATGACCAAGGCCGGTTTGATATAGGCTTCAAATCAGAACGGCATCGGCGATTGGTGGTTGGTTTCGCCCCACAGGTTGCACCAGAGGTTTGGGTACCAGGGTGCGATGTCGCGGGTACGCGCGAACTCGCCGCCGCCGCGGGTGTTGAAGGGAGTAACCAGGGTACCGTCGGCCCGCTTGATGGTGCCGGTCACGGTGGTGAAGTGCTCCTGGATGAAGAAGATCGAGGTGCCGATCGTCTGGCCGGACAGCATCGGCGTCTGGCGGTCCCCGATATCAACTGTCGCGTCGATCCGATAATTGCCTTTCTTGCCGCGGATGCGCGTGTTGGTGGGTACGCAGCTGCGCGCATCGCCGTCCCACTTCCAGTTCGGATGGTCCCAGCCAAGTTCGCCGTCTTTCGCCGCGAAGCGCAGCGACTGCAATTGGCCGTTGTCGTAGAAGCTGACATCGAGGTTATCCATGTCCTTCGACTTGTGATACGTCTGGAACGACGCCAGCACACCGTGCGGGTCGGTGTCGCCCCACACCGCGAAATCCCAGCCGTCCAGCGAAAGCGCGTAGCGGCCGAATGAATCCTCGCGATAACCCTTGCCGTTCACCTGTACCAACTCACCGGTCTTCAGTACCTTCACCCAGCCAACGACATTGGTGCGTGGCCAGCCCATGTCGACGTTCCACTGTTCGTCGCCGGACACCGCGCCTACGTCATTGCCGTAGGCGGTGGTGAAGGCACCAGTGATCGGGCGCTGCACGTCGCGGTCTTGAAGGTCTTGGGTGACGAGGAAACTCCATTCGAAGTCGGTGGTGCGGCCTTTCAGCTGCATCGCCGGTACGCCACCAGGGCCACCGTCCGGCAGCGCCTGGTAATTGGCATAGGACCCGTTGGGGCCGGTCGCCTGCATCGCGCGCAGCGAACCGTTGATCGATGTGTTGTCGATGCCGAAATTGATGTAGTTGGCAATCGGCTTGCGGCCTGGCAGTTCGCCGACAATGCCGATGTTATTCCCGCCCGGGAGCAGCGCCCAGTCCAGCCATGCGGCCTTGTGGTGCGGGTTTGCCAGTACGTAGCCAACGATGCCGTTGAAGGTGTCTGAGTGGATCATGTAGTAATCCCACTCGAACGAGATCGCATCCAGCCAGGTGTTGCTGTTGTAGTCGGGCTGCATGATCTTCCAGCCTTGTGTCGGATTGATGTAGTTCTCGGTATAGGCGGCTTGGCCTGCGCTCGCCACCAGTGCGGACGTTGCCATGGCGGCCACGGCAATGGTCTTTGCGAGATCGATAAAGGGCTGCATGACGGTGTCTCTGCTCGGGGGCTCTGTCAACGTGGACATAGTAGCGCAGGAGGGTGGACAGGGTTTCGGTTGCGGTCCGCGTTTGAGCGGTCAATCTGTTGTGCCGCTCTCGATTGCCGGCAGAGCCGGATTAGCTTTGCAGAAATCTCACCTTCTCCCGCGGGTGATGTCGTGCGAGACTGAAAGTGAAAGTTGTCTCTCTTCGTGTGGTGAATTATCAGGCGTCCGTCAGGGCGCCTTTTTTTGTCGCGATGTTCTCGCTTACTGCCTCGGTGGCCGGGCTAATCATCAAGGCAGCAAGCTGGAATTTCGATTTCCATAGCGGGAGCGCATGGATTTGCTCCGCAGAAATACCGCCTTTCTCAGCACCGGATACCGTGCCAGACTGTCATCGCACTTGGGTCATTTCTCGGTTCTTACGCCGGGCGCCCTTCTGGGCGCCGCCTTTTTTTCTGATGTCACGCGGGCGTTGATCAGAAGTCCGCCCACTGGGAGCGCCGCACCCCAGTGCGGCGCGATCTCGCAAGCGGCCGCAGCGTCGCGTTTTGTGGATGGGCCGGGCCGCACTGGGG
>CAILVI010000063.1 GCA_903837595.1 uncultured Thiodictyon sp.
CTGCCGGTGACCCTGCGCCAGAGCCATGCGCCCGGGGAGCGCCTGTTCGTCGACTACAGTGGCCAGACGGTGCCTGTCATCGACCCCGCCACCGGGGAGGAAGTCAGGCCCAGGTCTTCGTCGCCGTACTTGGGGCGTCGAGCTACACGTACGTGGAGGCCACCCGGACCCAGGGCCTGGGCGACTGGATCGGCTCGCATGTGCGCTGCCTGGAGTTTTTGGGCGGCGTGCCGGAACTGTTGGTGCCGGACAACCTCAAAAGCGGGGTCACCCACCCCTCGTTCTACGAGCCCGACATCAATCCCAGTTACCAGGAGTTGGCGACCCACTACGGCCTGGCGATCCTGCCGGCGCGGGTGCGCAAGCCGCGCGACAAGGCCAAGGTCGAGGCCGGGGTGCTGCTGGCCCAGCGCTGGATCCTGGCCCGTTTGCGCCATCAGCAGTTCTTCAGTCTGGCGGACGTCAATGGTGCCATCCGCCCGCTGTTGGCCGATCTCAACCAGCGCCCCTTCAAGAAGCTCCCCGGCTCGCGCCAGAGCGTCTTCGAGACGGTGGATCGCCCTGCGCTCAAGCCCCTCCCGCTGACCCGTCATGAGTTTGCCGAGTGGAAGCTGGCCCGGGTCGGCATCGACTATCACGTGGAGCTTCAGCGGCACTACTACTCGGTGCCCTACCAGTACGCCCGGGCGCAGGTGGACCTGCGTTTCACCGTCAGCACCGTGGAGGTCTTCGCCAAAGGCGAGCGCATCGCCAGCCATCTGCGCAGCCCGTTGCCGGGTCGGCACACCACCGTGGCGGCCCATCTGGCGCCGGCCCACCAGCAGGTGGCCGGCTGGAATGCCCAGCGCTTTCTGGACTGGGCCGCCACGGTCGGCCCACAGACCCAGGCCGCCATCGAACAGGTGCTTCAGGCCCGCACTCACCCCCAGCAGGGCTACCGCACGGCGCTGGGCATCCTGCGGTTGGCCAAGGTGTATGACCCCGCGCGCCTGGAGGCCGGCTGCCGGCGGGCCATCCAGATCAATGCCGTGACCTATCGCAGCATCGCCTCGTTGCTCAAGCACGGCCTCGAACAGCCGGCCGCCACCCCGGCCCCGGCCAGCCTGCCCGCCGACCACGCCAATGTGCGTGGGTCCGCCTATTACCATTGACAGGACCGACCATGCTCAATCATCCGACCCACGAACGGCTGGTCCAACTGCGCCTCCTCGGCATGGCCCAGGCGCTCACCGAGCAGACCCACCTGCCGGAGACCCAGGCTCTGACCTTCGAGGAACGCCTCGGCCTCTTGGTCGACCGCGAGGTCACCGAGCGCCACCAGCGCCAGACCAGCAGTCGGCTGCGTCGCGCCCGGCTCAAGCAAGCCGCGGTGGCCGAGGACATCGACTACCGTCACCCCCGCGGTCTGGACCGCGCCGTGTTTCGGCGCCTGCTCACCGGTGACTGGATCCGTGGCCACCAGACCGTGCTGATCACCGGCCCCACCGGGGTCGGCAAGACCTACTTGGCGTGCGCCCTGGCCAATGCCGCCTGCCGGCAGGGCTATACGGCGCGCTACGAGCGCCTGCCACGGCTGTTGGAGGAACTCACCATCGCCCACGCCGACGGGCGCTTCATCAAACTGATGGCGGCCCTGGCCAAGGTCGAGGTGCTGGTGCTCGACGACTGGGGGCTGGCTCTGCTCGACGACGCCCGCCGCCGTGACCTGCTGGAGCTCTTGGACGAGCGCTACCAGACCCGCGCCACCGTCATCACCAGCCAGTTACCGGTGGCGCACTGGCATGAGGCCCTGGGCGATCCGACGCTCGCCGACGCCATCCTCGACCGGTTGGTCCATCACGCCCATCCCCTGCACCTGGCCGGAGAATCCCTGCGCAAGCTCACGCCCGCGGCCACGGTGAGTGGCGAGATCGACGCCCGCCCAATGGCCTCCGCGAACGCCCCGGCGGGCGCGCCACCGCGGGTTGGCGAACGGGCGTGAGGGCCAGCGTGGGCGGACTCCGTGTGGACAAAGCGTGAATGTCGCCAGCGACCGTGGGGACAAGCCGGGGACAACGCCGCCGGGCCGCGGTACATCGGCCAGACCGGTGCCCGGCGTTGCCCCCAGCTTGCCCCCACTCATTCACCCTTTGCCCACACTGCGCCGCACGGGCCACAGCGCTGGCTGAGAACGCCTGCGGCGCAACAATTATCAGCTTTTTCCGCGTTGCGACGGGGCCGATCAGTCCACCGACCGACCGCATGCAGCACCATCACCACGTAACCCCAGATTGACGGAGGAACCCCTCACAGCGTAAACAGCATCACCCCCGCGCGTCGCTTCGCTCCGACTGTCCAGTTTGGTCTGGAACAGCCGTCCAGTTTGCGGCGGAACAGGTGTCCAGTTTGCGGTGGAACGGCTGTCCAATTTGCGCGGAATCCGCACACCTCGGGGTTGTCAGCCCAAACCCCAGGAAATTCCGCTGACGATCAACTTTCCATTTTTCGATGGTCGGGACTGCACGTCAGGGGCGGTGGAACCCGCAGCAGACAGCCGTTTCCTCTTGGGACTTTCCGTGTTTCGTGCAAATTCTGGAAAGTTTCGACGGAAAACGCGGACTAAATCCGCCTCGCGGAATTTCCTGGGGTTTGGGCTTACAACCCCTTGGTGCGACCACAGTCGCCGGTGCCGCACTGACCGTCCGGCCCGTGTTGGGGTCGATCAGATCCCAACCGCGCCCCAGGTATTCGAGCGCAGCCGTCGACGACAGTCAGTCGATGCCGTTGCGCTAGCGTTCGCTCAGGCAGTCCCAGGTTCGTATCTGCGTTGTATCTCGGGGGCGCCGCAGAAAAGCGCCCAATATCCCGCCAGACGGCCGCTGCAAGGGCGTAGGCTTCCAGCATCCGCACCCGCGGGTCGATCAACCAGGCATAGCAGTTTGTCGGACTTAAATCGTAAGAGCTTGATTATATGAGATAAAAAGTTTACGCCCAAAAAGCTGAAACTCTTTAACTTCACTCGGTTACGCCTTTAAGTCCGACCGGCTGCTAGGCGACGCCGAATTGTGCGTAGATCGCCATCTTGACCTCGCGATCGGTACCGGCCGTAGACTTTGAGAGCACCTCACACACCCAATCCGGCACCACGGTGAAGCGGTGCCTCTCCGGTGAAGCGGCGCGTTCAGTTCCCCGAGGGCGGCATGACGTTCGTCGCCTTCGGCGGAGCGGCCCGGTGGAAGTCCGTCATCAGACAGTGCCATTCGTCGAAAGTATCCTTGTAGCAGCTGCCTTCGGCGTGAGGCTCGTCATAGAGTGAGCAGTTGTGGGTTCGGGAGAAGTCGTTGTCGATCGCGGTCGGCTTGTTGCAGAGGTATTTGTTGTAGCTGCCACGCACATCGTAGACCTGCTGTGAGGTGTCGATCCCATTCTTCGAGGAATCGAGGTTGAAGTTGAAGGCCCGCGGGCGCGAGAGGTGAATCGTCACGTCCGTGACCAGGTACATGATGCCGGCGCTCTCCCCTTCGGCGTCACAGATGAAGTATTGCCGCGCCGTGGCGTCGGTGAGGGGGCCGTTCCGGCTCATGCATGTGACTGGCTCGCGGGTGCCGAACTGCGCTCCGACACCATCGCCTAGAGGCCGATTCTCCATCGCGGTCTTCGTTTCGTCCTGCACGCCCTGCTCATCCGCGCTCACCGCCCGTGCACGCAGATGGTCCGCGTCCGCCTTGACGCGCAAGTCCAGCGGCCCGCAATGCACGTCGTATCCGTTGCCTACCAGCGGTGCGGCGATAGTGCAGGCACGCCAGGTTGAGGCCATCTTGATCTCGACAGCATCGCCAACATTGAAATTCAGTAACTGCGCCTGTGCGAGACTAATCAGGGGAAAGACGAACATTCCGCTCAAAATATGCGATGTCTTGATCTTCATCATGCAGTTACCTCGTGGATTGATTTAGGGATATAGCTATAGGACATTCAACCGCACGAAGGATGAATCTTGGGGGACGTTATCATCGACGAAACAGGAGACCAAGCAAGGCTTTTGAGAGAGACAGCGCTTGGGGTCCATCAGGGAAGAAACTTTTTCGGACGCTATCACCGATAGCCACTGTCGATCGTCCCTCAGTGCTCGAATTGATAAATATTCATACGTATCCCGAGCATACCCCTTCATTGCCGTCATGGCTATGAAATCGGTCTATGGTTCCCGGGTTTAGTATGTGTTTATGCACAGCTTGTGCCGTCTGGTGCCTTATGCGCAGCGATCGTGGGGGAGCCGCAGCGTGGGCAACGCACAACGCTTCCTGCTAAGCCGCGACACGCCCTGGCAGACTTGGAGTTGCCCCGGCGGATGACGGCGAAGCAGGAGATCACCAGCGAGTCACCGTGACCGCGTCCTTTCGGCAGCCTGCATGAATTTGGCGCGTTGGTCCGGTAGCGTGGGAGCCGGGGTCTAGGGCGCAACGGAACAGAAAACCTAGGTAAGGGATGAACGCTAGGATTTTCTGTTACTTCCGGCCTATCGTCTCACTGGGGTAGACCCCAGCGGAACGCTCCGATGAGACAGATTTAGCGTCTCGTTAGGGTCTTCCCCGGCGCTTTGAGACGCGAGCGGACGAGGATCTAGACCCAAACGAGGCGGTCCACGGGCTTACCGGGGCGCGTATGTGCTAGGCAGGAAGCTGACACCCGGCGTAAAATTCCTGTCGGAGTTCTGGTTTTTTTGCGCCCCTGGATTAGCCACGGAGGCTAAGATGCCGGCCCTGCATACGCGCGATATCGTCGTGATCGGAGCCTCCATGGGCGGGGTCGAGGCGCTCCGCGCGCTGGCGAGGGGCTTCCCGGCGGATCTGCCGGCCAGCGTGCTCGTCGTTCTGCACACATCCTCGGGCCAGCTCGCCGATTTCCTCGACCGCGCCGGCCCGCTCCGCGCAACCACGGCGGAGGACGGGATCGCGCCGCAGCGCGGACGGATCTACGTGGCGCCTCCCGGGCGGCATCTCCTCCTCACCGGCGAAGGTCTGCGGGTCGTCTTCGGTCCCCGAGAGAACAGCGCCCGGCCGGCGGTCGACCCGCTCTTCCGCACCGCCGCGGCGAGCCACCGAAGCCGGGTGATCGGCGTGGTTCTGACCGGATGCCTCGACGACGGGGCGGCGGGTTTGCTGGCTGTGCACCGCTGCGGCGGGTGCGCCGTGGTGCAGGCGCCGGACGACGCGGCCTACCCCGAGATGCCGAGGCGCGCGCTGCTGGCCGTGCCGGACGCCATCACGGCGCAGCTCTCCGACCTAGCTCCCCTCCTGGCCCGCCTCGCCGCGCAGCCCGCGCCTGTCGCGTCGTCGGTGCCCGCGGCACTACTGCTCGAAACGCAACTCTGGTCATCGATTTCGCCAGATGGCCCCTCCTGACGCGACTGTTGGGTCTACCCCGACAGGGGGCAGGTACCCCGGGGCCTCGTCCTGGCCCTGGGGGGGCCTGTGCCGGCCCCTGGGAGCGTCCGGGGCTCATCCTGGCCCTTGCCCCACGGGGGGAGCTTGCGCCAGTGCTGAGAGCTCCCAGGGACTCGTCTTGGCCTCTTACCTAGGTTTTCTGTTCCGTTGCACCCGAGACCCCTTCAAGAAGACCAAGACCCAGCAGCACGCTGAGCGCATCGCAACCCCGGCTGAAGATCGTCACTTGCCGCCTGCACGACATCGATCCCTACGACTGCTTGGTCGATGTGTTCGTCCAGCGCATCAACTGCCCTCCCGAGGTCCACGGGCTCATCCCGCGGTTGCGGAAGCAGTACTTCGCCGACAACCCACTGCGGTCGCCTTTACGCACCGCGGGTTCTGAGCAACCACGTCGCGTAGCGATCGCTCACCCCAGGTTTACCTGCGCACCAAGCTCAACGACACGGTTGGGTGGCAACCCGAAATAGGCTGACGGGCTACTGGCATTGCGGAACAAGCCGACAAACAATTTCTGTCTCCAGATCGACATCGGGGCACCCTTGCTCGGCTGGAGTGTCTCGCGTCCGAGCAAAAAACGTCGTACTCTCCGGATCGCACGAAACGCCCTGGTGTTGACAGGCCGCGATGGCGTCAGCGACGCTTGGTTTATCCATGAATCCGAAGTTTATACGCACCTGATAGAAGCGGGCACTAATAGGCTCGATGTGAACCCGTTTGTCCAACGCGACATGAGGCTCGCTGGTGACAGCCACATGCAGAATGACCACCCGTTCGTGGAGACACTTGAAATGCTTGAGACAATGCAACATGGAATGCGGCACTTGCCCGGGACGGGCCGACAAATAGACAGCCGTACCTGAGACAGTGGGGATGGCCTCCGCCTCAATAAGGGGCGCGAAGGTCGCCAAGGGCATACAGTCTTTGGCTAGATGCTCGATGAGCATGGCGCGTCCGCGTTTCCAAGTGCTCATAAGAAGGAAGACGACGGCGGCAAAGGCCAGCGGAAACCAGCCGCCATCGCTGAGCTTGGGCAGGTTCGCCCCGAAGAATGCCAAGTCGATGCCCAGAAAGCTCCCGAGCACCAGGAAGGTCCGAGTGGTACCCCAGCGCCAACGCCAGCGGGCGACGACAAACACCAGGATGGTTGTGATACTCATGGTCCCGGTCACCGCGATGCCATAGGCGGCGGCCAAGGCATCCGAGCTGCCAAAGCCCAGTACCAGCGCCGTCACGGCGATGAAGAGCGCCCAGTTGACTGCCGGAACATAGATCTGACCGCGCTCTTTGCTTGATGTGTGTTGGACTGCCATCCGCGGGAGATAGCCCAGTTGAATCGCCTGGCGGGTCAGCGAGAATGCCCCGGAGATGACTGCCTGGGAGGCAATGACCGTGGCGATCGTGGCCAAGACCACCAGTGGTGCTAACGCCCAGTCCGGGGCGAGCCGAAAGAAGGGATTGGCGACGACCAGCGGTTGGCTGAGCAACAGTGCCCCTTGGCCAAAATAATTGAGGACCAGGGCCGGCATCACCAGTACGCCCCAAGCCAGGCGTATCGGCTGGCAACCAAAATGACCCATGTCCGCGTAAAGAGCCTCCGTCCCCGTGACCGCTAACACCACCGACCCCAGGGAGAAAAACGCGAGCCGTGGATGGGCCGCTAGAAAGGCCAGAGCATACGTCGGCGACAGGGCTGCGAGCACGCCGGGCTCGCCCGCGATGCCGCGAATCCCAAGTAAGCCGATGGTGAAGAACCAGACCACCATAATCGGCCCGAACCATGTCCCCACCCGCGCGGTGCCGTGTCGCTGGACGGCGAACAGCGTGAACAGAATCCCCAGGGTCGTTGGGAGGACCCAGTCATTTAGTTTCGGCGTGAGGATTTTCAAACCCTCCACCGCTGACAACACCGAGATCGCGGGTGTGATGACCCCGTCGCCGTAGAACAGGGCTGCGCCGAACAGCCCAAGCACAATCATGCGTTTACCCGCGGGCCGATTACCAACGCGCCGACGCACCAGTGCGATGAGGGCCATGATGCCGCCCTCGCCCCGGTTGTCCGCACGCAGGATCAGCATTACATACTTCAGCCAGACAATGATCGCCAGCGACCAAAAAACCAGGGATAGTATGCCTAAAACGTTTCCCGGTTCCACTGGGACGGGATGTCTGTCATTAGCGAATACAGCCTGTATAGCATACAGGGGACTGGTGCCGATGTCGCCAAAGACGACGCCTAGGGCGGCCAGCGACAGTAGGCCCAAGCGTCCGCGCGTGGCCGATGGGTTGGCGGTTGATGTGCTCACGGATAAGACCGTCCTAGAAGCGTGGGTTGTGGCGCAGAAACCTGCAATATGGCGCAGGTTACCGTACCCCCATCAGGGTCCCGCCGCGCGTCGTCAAGCTGCTTATCGTGAACCAGAAAGCCCCTATCAGCGAGTTTTTCTCCGGAGCTTTCTCGGGGGGCTGATGTGCAACGGTACCGAAACTCTAGGAGGACGGGGCCCGTTACGGCCACTAAGTCACTCCCCTCTTTCGCTTATAAAATGACTCAACAAGGCTCAACACCGAAGCATACCGTCGAAGCCGCCACTTAGTCAGCAAGTGAAATAAGGCAATTACAATCAATGCCCCTGTTCTTACTTAAGCATAACCGGATCGACATGAGTCATGAGGTACAGCACAGGGTGTCTGGCCAGCACATTAGTCCTGGCCTGCTGCGCGATGTCGTGTCCTTCAGCCACGGTCAAACTTCCGTCAATCTCAAGGTGGACATCGGCGATAATCATGTCCCCGCTCCTGCGGGTCTTGAGCGCATGCATTCCCAGCACGCCCGGCGTCGCCAGGACCTCTGCCGCAATCGCTGTAAGTTGCTCAGCGGTGGCGGCGCGATCGGTCAGATCATGAAGGGCCGCCCAGGTAAAACTCCAACCCATGCGGGCCACCATAAAACCAACAATCAAGGCCGCAACCGGATCGAGCCAGGGATAACCGAGCAGATTGCCGCCAATGCCAATCGCCACGACCAGCGAGGATGCCGCATCGGAGCGGGCGTGCCAGGCATTCGCCACCAACATGCTGGAGCGGACCTTTTCGGCCACCGCCAGCATGTAACGGAACAACAGCTCCTTCGCTGCCAAGGCCCCGAGAGCGACCCAGAGGGCAATCGCATGGACCGTCGGAATGTCCGCCGCCGTTTGCAGTTTATGCGCGGCGGCCCAGATCATGCCGACCCCGATCGCGACCAGCAGCCCGCCTAAAACCAGGGAGGCGGCGTTTTCGTACCGTTGGTGGCCGTAATGGTGGTCATCATCCGGGGCCTTTTGGCTATGATGCACGGCGAAGAGCACGACAAAGTCGGCGAGCAGATCGGAGAGCGAGTGAATGCCATCCGCAATCAGCCCTTGTGATCCCGACCAGATCCCGGCGATCACCTGAACCATCGTCAATCCGATATTGACGGCAACGCTGATCCACGTGCAGCGCTTGGCCGCCGACTGGCGTTCTGTCGAATCGGCGTCGCTGTTCTCTTCAGAACTATTTTGCAGATTGGTCATCATGTTTGTTCCTGTACTGCGTGCTAGTCAGTGGTACTCGGACTCCAGAATGCCTGGGAGATAAACGCCTGGTCGGCCAATTGCCGGATCAGTTGATCCAAATGCTCGCCATCAACGGCGGTCGCCAGCAATACTGCCTCAATCTCTACCGCATCATCGCCAAAGGCATGGATGACCAGGTCGCGAGTGCCATAGTCGGCTGCCTCCAGGGTCGATTCAAGGAGGCGCAAGGCTTCCTTTTGCTGGGAGCGTTGGGCAATGACATGCACCGTGTTGGTCACTTCGACCCCCAGCGTATCGATCGGCTGCCGGTTAATCCGGTTCGCCAAGGGGCGTAGCAGGGTATTGGCGGCAAGTACGAAAGCGGCACCCAACACCGCTTCCAACAGCAGGTCAGAACCCGCGCAGGCCCCTACCGCCGCCGAACCCCAAAGCGTCGCCGCCGTGTTCAGACCGCGGACATTTCCTTCTTCACGCATGATGACACCGGCGCCGAGAAAACCGATGCCTGAAACCACATAGGCGATGACATGAACGGCCCCTTCATGACCATTCAGGCGATTGGCCATGTCGACGAAGATCGCAGCACCCACGGCCACCAGAACATTCGTGCGCAAACCGGCCGTGCGTTGCCGGTATTGACGCTCAAAGCCGATCAGGCCGCCGAGCACGAAGGCCGTGACCAGGCTCAGTACCGAATCGGCCAGGGATACTAGGTTAATGTTCTCAATGGTATGTAGAGTCATGATACGAAGCGGTGCTTCAGCCCCATGACATCCTTATACAGAATGACACCGAGTGGTGTCTTGTCCTCGGTAATCACCGGCAAAGCACGGAAGCCATAACGCAGAAATGCCTCTTGTGCATCCCGCAGGGTATCTTGCGGCGCCAGGCTCACCACGCTTTCGCTCATGACCATCCCTAAGGTCGCCGCCTCATCTTCCATGAGTATTTCCTTGATATCGAGTACGCCCAGCAACGCCTTGTCATTACCGGATGTTTCGTCAAGGCCGATGACATAGATGTACATTGTGACATCCATGGCGTTGGCGACGGTGGCATAATTATGCTTAACGAAGCCGATCGTCTCGTCCTGCCTCAATCGAATAAAGCGGTCGGACGTGTAATTGATAATGGATTCCTCTTGTTTATCCATGATGGCCAGGATCTTTTCAGTCAGGCCCGGGTCAAGCAACTTCAAGATCGGTTGCTTTTGGTCATACGGAATCACGGCAAGAATGTCGGCCGCCTGGGGCGGAGTCATCTTGTCGAGCAGCCGCGCGACGGTCGGACGATCCAGATCGGCGATCAACTGGCGCTGCACGCTCGGTTCGATCTCCGCCAGCGTATCGGATGCGGATTCCTCGTCCAGTTGGCGGAAGATCGCCGTGCGGTGAGCGCTGTCCAGTTCCTCAATGATATCCGCCAGGTCCACTGGGGGCATATCGCCGATCTGTTCTTTGAGCGTCCGTAATTGCACATCCCCTTTAAAACTACCGATACTGTCCGGTAAGGGTTGGACATAGGACCAAGACACCATGTCATCGTCGCCGATGCTGTTGGCCAACCATTTGAGCCCCAGTCGACGATAGAGACCCTTGCGACCAAACTCCACATCGGTCACATAGACCTGCCGCGTGGTCTCCATTCTCAGCAATTTGACATCGAAGACGACCGAAATCTCGCGGCCCTCCAGGTCAATGACCTTTTTGTCCAGCACGAAATCGCCAAGGAGCAAGGCTGTCTCAGGGACCGCGACTTGATAGTCAGTGACATCTTCGATGGCGATGCTGATCCCCTTCGCATCGATGCAGGTTACTGACGCAATCGGTATCACCAGCGTCGGCAAGCCGAACGGGCGCGCCACAATAATCTCGGTGACACGCGGGATAGCCCCCGCTTCCTCAATGATGAAATCTTTCAGACGGCCGATCTTCTTGCCCTCTCGAAGTACCCGCCGCTTGAGCGTCTCACTGAGTAAGAAAGAGCGGCTGGGCGTGGTCGCGCTCGCTGCTGTTGCAATCGTGTTCATGGTCATCTTTCTACTTTAGCAGCGAAATAAATTTCACGACCAGCAGGACGATCAGCAGCAGCAAATACAGCCGCAAGGCCAATAGTGCGAGCTTCACGGCGGGCGACATCTGAATCTGCGGCGTTTTGTAGCGCCGATTGATTTCGGCAAACTTGCTGGTTTTCATGATTCCGCCCTTATTGCGCGCCAAAGAGGTCTGGGAAAATGGCGCTTACCGCATAAAGGGTGGATAGCGCAATGATGGACAGCACGATCGACACGGTAACGAAATTTTGCAGCCTGGTGTTGCAATATTTCTCACCCATCGTATTTTTGTCGTTAAGCAGCAGAATCAGGAATACCAACGCCGCCGGCAAGAGCGTGACGGCGATCACCTGCACAAATAGGGTGATCAAGATCAATGGTGCCTTCGGAATCAAGACCACCAGTCCCGCGCTGGTCAACAGCAAAAAATAGGCCGCATAGAACCATGGTGCTTCCTTGATCTTGCGGTTCAACGAGTGTGCCCAGCCAAAGACTTCGCCGAAGGCCCAAGAGCTTGCCAGCGAGATACAGATGGCACCGAGTAGACCGGCATCAAAGAGTCCGATGGCGAGCAGCGTACCGACCAGCGATTTGGCACCGCCGAGGTCTTGCGCCGCCTGTGCCGCGCTGTCAATCGGCTGACCATAGAGCGTCGTGCCGGTGACAATGACGATGAAAATAGCCACCAAGACAGTTAAGATGCTTCCCATTAAGGTGTCGAGTTTACCCATCTTGATATCTTTTTCCTGCAGACCCTTGTCGACGACCGAGCTTTGCTGGAAAAAAATCATCCAAGGGGCAATGGTAGTCCCGATATTCGCCATAATGAAGAAGAAAAAGGTATTGTTTAAGCCGCCGGGGATGTTCGGAACCAGGCCGGTAGAAATGATTTGATGTACATCCGGATGCACGATGAAAGCCAGCGGAATGTAGATCAGATTGACCGCGCAAAATGCGAGGGCGATCTTTTCCCAGGTCCAATAACGGCCCTGCAGCACCATTAACCCCATGATCAGGACGACCAGGATGACGGTCAGCAACGGCGGTATCCCGAAAATACTCAATGCGGCGGTCATGCCGATGAATTCCGTAACGAGGGTCAGCCAGTTGACCAACAGTAGATCGAACAAGGAGAACCAACCCCAGAAGCTGCCAAAGGCGACGAATATGGCCTCGGCGTGGCCGTGTTTGGTCACCGCCCCCAAACGCACAGTCATCTCCTGGACATAATAGGCGACCGGCAACAGAAAGAGCAGGAACCAGATCAAGTGATAGCCATACTGGGCACCGGTGGCGGCATAGGTGGTAATGCCGCCGGCGTCATTGTCAGCCACCATGACGATGATGCCGGGTCCCGCCAACACCAGATAGAGTCGAATCGCTTTGATACCGCGTTTTAATCTATAAAAAGCCCGATCGAGAAAATTCATATTCTAGGTACCAGATGCTATAAGAAAGAAAGGCTCATCGGTTCCCCGTCAATGAGCGTGCGTGGTTGCTGTTCTTGGGTGCAGCGTACAGGCATGCGGTGTCGTCCCTTGCTCGAACTGTAACGTGCTGTGGTTAATACGGAAACGCTCTTTGAGAGTCTGCATGATGTCATCCATAACGTCATCGCCGGGATAGCCTGCAGGCATCACCAGATGAACAGTCAACGCGCTCTCGGTGGTGCTCATGCCCCAAATGTGGAGATCGTGAATATCGATGACGCCGGGACACTGGCGCAGGTAGGCGTCTATTGCTGGTACATCAATGTTTGCGGGGATCGCATTCAACACCAGTTGTACAGATTCGCGTAACAGTCCCCAAGTGCCGATGACGACCACCGCCACGATGATAAGACTGGTCATCGGGTCGAGCCAGTACCAACCAGTGAAGATGATGATAACACCGGCGAGCACCACACCGAGCGACACCGCGGCGTCAGCGGCCAGGTGAAAATAGGCCCCGCGGATATTCAAATCCGCTTTGCTGCCTTTCACAAAAAGCCAGGCTGAAGAACCGTTGATTGCAATGCCGACCGTAGCCACCAATATCACCGTCAGTCCGGCCACGGCCGGCGGTTGCGAGAAACGGTGAGCGGCCTCCCAAGCAATCGCTCCGCACGCCAGCAGTAAGAACATCGCGTTGGCTAATGCCGCAAGAATGGAGGTGCTGCGCAAGCCGTAGGTGTAGCGTTCGCTTGGTGCTTTCCGGGCAAGAATAACGGCGGCCCAGGCCATCAGCAGACCCAATACATCAGACAAATTGTGTCCGGCATCTGCGATCAGCGCTGTCGAGTTGCCAATTAGACCATAGGTGAACTCGATCACGACAAAGGCAGTGTTTAGGGCAATGGCGGTGACGAATGCGTAGCCATACGTATTCGGCCCGTCATGGTGATGATGGGTACAGTGATGTCCGTGGTGATGTGTCATCGGCAATTTCGGGTGGGGTGGGATATCACGAATAATCTTTGGGTTTCAATCTTACCTAGGCTTTGGTACTGTTCCGCGTTATCCGCTATAGGTATTTTGTGATCGCTTTGAACTCGCGGATGGTGTCGCCTGCATTTTGAACGCCTTCGCGTACCGCCTCTTCAAGACAATGATCGATATGGTAATGAACCAACGTCTTTTTGGCACTGCCGATGGCGCTTTCTACCGCTTGAAGCTGCTGGGCGATTTCTGAACAGCCGCGCCCTTCCTCCAGCATGACGATAATGCTTTTGAGGTGGCCTTCGGCTCTCTTGAGCCGCTTAACAATGTCTGGGGGACAGGTGTGCTTTATCATGGTGCGGCATCCTATCCTGGTGGACAGGATATGGCAACAGTTACGACTGACGCCGGGAGGGGGTGGGGGCCGTTGCTAGCGGGGAGCAGGCCCCCTGGCGCGGGAAGCGGCCGGCGTTATGTTGCGCCGCTCGGATCTTGCCCCGACGACTTCACATAAAGAACCTTATCAGCCACGATACAGCACGCGACACGGCGGGCGGTGATCGGGATCTCGTCGCCGGTCTTCGGATTGCGCCCGGGGCGCTCCTTCTTCTCGCGTAGTTCGAAATTCCCGAACGAACGTAGGCGCACGTCATTGGCCTGGTCCGGCACGAACCCGGTCGACCGACCTCCCGGCACTGGGTGTCGGGCCTGCAGCGCTTCACCGCAGCCGGGCGTCGAGATCCTTGCTACGGTCGCGGACCTGTCGCTGTTGCGCTCATCCAAACTGGAAGAAAGTCTCATTGGCAGGTTAAGCTCAAAGGGTCGGAACAAAACGGCGCAGGTCGTGCGTCATTCATGGCAGTTACTTGCAATGAATTGTTCGCAGGACAGACCTATTCTGGGTGCCAAGTGCTTTTCCAGCGCTGCCTTGGTAAAGGCGATCTGGTTCAGCCGCAGGGAGACGTCGCGGACGACTTCGTCATAGACCCCGAAGGCGTGGTTTTCCTCCATCCTGATCGAGTTCTCGAACTGAATGTGCTGTGCGCCGGGGGCACCGGAAACCGGGCGGTTGTCACGCGCCATCTTGTCAATCTCGCTCAATCCTGCATCGAGCGCGACCTGCGCCTGCGCCACCTTTTCGCGCAGCAGTTGCGATTCGTCATCATAGCTGCCGGTGATGCTGTCATAGCCGCCCTGCGTGATCGGGCGGTTGCTACGGATTACCTTGCGCGCCTCCTGCATGGCGCCGCTGTAGACCTCGACCTTTTGCTGGTCGCGCCAGATGTCCATCGACTTGACCAAGTTCTTGGCGTTGGACAGCAGATCAAGGACTGGGTGCCTGGCGATCATGACCAGAACGTCGTCGGCGCCGGGAACCACCCAGACCGCGGCAATATCCACCGCCATGCCGGTGGTGCTGCGCACGCTGCTGCGCTCGGCGATCAGGTTGACCTCGGCCGCCTGTTCGCAAGGATCGGGCGCTGCCTGCAGGGCGGCATAAATCTCGTCCACCAGCGGCTCGCTGGCCGGCCGGGCCGGCGGCGTGCCACTGGTCCAGGTGGGATGCCCAAAGGCTTTGACGGCGCGTTCGTAGCCGGCATATTGCTTGTCGTATTCGTCCAGAATGGCATAGATGCGATCACCCACCGGCAGGCAGGCTTTCTCCAGCGTGATGACCTGCTTGCGCAGCTTTGCCCCGGTGGTGTCGGCCGTCGGCGTGGTCGAGGCCCGGGAGGGCTTTGCCGCCTGCGCGACCTTGTCCAGAAGGTTGCTGCCGTCGGCAAGCGGCACACTGGCTGCACAGCCCAGCAGTGTGTTCATATCATAGCCTGTCCAACTGGTGCCCCCCAATGGCCCGATACGCCGGCACGGGCCGCCTGCATCCGCTCCGGCATAGGCGTGGAACCCGCCAGGACACATGCAGTTGTTGAAATCGACACTCGGAGTTATCCCGATGTGATTGAACAGCAGCGTGAGCATGTCCGCATTTAGCTTTGACAGCTCCTGCGCCACCATTTTCCGCTGCCGTTCCTGCACCTGTTCCGGGGTTGCGGGGTCGGCTGCGGCAACGTCCGCAAGTGCGAGCAAGACCGATGCGATAAGGGCGGCACCTGCAACAACCCCTCGCCCGGCGCGGGGCGTGATCCTGTTGGTGTTCATTGGAGGCGGGCTCCCAGTTGTTCGAGGTATTTTGCCGGATCGAAGCCGTCGGCATTTTGCAGGCCCGATCGCTGGCCATCATTCGGCGCGGCGGCGGGCGAGACGCCTGATGGTTGTGCAAGTGTGATCGAATTGAAGATCGCCCATATCCGGACCCGGTCCTTCGCCCAAGAGCCGCGTGGGCCCCATCCCATCACCAACGCCGTCTTGCCCGACAGAACGTCGGGCAGAATGACGGTCAAACCCTGCACGTCATCATCCTCCCCGGCCCAGCTTTGTAAAAGGACCTGCCGACCGGCGATCGTGACCCTTTGGACCGGCGGGGTTGCCTCGATGGGCTGCGGATCACCGATGTAGATTGCAATCGACGGTCCAAGGCCGGGGCTGGGCGCGGGCGCGTCATAATGCGGGTTGTCCTCGGCAGGCCCGTCGCGCCGCTGCCAGTCGGCGGGAACCAGAATGCTTAGCGGCCCGACCGACACCTGTTGGGTTGCCGATGAGGAAGCAACAGGTGATAGCGGGGTAATGGCCACGACCCGGCGGAAACTGGCGCTGAACATTCCGCGAAAACCCAGTTCGGCGTTGGTCGCCCAACTGGCGGGGTCGGAGTCCACTACGTCGTAAGTTCCGGGTTGCAGCACGATCCCCGGTTGGGCGTTCCAGTAGGCATTCGCCACCCCGCCCTGCCCATCGCTGCCGCTGGCGCTCCAACTGCCAAGCAATGCCCCGGTCGTATTCCGCAGCCCGATCACGCCCGGCGTCCGACCCTTGCCATGGTTCCAATGATAGGTTGAAAGCCGTTCCAGTAGAGCCGGTTCCGCCAAATGGATTTGCGATGGCTGTGTGGGGCCGTTGGCAACGGCGGCAATCGATTCCAGACCGCGATAAAACGGCGCCCCAGTCGGTTGCCAGTCCTGCGCGAACGATGGGCCGACTGGAACCGCCAGCGCGATCATAAGCAGCAGCCGATGCAGAGCCCGGAACTTGTGGCCGGGAACGGGGGTTTGGGACAAGGTCAGGGTACCTCCATCTGGAAAAGATCGTCGGCAAGAGCCGGGTGAATCGCCCGGTCAGGGCGCCGGCAGGGCCGCGGCCTTGATGTACAAGGGACCGGCCCCGGGTCGCCACACGCGACCGAGCCGCATGAGCGGTCCGGAGATTCGCCACCAATGTCACTGTGGGCCTACCCCTGATCCTCCCAGTCTAACCATTCCACCGGGTAGGTGCTGAGATAGCGGCTGACGGCTGCACCAACGGTCGGAAAGAAGGCCGCTTCGCCAAGCCGCGCGAACACCCCGAATCGCTTCAGCTTATCCTTAACGGGGCCCTTCATCTCGGCAAAGCACAGCGTGATGCCCGCCGCATGCAAAGTCTCGTCCAATTCGGTCAGCATGTCGGCGGCGGTGACGTCCACGCTGGTGACCGGTTCCGCTGCAACGACCAGCCAGCGCACCGGCGTGGGTGAGTTCGCCACCGCATCCAGCACCCGTTCATGGAACCACTCGGCGTTGGCGAAGAACAAGGGCGCATCCCAGCGAAACAGGACCAGGCCGGGGATGAGGCGCGCGTCGGGATGGCGCGTGATGTCGTGGTAGCCCTTGAGGCCGTCGGCGCGGCCCAGGACCGCGGAGTAGGGGCGCCAGCCATCCCACAGAAACTCGATGACGGCGACGACGATCGCCAGGCCGATGCCTGGAATCGCACCCAGGATGACCACCCCGGCGAGGCAGCCGATACTGAGCCAGAATTCCCAACGCTGGATGCGGTAGATACGACGCAGGTCGGCGATCTCGATCAGGCCGATGGCCGAGGCGATCACGACGGCAGCGAGCGCGCTGCTCGGCAGATTGCGCAGTAGGTCAGGGACGACGATCAGGAGCAGGGCCACGGCGAGTGCGCCAACCACCCCGGCCAGTTGGGTCCTGGCGCCCGCGGCCTCGGCCACCGGGGTGCGCGACGCACTGCTGCTGATCGGAAAGCCTTGAAAGAACCCGGCGGCCAGGTTGGCGACGCCGAGCCCCACCATTTCCTGATTGGGGTCGACGGTCGTTCCGGTGCGTGCGGCATAGGTACGCGAGAGCACGCTGGTGTCGGCGAACGACACC
>CAILVI010000064.1 GCA_903837595.1 uncultured Thiodictyon sp.
CTGCTGATCGGAAAGCCTTGAAAGAACCCGGCGGCCAGGTTGGCGACGCCGAGCCCCACCATTTCCTGATTGGGGTCGACGGTCGTTCCGGTGCGTGCGGCATAGGTACGCGAGAGCACGCTGGTGTCGGCGAACGACACCAGCGCGACGGCGCCGCCGCCAATCAAGACCGGGACCAGATCGTCATAGGTGATCCAAGGGAAGGCGAACGCGGGCAGGCCCCGGGGGAGCGTGCCCAGGACCGGCACGTTGGCGCTCGCCGCCAGGTCCAGCCCCCCGACGATGAGGGTCGCGCCCACCAAGGCGATCAGGATTCCCGGCACGCGCTTGCTGCCCCGCAGCAGAAAGATCACCGCCAGCGTGGCCAGGCCGACCAGCAGCGCGGTCCGGTTCGTCCGCCCGGCCAGCACCGCCTCGACGAAGGCCCGGATGCCCGCCAGTGGACCATCGCCCACAGCCGAGAAGCCGAACAGCTTGGGTAGTTGGCGGATCAGGACGGTCGCCGCAATGCCGTTCATGTATCCGTAGCGGATGGGCTTGGAGAGAAGTTCCGTGACGAATCCCAGGCGTGCCACACCGGCGAGGATGCACAAGGTCCCGGACACGATCGCCATCATGCCCGCCAACGCGATCGCGCGCAGCGGATCACCGCCGGACAACGGCAGGACGACGGCGAGGATGACAGCCGCCAGCGAGGAATCCGGCCCCAGTACCAGGATGCGGCTGGGGCCGAACAGCGCATAGGCCAGCAGCGGGACGATGGTCGCGTAGAGACCATAGATCCCCGGCATGCCGGAGGCCACGGCGTACGCGATACCGACGGGCACCAGCATCGTCGTCAGCACCAGTCCCGCCAGGATGTCGTGACGCAACCAGGCGAGTTCGTACGCACGCAGGGTCTGGAGCCCGGGCAGCCAACGCATCCAGCCACGCTGATCGACGGCCGTCTGCGGTCGCGCAATGCGGCCAGGCGCTGGACGAGGTGGGGGAGAAACTGAATGGCTCATGTGATCGCGCCAGCCTGGAGGGGGAAATCCAACGCTAACACAGTGCCGCTTGCGACGGACATACACAGGGTCCTGGGGAAGGTCGATCGGCGGTGGTTCGGCTGAGGCAGGCCCCGCCCACTTGCTGTCGCCTGCCAGAGGTCGCAAGCAGCCCACTCCATTTCGGTTTCCTTTGCTGGAAGAGTTGACTGCTGCCGAGCCCAGGTGCGGACCGGACGACGCGAGTGCGGGTCACTGGGCTTGTTCGGCAGCGCACAGATTCTAGCCTCCCCCAATGCGTAGCCTACGCAGCCATGGGGATTCCTTTCACGATCGGACAGTTCTACGGCGTCTTTCGCGCCTACAACCTCGCTGTCTGGCCGGCCCAGTGGTTCCTTGTATTGGGGGTTCGAGGCGCAGTGGAACGGAAAACCGGGTTAAGCCTATTTTTGTGTACGTTTCAGAACGTCGGCAGCCAAGATGGGTAGCCAAATAGGATATGGCCAAATAGCATCGGTATTTGCCATTCTTGGCTATACGGGCTAACTTAGCCAAGTTCAGTACACCCATCTTGGCCAGCGCCGACCCCAGAAACGATGAAAGTCGCTCGTATCTACCTGCGCGTCAGCACGGACGAACAGGACCTCACCCGCCAGGTCGAGATCGAGCACAGCACGCGCGCGGCCGGCTACTACGTTGCCGGTGTCTACCGTGAGAAGGCCTCCGGTGCGCGCGCCGATCGGCCGGAACTCCTGCGGATGATCGCCGACCTGCAACCGGGAGAGGTGGTCGTCGCCGAGAAGATCGACCGCATCAGCCGGCTGCCGTTGGCCGAAGCCGAGCAACTGGTCGGTGCGATCCGCGCCAAGGGCGCGCGGCTGGCCGTACCGGGCGTGGTCGACCTCTCCGAGGTGGCCGCCGCTGCCGACGGGGTGGCCAAGATCGTCCTGGAGTCGGTGCAGGAACTGCTGCTCAAGCTCGCCCTGCAAATGGCGCGCGACGACTACGAGACCCGCCGCGAGCGGCAGCGCCAGGGCGTGCAATTGGCCAAGGCGTCCGGCAAGTACACCGGGCGCAAAGCAGACACCACGACACACCAACGCATCCTGGTCCTGCGCCGCGCGGGTCACACGATCCAGAAGACCGCCGAACGAGAAGGATGAGTCGTGCGAGCAGAGCGAGCC
>CAILVI010000065.1 GCA_903837595.1 uncultured Thiodictyon sp.
CGAGCATCAGCGTGAAGCCCAGAATGATGAGCCCGGCCTGGGGGCGGGCGAAGCGCATCACCCGCCACAATGAGCGGCCCGGCGGCGGCAGCGGTGGGGCGGCGCAAAAGACACAGGTGTTCTGACCGGTCGGGATAGCGGCGCCGCAGGTCGGGCAGAGGGTGCCCTGGCCTTCGCCCGGCGGCGCGCTCAGGCCTTGCTGCCTGCCGATCGCGGCCTGGCAGAGTGCCGCGAACTGTTGCGCCGCTGCGGTGCAGGCGCCGGTGTAGTGCCAGGTGGCGACCAGGCCGGTCGGCCCCTGCGCCGCCAGGCGGCCCGAAGCACCACGGTGGGCAGCCCTTACCTGTTCCAGGCCGGCGAGCGGCCAGGACGACCAGGCCCCGGGGTCGGCGGCCTCATCACGTCCGAGCAGCCGTCGGTCGGTCAGGCACAGTTGCCCAGCCCGGTAGTGGAGTCGCTGATCCAGATCCGGCTCGAACCAGGCGAGCGGAGTCTCGCCCGTTTCGAGCTGGGTCCTCAACTGTGCGGACCAAGCGGGCGCCGGGTCGTTGCGGTGCTCCTCGGCAGGGGTGTCGGTCTCGACTGGGGACGTTGATATGGCCACTGGATTGCTGATTGACGTGCGCTGCTGGTTGCCCGACGGACGACCGGTGGGCGCCAATGGTCGCACTTGTGCCCGGGCTTGGCCAGGACAGTTCGTGTGTCAGCGTACAGAAGCCTTACACATCATTGCGATAGCCTCAAAGCCCTCAAGCCGAGCTTGGGGATACCGTCTGGGGAGATCAACGTAAAGGTGACAACCATGAGCTGGAACCAATTTCAGGGCGACTGGCAGCAATTTCTTGGCGCAACCAAGGCGACCTGGGGGGACTTGACCGAGAGCGATCTCGCGCAAACCGAGGGTAAGCGTGCCGCGCTCGTGGCCCTGGTCCAGGCCAAGTACGGCGTTGCGTCGCGCGAGGCCGCACGGCAGGTCAATAACTGGGAGTGGTCCTACCAGATCAAGGCCAACCCAATGGCGACCAGGATGAGTTGTCACGATATGCCGGGCAACTGGAAGAAATAGCGACAGTCGGTGCACGCGTGAGACGTGTTCCGGGTCGGGTTTCGGCGTCAGCCCTCCTGCCGCCTGACGACCATCCGCTCCACGGCGGCGCGGGCGCGGTTGCTCGCGACCGCGAAACCAATGCCGACGTTGCGCCCGATAGGGCCGATCAGTGCGGTGTTTGATCCGGCAGCCGGCGCAACGCCGCCCGCGATTCCGCCACCTTGGCCACCAACGCAAGCGCTCCATCGCCGTTCCGACGCGTTGCGGCGCGACCTGGCCGTTGCCGGGGCTGCCGAAGGCAAGAATATGACCTGGCTATACTCGTTAGTCATTGGTGGGGCTCGCGTTTTCTGATTCAAAACGGTTGCCAAGTGCACGTAACCTTGTTATAAACGGGGTCGCCCGGGCTACCGCGCCGGGCTGGCCAGCCGGCCAATCGACCGTGCCGGGCCACTGGAAACAAGAAGAACAGCACACAAGAAGCGCAGCCAGGGGGATGAGTCATGTCGTTCCGGCCCGTTCTTCGTCGTCTCATGCCGCGGACCCGGCACGTCGCTCCCATCGGTGTCTGTATCCTCCTGGTCTTGGGCCTGACGTTCGGCCGCGACTTGGTGCGCAACTCGCCGGTGGTCGCCTCAACGCCCGCGGCGACCGAACAGGCGCTGCACGAGCGAGTGGCGAGTTTCGGTTGGGTGCGGGTGCGGGTGGACCTGAACCGGCCGACGGCCGTCGGGGCGCTCGTCCGACCGGCCGACTGGGACGGGGCGGCGCAAAACCTGTTGCTCGGATTGTCCGCCGGGACCTACGACTCGCCGCTGCATGTGCCGGGGGAGACCAGCCTGACGGTGCGGGTCAATGCCGCCGCGCTGAATCAGGTGCTCACCTCGCCCTTGGTGGCGGGGGTTGCGGCGGCGGGGAATGCGGATATGCCGCGGCTTGCTGGGGGTTATTGGCATTCACTGGCGCTCAGAGATGATGGAAGCCTCTGGGCCTGGGGGTACAACGGGTTCGGTCAGCTCGGCGACGGTAAGACCGCATATCGTTCGAGTCCGGTCCAGGTCCTGACCGGCGTCACGGCCGTGGCGGCTGGTTCTAACTACAGCTTGGCCCTCAAGTCCGACGGCAGTCTGTGGGCCTGGGGAGACAACTATTATGGCCAACTCGGTGACGGCACGACCGTAAATAGTTCGACTCCGGTCCAGGTCATGACCGGGGTCGCGGCCGTGGCGGCCGGTGATATTCACACCCTGGCCATCAAGACCGACGGCAGCCTGTGGGCCTGGGGTTCGAACGGGGCTAACCAACTCGGCGATGGAACGGGAACGGATCGCTCACGCCCGGTCCAGGTCCTGGCCGGCGTGCCAGCCGTGACGGCTGGTGCTGACCACACCCTGGCGCTCAAGACCAACGGCAGCCTGTGGGCCTGGGGCGTTAACAGCTATGGCCAAGTCGGCGACGGCACGACCAGCAGTCAATACGCGCCGATCCAGGTCCTGACCGCAGTCGCGGCGGCGGCGGGAGGCATGGGTCACACCCTGGCCATCAAGCGCGACGGCACCTTTTGGGCCTGGGGTTGGAACTCGTATGGCCAACTCGGCAACGGCACTAGCACGAATAGCCTGAGTCCAGTCAGCGTGCCGATTCCCGGCTTCGGTCCTTCTCCGGACTTCGCCGTGACCAGCATCGTCCTGACCCCGCAGAACCCAAGCGCCGGCGGACTCTTCAATGCCGCGGTCACGGTGAAGAATCAAGGCACCTCGGCGGGCAACCCGGGCACAATCCAGCTCTGGGCCGACCAGACGAGCGCGCCGACGTGCGGTGCAGTGGGCAACGGCTCGGCGACCCTGCAGACCCTCGCGGTGGGCGCCAGCCAAACGGTCACGCTCAACGGCCTGTCGGCCGATGCGGCCGGGGCCAAAACCCTGCGCGCCTTCATCGACAGCGCCTGCGCGACCCCAGAGTCCGACGAGACTAACAACCAGACCGGCATTTCATACACCGTGGTGCCCCAGAACCTCGACTTTGTGGTGACTGCAGTCACCCTGAGCCCCGACAGCCCGACCGCCAACGGGACCTTCGACGCCACCGTCACGGTCACCAACCGGGGCACGGCGGCCACGGCCGCCGTGGCGATCCTCCAGGTCTGGGCCGATCAGGGCGCGGCGCCGGCCTGTGGTGCCTCGGGCAACCAGTCCGCCACCCTGCCGAGCCTGGTGGGGGGCGCGAGCCATACCATGATCTTCCGCGGTCTGCCGGCCGCGGCAGCGGGGGCCAAGACCCTGCGCGCCTTCGTCGACAGCGCCTGTGCGACCCCGGAAACGGACGAGACCAATAACCACAGTGCCATGGGCTATACGGTCGTGCCGCCGGCCCCCGACCTTGAGGTGAGCGAGATCGTGCTGACCCCGCGTACCCCGCGGGTCAATGGGACCTTCACGGCCAAGGTGACGGTCGTCAATGGGGGTGCCGCGGCCGGGGCCGCACGCCTGCAGGTCTGGGCCCACCGGTCCGCGCCGGCGGTGTGCGGCGCGGTGGGCGATCAGACCATCACCTTGCCGAGTCTGGCGCCGGGCGCCAGCCAGACGGTAACGGTGAGCGGTCTGGCGGCCGGCGCACTCGGGATCAAGACGCTGCGCGTCTTCGTCGACAACGAATGTCTGACCGACGGGACGGATGATAGCGACGACCAGACGGCCATTGGCTATCAAGTCGGCAATCCGGATGTGCAGCGGATTGCTGCGGGTTACCGTCACTCGTTGGCCATCAGGGCCGACGGCAGCCTGTGGGCTTGGGGCTACAACGGGTATGGCCAGCTCGGCGATGGAACGGGCACGAATCGCTTGAGTCCGGTTCAGGTCTTGACCGGGACCGCAGCGGTGGCGGGAGGTTATGTTCACACCCTGGCGGTCAAGACCGACGGCAGCCTGTGGGCCTGGGGATATAACGCTTACGGCGAAGTCGGCGACGGTTCGATCCGTAATCGCGGGAATCCGGGTCAAGTACCGAGCGGCGTCGCGGCTATGGTGGGAGGTTGGAATCACACGCGGGCCCTCAAGACCGACGGCAGCCTGTGGTCCTGGGGTTGAACCAGGCTGGCCAACTCGGTGATGGCACTACCACGGATCGCTGGAGTCCGGTCAGAGTCCCGATCCCCAGCTGCGGTCCTTGGCCGGACTTTGAAGTAACCAGCGTCGTCCTGACGCCGAGCAGCGCGGGCGCCAACGGAACCTTCAGTCTTGCGGTCACGGTCACGAACCAAGGCAGGGCCGCCGGCGAGCCGGGGGTGCTCTAAGTCTGGGCCGATCAAGCCGGCGTGCCGACCTGTGGTGCCGTGGGCGACCAATCGGCGACCCTGCCGGTGCTCGCGGCGGGTGCCAGCCAAACGGTTACGCTCAGTGGCTTGCCGGCTGGGGCGGCCGGGCCCAAGACCCTGCGTGCCTTCATCGACAGCGCCTGCCAGACCGTGGAAAGCGACGAGACTAACAACCAAGACACCAAATTCGGTTTCAACATCGTCACCAGCATCAGTCCGGCCCGTGGCGGCACGGTGAGTTGCACACCCAATCCGGTCGCGCCCGAGGGTACCAGCACCTGTATTTCCTCGGTTAGTCCGGGTTATGTCTTCGCCGGTTGGCGCGGGGACTGTGCGGGCCAGGCCGGAACGACCTGCGCCCTGAAAAACATCAAATCCGCCAAGGCAGTCGTGGCAACCTATGCCGAGATGGCGCTGGTGGTGCCCAGCCGCCGCGGCTGGCGGGCAGTCCTGCGGCAATGAGTGGTGAGAAATCCCATCAGGGTTCCGGCAGCTCTCACGCGATCTCTGCCGGCGGGGAGATCACAGGCGCGCGGCGGATATAGTCTGTATTGATTTTCTGTTTGTTTCGCGATTTAATTCTTCGAGGTGGAAAAAAAGCCATTTATTGGGAAAAATTATGCATCGGTTCCTGAGTGCTCTGGTCCTGTTGCTTGGCTTGGCGACGGCGCCGTTATGCCTCCCAACCTCCGAGAGCACGTCGCCGCCGCCTCGCGGCCAGCAACCGACCGATCCCAATACACCACCCCAAGGTCTAAACGCGGCCGAGTGGGCCGATATCCGCGGCCAAGTGGCGGCGCACCGGTATGCGGCGGTGCCGACGCCCGGAGGCCACCAGGCGGCGAACCCCGGCCAGCAGTGGTGCACCCAGTTCGACGGTCGCGGCTTTCTGGTCGAGCCGCAAGGTGCGGATTGGCGCTGGGGTCTGGAGCTGCGCGGTTACGGTGTCGGCGGCGCGCTGCCGGCACTGACCGATCCGGTCCGCACCGACGCGGCCGGGTCGCGCATCGCCTACGACTGGGACGAACGGTTGCAGGAGTGGTTCGTGAACGACCAGCGGGGACTGGAGCACGGCTTTACGCTGCGCACCCGTCCTGGCGGTGAGGGCGACGCACTGGACCTCGCCTTTGCGGTGCGCGGCGGGCTGCGGCCCGATGTCGCGGCCGACGGTCAGGCGGTGCGCTTTCTGGATGCCCAGGGCGCCAGCGTCCTCACCTATGGCGGGCTTAAGGTGACCGATGCCGACGGCGCGGTGATCGCTGCGGGGTTCACCGCTGAACCGGACGGGCTGCGGCTGCGGGTCACCGACGCGGGGGCGCGTTACCCACTGACCATCGACCCCCTGGCACAGCAGGCATATCTCAAGGCATCCAACACCCAGGCGTTCGACCACTTTGGCTGGTCGGTGGCGGTCGCTGGCGACACAGTGGTGGTGGGTGCCAAGTATGAGTCCAGCAATGCGACCGGGGTGAACGGCAACCAGGCCGACAACAGCGCCGTCTATGCCGGCGCGGCCTATGTGTTCGTGCGCAGCGGGACGACCTGGACCCAGCAGGCCTATCTGAAGGCATCCAACGCCGAGGCGTCCGACGACTTCGGCTGGTCCGTGGCGGTGGCGGGCGACACGGTGGTGGTTGGTGCGCCATTTGAGTCCAGCGGTGTCACCGGGGTGGACGGCAACCAGGCCGATAACAGCGCGGCCGGGGCCGGCGCCGCTTATGTGTTCGTTCGCAGCGGGACGACCTGGGCCCAGCAGGCCTATCTCAAGGCCTCCAACACCGAGGCGAACGACACCTTCGGCTGGGCGGTAGCGGTCTCGGGTGACACGGTGGTGGTCGGGGCCGGTCGGGAGTCGAGCAATGCCACCGGGGTGGACGGCGACCAGTTCAACAACAGTGCTGCGTATTCCGGTGCCGCCTATGTGTTCGTACGCAGCGGGACGACCTGGGGCCAGCAGGCGTATCTCAAGGCCTCCAACACCGAGTGGCAGGACGCGTTCGGCGAATCGCTGGCGATCTCGGGCGACACGGTGGTGGTTGGGGCCTTTGGGGAGGACAGCAATGCCGCCGCGGTGAACGGCAACCAGGCCGACAACACTGCCGCGTCTGCCGGTGCTGCCTATGTGTTCGTGCGCAGCGGGACGGTCTGGACCCAGCAGGCCTATCTCAAGGCATCAAACACCCAAGCGAACGACGCGTTTGGCGTGTCCGTCGCGGCCTCCGGCGACACGGTGGTGGTCGGGGCCTAGGGGGAGTCCAGCAG
>CAILVI010000066.1 GCA_903837595.1 uncultured Thiodictyon sp.
GCCCGCCACTTGCCTCTTGCGGGGTGGCGCGGGCGCCATGGCCGTTACCCTAAGTCCGGCAATCGCTCACGCCAAGGCGCCAAGCTCGCCAAGAAATAGCAGGCAAAAAAAAGCCCGGCGGGGAGCCGGGCTAGAACGTCTCATGTTTAGAGAGACGAGGAGGACTCGGTTGAGGTCCTGGGGTGACGTTAGTGGTTGTTATCCGTCACCCGACTCAATGCATAAACAGACCGCCGTTAACCGGGATGTTGGCGCCCGTGACATAGCCGTTGGCATCCGCCGCCAGAAAGGCCACAGCAGAGGCGATTTCGGCCGGTTGCGCCATGCGGCGCATCGGGATGCCGCCGATGATGGAGTTGCGTACCTTGTCATCCATGGCCAGTGTCATCGCCGTCTCCACGTAGCCGGGGGAGATGGTGTTGACCGTGATGCCCTTGGCCGCACCCTCTTGGGCCAGGGCCATGGTGAAACCGTGCATACCGGCCTTGGCAGCCGAATAGTTGGTCTGACCGAACTGACCGCGCTGACCGTTGACGGAGCTGATATTGACGATGCGCCCGTAACCGCGCTCCAGCATCCCGTCCCAGACCTGGCGGGTGACGTTGAAAACGCTGTTCAAGTTGACGTTGATCACCGCATTCCACTGTGCGGGCTGCATCTTCTTGAAGGTGGTGTCACGGGTAATGCCGGCACAATTGACCAGCACTTCGATCGGGCCATGCGCGGCGACGATCTCCGCGATCATGCGGCCGGTGTCCTCGAAGGAGGAGACATCGGCGGAATAGGTGTCGATCGTGATGCCTTCGGCGGCACGATCCTTCTTCCAGGCTTCCGCGATTTCGCACTCAGACGGATGATGGTTCGCGACGACGGTAAAACCGTCATGCACCAGACGAGTACAAATCGCGGTGCCGATACCGCCGATACCACCGGTGACGAATGCGACTCGTGCCATTATCTCTCTCCTCCGGGTTATTGCTTGTTCTTACGGTTACAAGACCACCAGCGCCATAGGCGGGCGGCGAAACAGGGTTGCTTTGGCCCCATTTTCACTGGCCGCTCCAAATGCGGTTCGGCCAGTGAAAATGCCGGTCCATCCGTGGACCGCGCGCCCTCGGGTCGTCTGTACTTAGACGGCCGGGACGGCCTTGCGCAGGTCCGCGCTGACGTCGGCCAGGTTCTTCTCGAACCAGACGCGATAGTCGTCACGGCTCTGGCCGGCGAGTTGCATGTTGACCTTGGACTCGTAGAGCACGCGCTCGCCCAGTTCCTTGGCCGCCTCGGCCTGGGCCTTGAAGAATTCGGTCACGCCCTTGGACTCGGTGGCGAGCTTGGTCAGGCGGACGCTGTGTTCCACTGCCAGATTCATGGCATCGACCTGACGGGTGGCCAGGCGCTCGAACATGCGCAGGTTGAGCTCGCTCAGGGTGGAGATGCGCTCCACGCCCTTGCTGGTGATGTCATTGACGGTCTTAAAGGTGTCGTTCGCGGTCATCGTCTTTCTCCAGAAATTGTTGCGATGCAGCATTTGTTGCAGTGCACAATATCCGTCATGCTAACCGGTGTCAAGCCAGAAAGTTGCAATACTCGGGATTGGTTTTTTCGCTCTGGTGGTGTCAGGTGTCCGGGGCGCCAAGGCGCTGTGTTAGAACTGGTTTGCGACGATCAGATTAGGCCTTTGGCCGCCGCTTCAAGGGTCTTCGTCGTGTGGGCGCTCGCTGCCGACCGGGATGCCCGCCGCGCGCATGAACTCGTCCTGGAGGTTTGACCACAGGTCCATGTTACGCTTAGTCATGCGCGTCACCGCGTCGATCGGGCTGTCGCCCCAGGTCTCGCTCAATTTTTTCTGTTGTTGGGCGAACAGATCCAGGGAACTCTCCAGATAGCGGGCGAAGACGCCCTGTACCGTGCCGCCGTAGAAGCGGATGATCTGGGCCAGCATGTTGGCGCTGAACAGTGCCTCGCCGCCGGTTTCATCTTCCAGCATAATCTGGAGTAGGATCGCTCGGGTGATGTCGGCGTCGTTGGCGGCGTCGACGACCCGAAACCGGGCGCTGTCCATGACCAGTGTGCGCACGTCCGCCAGCGTGATGTAGCGGCTGACCTCCGTGTCATACAGGCGCCGGTTGGGGTACTTCTTGATGATGCGCTCGCTACTCATGGCAGCTGCCTGATTGGGAGTTCTTGACCAAGTGGACTGAGCCGCGGCCGCCGACCAGCGTGCCCGGTGCCGGGTGCAAGGTCGTGGGGGTGGTCGGGTCGGCGCCGGTCAGCCGCGCTGCACGGCCGGCGCCATCCCTCGACCACCGCCGATGTTCGCTCATAGACGGTGTCCTGTGGCTGGCCGGAGTCCGCATTGCCGGACGGGTCGCAACCCCGTCATTGGCGACTGGCCTTGATTTAAGTAACTGATTCAAAAGCGCCTCTGCCGCGTATCGCGCAAGACGGCCGAGGGGCGGCTACACCGGCGGTCGACGCCGCGACGAGGGGGTGCCGGCCCCGATTTCAACGGATGATAGCGGAGTTTGTTGCAGCGCACAATTTTCCGTGCTAGCTTTTTCCAACTTACATTCGAGGAGGCCACAACGTGAACGAAGATAGCTTCTTTTCAAACGACTGGATGGAGACCCAGCGCAAGTACTGGGACAGTTGGATCGCGATGAATCGCAAGGCCATGGGCCAGGACGGCGGCAGCCACACCGCCCCCTGGGAGTCCGCCCTGGACCACTGGTGGACCGCCATCTCCCCGGCCGCCCCAGGTGCCTCCAAGCAGTTCATGGAACGGATGATGGATCAGGGTAAGGCCTTCTTCAAGATGGCCGAGACCTTCCTGCCCGGCGCCGGCGGCGACACGGACGCCTGGAGTGCCTTGAGCAAGTCACTGGAGGAGATGCAGAAAGGCTTCGCGGGTTCGTTCGGCGCTGCGGGTGAGGGGCAGACCGCCTTGCACCGCATGCTCGCCTTCTGGGAACTGCCCTACGATAACTGGCAGCGCATGGCCTCCTCCATGTCGCCGGTCCCCGGCGACTTCCTGCGCAACATGCCCCACGACGGCATCCAGGAACACGTCGATCGGCTGCTGTCGGCACCGGGTCTGGGTTATACCCGTGAGGAGCAGGGCGCCTACCAGGACCTGATGCGTCGCAACCTGGACTACCAGAAGGCCCTCCAAGAGTACGCGGGCTTCTACTCCAAGCTCGGGGTCAAGGCGGTGGAGCGCATGCGCGCCTACATGCAGGAACTGGTCACGAGCGGCAAGACCATCGACTCGGCCCGCGCCATCTACGACGACTGGGTCAACTGCTGCGAGGCGGTGTACGCGGAAGAGGTCAGCACCCCGGCCTACGCCGAGATCCACGGCAAGCTGGTCAACGCCCAGATGGCGCTCAAGCAACGCATGTCGATCATGGTCGACGAGCAACTGGGCGGCATGAACATGCCCACGCGCTCCGAAATCCGCACCCTGCAGGAGCGCGTCCAGGAGGGCCGTCGCGAGAACAAGCGACTCGCCCATGAGCTGAAGGTCATCAAGGCGCAGGTCGAGGCCCTGGTCAGCGGTACGCCGGTCAAGCGCGCCGTCACGCATGGCGCCCCCCGCGCCGCGCTGATCGCCGGTCCGGCGGTTGCCGATCAGCCCGCCGCGGTGACGAAGCCCGCCGCCAAGCCAGTCAGCAAGTAGCCCGCCCGAGCCTTAGAGCGCGCGTCAGACACACCTATAACGAGGAGAGATCACGTGATCCCAATCGACATTCGGCCGGATAAGCTGACCCAGGAAATGATGGACTATACCCGTAAGCTGGGTAAGGGCATGGAGAATCTGCTCAACGCGGACAAGATCGACTCAGGCGTCAGCCCCAAGCAGGCGGTCTATAAGGAAGACAAGCTGGTCCTGTATCGCTATGACACCCCCGAGGGCATCACCCCGCGGCCGGTGCCCCTGCTGGTCGTCTATGCCCTGGTCAATCGGCCCTACATGACCGATATCCAGGAAGACCGCTCGACCATCAAGGGCCTGCTCAAGACCGGCCAGGACGTCTACCTGGTCGACTGGGGCTATCCGGACGGGGCCGACCGCTGCCTGACCCTGGATGACTACCTCAACGGCTACCTGGACCGTTGCGTGGATTACATCTGCGAGGCCCATGGGCTGGAGCAGATCAACATCCTGGGGATTTGTCAGGGCGGCGTCTTCAGCCTGATGTATACCTCCATGCACCAGGACAAGGTGAAGAACCTGGTAACCATGGTGACCCCGGTGGACTTCCAGACCCCCGGCAACCTGCTCTCCAGCTGGGTGCAGGCCATGGACATCGACCTGGCGGTCGACACCATGGGCAATGTCCCCGGTGAATTGCTGAACTGGACCTTCCTGTCACTGAAGCCCTTCGCCCTGGCCGGCCAGAAATACGTCAACATGGTCGACGTGCTGGAGGATGCTGATAAGGTCAAGAACTTCCTGCGGATGGAGAAGTGGATCTTCGACAGCCCCGACCAGGCCGGGGAGACCTTCCGGCAATTTTCCAAGGATTTCTACCAGAAGAACGGACTCATCAACGGCGGCGTCGTGATCGGTGAGTATGAGATCAACCTCAAGAACCTCACCTGCCCGCTGCTCAACGTCTACGCCCTGCAGGACCATCTGGTGCCCCCGGCCGCCTCCCGGGCGATGAAGGACCTGGTTGGCAGCACGGACTATACTGAAAACGCCTTCCCCGGCGGTCACATCGGTATCTATGTCAGCGGCAAGGCGCAAAAGGAAGTCACCCCCGCCATTGGTAAGTGGCTGAACGATCGGTCCTAAGTCCGGTCGGTGCCCCGCTCATTCGCGGCGGGGTAGGGCGGCTGTAATGGCCGCCCGTTGATGAGCAAGGCCCGTGCGGCGGTGACGCCTCACGGGCCTTTTCGTTTTCTACACCAGACCATCGGAGCAACCACGGTGCCGAAAAAGCCGTCCAAGACCCATCTGGCCAAGGCCGCGCAGCCTGCGCCGGCCCAGCTCAAGGCCGTAGAGCGCCTTCTTGGCACCCGCGATTATCCATCGGCCATCGCGCGGGCACGCGCCCTGGCGCAACACTTCCCCGATTCCGGTGCCGCCAACGCGCTATTGGTGGCGGCCCCGGACGAGGGACAGGGCCGGGCCGCGGCTACCCTGGCTGCCTACCAGTGGGCGGAGCGTCGACCCAACAGCGCGCGCGCCTTGGAGACCCTCGCCCAATTTGCCTTTGACGGCCATCACTTGCTGTTGGCTTATCGGGTCACGGACCCGCTAGGGGCTTTGGGCGCCCTGCCCGTGACTTTTCACAGCGACGCCGCTGCACTGGACGCGCTGCTGCAACAGCCCGACGGTTCGCAGGCAATCCGCGAGCAGGTGGAGCAGTTCGACATCGGCAAACTGCACATGGATGCCAAGGACTTCGCGGGTGCCGTGCGGGCGTTCGCTGATGTCGCCATCACCCCCGCCCGCAACAACCGCGCGTTCTCACTCTTTCACCTAGGGCAGATCGAGGACGCGCTGACCGGCTTTCTGGACGCCTGGGAGCAGGACCCGGGCAACCTCTTCGCCCTGGGTTGGGCGTTGCGGCTGCGCCTGTTGCTGGGCGATGAGACCGGCGCCAGGGGGCTGGGTGTCCCCTTGGCCCAGGCCCAGGCGCGCCGTATTGAAGATGCCTATGGCCAAATTTCCGGCCTGCTGCTGATCCACGAGGACCAGGCCGCCTGGGATGCCTTTGAGCGTTCGCGTCAGTCCACTTGGGCCGCCCGTGAGGCCGGCGCAATGGTTGCCGAATGGCTCCAACTGGGGGCCGGTGCCGCCAGTCGGCTCGGCCATGGCGAGCGGGCGCAGGCGCTCTGGCGGCAGGCATTGGAGCAGAACCCGCGGGCTCCCCACCGCCACCGAGAACCTGGCAGCCCTGGAGCGCGACGGCGAGCCCCCGGCCTACCCTGCCTTGTTCGAATGGCACCAACTGCTACCGATGAGTTGGATCCAGCAGGCGCAGGAGGCCGACGCCGGGCACCGGGGTTTACGCTTAGATGCCTTGGCCGCCATCCTCCCCGACGCCGCGCTCGAGGTGATTTACCTGCTCGGAAGCAAGGCGTTACGCGCGATTGCCGCGCCACTGCTGACGGGCAGGCTCCAGGGCGAGGCCCTGGCCTACGCGGGCGATCCGGCCGAACGGGGCGCCGCGGCCATCCTCCGTGACCTGGCGTGCCTGCCGGTCGGTACCGCTGAGGAGCGCGTTGGGTTCCTCAACGACCTGCGTGAGTGCGGTCTGATCGCGGCCAACGAGACCATCGATTACTGGGACGGCAAGCAATTGCGGCAGATCCAATTGCTCGCCACTCAGATCCACCGCGAGCTGATGCCGACCGGTCTACCGGAGGACCTCCAGATTCTGCTCGATGACTCCTTGCTCCTGAATCGGGATGGCCAGTACGCGGCCGCCGAGGCGTGCCTCAGCGCCATCCTGGAGCGCATCCCGGACCACCCAATCGTACTGGGTAACCTGGCGGCCACCCGTATGTATCAGGACCGGGACGCCGAGGCCCGGGAGGTCTTACGCCGGGCGGTCGCCGTCCATCCCGATTATTTGTTTGCCCGCTGCAACCTGGCGGGATTTCTGATCGAGGACGGCGAACTGGAGGAGGCTACGGCGCTGCTGGACGGCCTCGCGCAACGGCCACGCCTGCACATCCAGGAATACTTTGCACTCTACGGGGTCCTGGCCATGCTGAACCAGGCCAACGGCGATCACGCGTCTGCCGCCGCACGTATTGCCAGCCTCGAGCCAATGGTCCAAACCGATAGCGACCGGCGCATGCTTGCCATCGCCAAGGCCCGCGTGGCCAAGGTCACCGTCGGGCGGCGTTAGCCGCGATCATGATCGCGGCCGGGGGGCCGCTCCTGCGGCGTAGGAGCGGCCCCCCGGCCGCGACCGGTTGCCGCGAGGCCCGGTGGCCGGAGTTGCGAACGCCAGTGCCTCCTATGAAGGGCGGCAACCCGGCGCCGGCGATATCTTGAAACTGGGCCGGGGCCAGCGACTAGGACATCTGCCCGGTTCTCCAGGGCCGCCGCCGCAGCCAGATCGACCTGTCTCGGGGTACACTCACACTCTTGGTGGTCGAGGCCACCCTCAATCCCCGTCAAACCCGATCCCCAACTCATGAAAATCAAACCTCAGGCCCCAGAGATTCTACGCATTCCGTACGCGTCGTTCGATGTGTCGGTACTCCCGAACAATGCCCGTGAGCCAGGCAGCGAGGAATTCGACAACGCGGTACTCATCTACTTCGCCGCCAAGTATGCGAAGAAAAACTTTGATGCAGCAGTAACGTGTAGTGACGGTATCATCCGCGTGCTGGCGTGGGCGCGCGGCGGGCTGGGAGCCGAAGGCGTATGTGGTTGGGTTGCTTCAGCACCGCGCAATCGAGGAAGCCTTGCGGCTCCTCGAAACCATGGACGAAATGATGGAGGACGCGGATATCGCCTACAACCGCGGTATTTGTCTGAGCGAGATGGGCCGGTTTGAAGAGTGCATCAAGGCGCTCGAACGCTGCCTGAGGATCGACCCGAGCTACGGGAACGCCCGAGTCGGACTGGGTGTGGCATTCGCTCGTCTACGCCGGTCGAAGGAAGCCGAGCAGGTGCTATGCGAGGCACTCGCGGCCGATCCCCATGACAACTTCGCTGCCCGCAACCTGGGCGCGGTGCTGGCCAATCTCGAAAAGTATGCCGAGGCAGTGCCCCTGCTCCGCCAGGTGCTCGCGACGGAACCCGACGACCCCACCGCGAGCCTGGCCCTCGGCGAATGCCTCGAGGAGCTTGGCCCCGACCAGAAAAGTGAGGCGATCGAGGTCTACAAACGGGTCATGACTCGCTTCGCCGATACGCCACTGGCGGATGCGGCCATGGCCGGACTCAACCGTCTCGCCAACAGCGATCTACACCGCGACGGCGCCAACAAGCCGCGCCTCGACGCGGTCATGTATATGCAGAACACGCTGGAGCGCTTCGCCAACCTCCCGCAACAGGAGGTCGGCCAGATCGTGTTGGAGATTGCGCGGCTCGGCCAGTCCGGGCTTGCCGTCAACGACCCGGCCAAACGCTATCACCTTAAGACGCTGTCGGGAGATTTCTCGGGTCTTGAACTGGTGAGCATGATGCATGTCGGCGTGCTGATGTTTGATCCAAACACCGTGATGCAGACCGGCCTTGATAGAGAATACGAGATCGCTGTTAGCTTATACGGTGATAAGCGCCAATTGTAGCGGTCTGACTGGCAAACATTGTGGTGGTGACTCCGTGGGCCGTCTCGTCCGGCGCTTGCTCGCTACGGCCAAGGCGCGCGTGGCCAAGGTCTCCGAGGGGCGGCGTTAGCCGCGATCATTATCGCGGCCGGGGGGCGCTCCTATGGCGTAGGAGCGGCCCCCCGCCCGCGACGGGTGGCGGCAAGTGCCGGTGGCCGGAGTGATGTCAGGACCCACTCCAGCAGCACCCAAGTCCCCATACACGCCAGAACCACGGCACCACTTGCGGTAATCCCCCCCGGCTGTTAGCGTTAGCCCGCCTCGCCAATTCCTGCCGGGGCAACAAGGACAGGAGGGAGATACCGCGATGGTTCGTCACATCCCCTGCGGGATAGCCGTCAACGAGAGCGAGCGTCTCGCCTGCGAGCGGCTGCGCGCCAAGCTTCAGAGCGCCGACGGCGACTGGATCATCCTCTCCAACCTCAATCACGCCCAGCACCCCAGCGTCCGCTCCGACGAGATCGATGCCGTCATCATCGGTCCGCCCGGTGTCTGCGTCGTCGAGATCAAGCACTGGGATGCTGAGTACCTGCGCAAGAACCCGGATATCGTCGAGCGCGAGGCCGACCGCATCGACGCCAAGGCCAAGCGCGTTGCCGGCAAGCTCCGCCCCCGGCTCGACCCTGGATTCGTCGCTGCGCGGTTCCTGCTGACACGGGGGGCGGTCCGTTTCGACGGGGCCAAGCGCCCAAGTCCCCGCGGCGTCGCTGTCTTCGGGTTGTCTGAATGCCTGGAGCTGGTGGCGGCCGGCGGCCGGACGCAATTGATCCCCGACCAGATCGCCCTGGCTGCCCGCCTGCTGGAACCCAGAGTCTCGGTGGCGTTGAGCGGCGAACTGCGTACCTTCGCCGGCCTGTCAAACCTGGAGCGCCTCTCCGACCCATCCACCCATACGGCCGACGCCTTCCACCGCATCTACCGCGGCCAGCACCCGACCCGCCGCGATCGGGTCATACTGCACCTCTACGACCTCTCCGCTACCCAAGAGAAACAGGCCCTTGAGCTGGCCAAACGCGAATTCGACACCATCCAGCGCTGGCAGAAAAGCCCCTACGTCCCCAGCCTGCTGGACTCGTTCCAAGAGGCCGAGGGCTATCCCGGCGAGTTGGTCTTCTACTCACTGGTCGACCCGGCCGCCCCGACCATCGTCGAGCGGTGCAATGATCAAGGTTGGGACCTTCCGGCACGCCTGGCCTATGCCCAGACCACACTCGCGGCCCTGCGCGAGTTCCACCAGCCGCAAGACCAGAACCTACCGGCAATCGTCCACCGCCGCCTGTCCCCGAGCAGCCTGCGCGTCCGCCACAACAACCAACCCCTCTTCACCGACTTCAACCTGACGCGGCTCCAGGACGCCGAGACCATCGCCTCGACCCAGGTCGACTTCGGCGACCTCCTGCCCTTCGTGGCCGAGGAGGTCCGTCAGGGCGGACTGGCCGCCGCCGACGCCCGCTCCGACATCGCCGCCCTGTGCGCCTGCCTGCTCACCCTGTTCGCGCCCGGGGAGCCTGGCTCCGACAAGGTCCGCGGTATTCTGGAGCTGGGCTGCGCCCCCAATCCGACTGACCGCCCGACCCTGGAGGACCTGGCCCAAGCACTTGCCGGCCTGACCCCGGCCGACGCTCCGACCGCACCGCCCCCCCTGCCGCCCGCCGACTACTGGGATGAGGACACGGTGGTCGACTTTCAGCAGTCCCGCTACAAGATCGTCGGACGGCTGGGGCGCGGCGGCATCGGCCAGACCTTCAAGGTGGTCGAACTCGACGCCCATTCCGACGAGAAGTTCGGGACCTATGTCGCCAAGCTGGTGCGCCAGCGCGCCGACGGCGAGGGCGCCATCCGTGCCTACCGGCAGGTTCGCGCCTACACCACCCACCCCAATCTCTCCACCATCCATGTGATCGCCCCGGACTGGGAACCGGACCGCTTCCTCGCCCTGATGAAATGGGTAGAGGGCCAGCCCTTGCAGGACCTGACCGGGGTCCTGACCCTCTATGCGGAAGACTTGGGCGAAGACAGTGCCGAGGCCCTGGCCTGCCGCTGGCTGCTGGACCTGTGCGCCGCCTTGGGCGAGTTGCACCGGGTCGGACTGGTCCATGGCGATGTCAGTCCCAAGAACCTCATCGTCCAGGGCGGGACCATCGTTCTCACCGACTACGACACCGTTGCCCCCGCTGGCGATGCAGCCCGCGGCGGGACCTTGCCCTACACCAGCCCCGAGGTGCAGGCGCGTGGCGCGATCCAACTGGCGGACGACCTCTACGCCCTGGCTGCCAGCCTGTTCCGGGTCCTCACCGACCGTGAACCTTTCGCCTACGGGGCCGACCGGCGCAAGGACTTGGGGCTAAACTGGGAAGGCATCTTTGCCAACCTGGAGATATTCGCCCAGGGACGCGCCTGTGACGATGCCCGTACACTTTATGGCTGGCACCCTGCCGAAGAAGAGCGCGGTTGCCGTGGTGACTGCCTATTTTGATAATGAGGTGTCCGAGCTATGAAACTCGAATTCGACCCAGTGGCGGATGCCGCCTATTTTGAGATTACTTCCGCCGAGATCGAGACAACCAAAGAGATCGAGCCTGGCATCATCGCCGATTCCGATGCAAACGGGCATATCGTCGGCATCGAGATTCTGGCTGTGAGCAAGCGTGGCGACACGGTACCTGTGAAGCAGGCCGCATAGATCGGAACTCAAAGGACGGGGTGCAGATCCGGTGTGGCCCAGGAAAGCGTCGTCGCCCCCTGGGGATCTTCACCCAGCGACTTGCCCGCGATGGACGGCAGGTGTTGGCGCGGGAGGCGCTATGATTCACCCTTTCGACGACCGAGAGGTTGCAGATATGAACACTACCGAAATCGAAGGCATGAGTATTGCCGAGCGGATTCAGGCCATGGAAGCGATCTGGGCCTCGCTGCTGAAGAGCGACTCAGAGATGGAGTCGCCCGACTGGCATCAAGACGTTTTGGCCGAGCGGCGCAGACAAATCGATGAGGGTTCCGCTGAATTCGTCTCGTTAGCCGATTTTCCCATGAGACGACCCTCCCCCTCAATCAAACCGTTCGCGACGCCATGACGGGGCAACTGACATGACAGCAGTGACACTGGACTTACCGGACTCCCTGGTACGACAGGCACACCAAGCGGCGCGGCTCATGCAGCGCCCGTTGGAGCAGGTGCTCGCCGCGGTCCTGGAAGCCGCTTTGCCTGGATTGGACGACGTACCATCCGAACTTCAGACTCGGCTTCTGGAAATGACCTGGCTGGGCGATGGATCACTGCTTACAATCGCTCGCAGCACCCTGTCGGAACCGGAACAACAGCGTCTCTCGGAACTCGGACAACGCGCGGCCGGACTAACGTCTGAAGAGCAGGCCGAGCTTGCACTGTTGCGTGAGCGCTACGGCGCGGTCACCCTGCAGAAGGCCCGGGCCTATGCACTGCTGAGCATTCGCAGCGGCAAGGCATTACTTGGGCAAGCCGCGGCGGCGTGATGGGCGACAGCGTATCCAAGGCACTGCGAGAGCGTGTTGCTGCCGCTGCCCGCCAGCGTTGCGGTTACTGCATGACCGATCAGCGTGTCAGCGGCGCGCAGATGCACGTGGAGCACATCGTTCCGCGTGCCCGAGGCGGAAGTTCCCACGAATCCAACCTCTGGCTCTCCTGCGCCTGGTGCAATAGCTACAAGGGAATCCAGGTCGAGGCGCAGGACCCGGAAACTGGGGTGTGGATACCGCTGTTCAATCCGCGTCGCCAGCCTTGGATCGAACATTTCGCATGGGCCGAGGACGCAACCTGGATCGTCGGTTTGACGCCGACCGGACGCGCGACCGTGACCGCGCTGAATCTCAACAATCCTTACATCGTCCCGGCGCGCCGTCTCTGGGCACTCGCCGGCTGGCACCCGCCCAAGTAGTCATATCGATCGGCCGGAGCATTGCCATGATCAACCTCTGCGTTCCAATGCCCGAAGGCGCCTGCTCCGTCCTGCGTCTCGACCCGTCCGGACTGGCCCGGGAAATGCGCATCGCCGCCGCCATACAGTGGTATGCGCAGGGAAGGATCAGCCAGGACAAGGCCGCGGAGATCGCAGGGCTCAACCGAGCGGGCTTCATCGACGCCCTGTCGCAGGCGGGGGGATCGCCCTTCCAGTTCAGTGCAGAGACCCTGCGGGAGGACCTCGCGGATATATCATGATTGGAATGCCATTGATGCTGCGACTAAGGACCCGTATCGTTAGAGAATAATGCGGTTCGCGTATTCACCGCATCCTGCGCACTAGCTGTCATTCAGAGCATCAGGTAATTTGAGATATGATATACTATCGCGATGAAGAATTTCGTTGTGCACGGGCATTTATAGATTTTTTTCTTCAGGACCCGTGGTTTCGAACAACAAATATATTCGATTCAAACCAAATCGGAAAGAACTGTATGATTTTTCGTGGGCAATCCGATTCCACCTGGAAGCTTATACCTTCGGCCTTCCGATCGGGAGGCCTTATTAATTTCGCTCCGCAGCCTCCAACGACGGAAGCAGCGAGACTTTATCTTCGGCTGCATCTGCACGCCGAAGTCAGAGCTATTACCATTTTCCTAAAGGCGGCGGATGGTCTTGGTTTCCATACTCCTTTAGACTATACGAGGATGAAGGATGGGTACAATATTATTAACCCAGCTTCGAAAAGCGACGAGGGATACGACGGCCTTGATCATAATCCCGGTCACTGCGCGGATTGCAAGGCTGCTGGTCCGCACAGCGGACCCTACAGATCGCGGAATTACCGTAGGGTCCGCTATGCGGGCCGACGGCGGCTCGCCGGAACGATGATTGAGGCCGGATACGACTGCCACCAACCTTTTCCCCCAGAATCGTTGCAACGAGCCACGGGCTTGGCCCAGCACCATGGGGTTCCGACACGCTTCCTAGATTGGAGTGAATCGCCGTTTGTTGCAAGCTACTTTGCAGCTTATAACGCTTCCAGCTTTGCGGGAGTTGGATCAGGAACACAAGGCCAGGAGATCGCTGTCATCTTCCTGTCAACTTATTCGCTGTTTCAGGATACATCTCCTGTATTGCTCGTCGAAGCGCCCAGACATGAGAACTCATATTTGCTTCAACAGAAAGGTGTCTTCACGAACTTCAAGAAATGTAATGATTTTTTCCTGGAGCACGAACGCTGGCCATCACTTGAGGATTATTCTTCTAACCAGTTCCAGCTACATCGCGCCCGCCTGCCGGCAACTGAGGCCGACAATCTTCTCCGCGAATTATTCGACCTTGACATTACCCGGCATTCATTGATGCCGAGCCTAAGCAACGCCGCGACAGCATACCAATACGCCAAGACGCTCTACGAGAAAACTCGCTAACCGATCCATTAAAGCGCATCCAGCACGTGGAGTGTCTCTGGCTCAAACGGCGCCGGCATGAGTTTTCTATGCTTTAACTAATCGACACAAAAAATTGCTTGAAGTTAGGGGTTGGCAATGAGGAATAGGTGCAGGCGAAAAGCGATGGTATCATTGCCTGGGTTACGCTCCAATAGACAAGTAATAAGTTGAGAAATCCTATGCCAGATTCAATTTTGAGAGGGGTTCCATTACGCATTCGGAACATGAGTTTCAAGGACTTGGCGCGAGCGGAGCCTGTGAGAAAGCGGTTACATCCCAACGCTTTGACTGTCATCGAGTCTGGACAGTTTCCATATCAATCCGTTGGACAGTATCTTGACGCTGAAGCAGCCGCCGCAGCGACGTTATCAAGAATACGTGTTTCCGGGGTAGTTGTTTTCGATGAGATAGCTCTTCATGACCTATTATGGGCCATTTGTTATCTATCGGCTCACGTAACGGACGAAGCGTCTCCGAAAGTCGGCTTCTCGCCTGCGAGCACGCGCGAAAAATTAGAGACTGAGAATTTCGCCTTGCCCCGCCTTTCTTATGGTCGACCAGAAAATGCGATGGTTTCAGTGGTGCCTGCTCATAACATTGCGTCGACAAAAAAAAGGATGAGTGGCGACGCTACCCAAGAAAGCGCATCAATAATCCAAGATCTATCATTGCCAATTGCAAAGCTTGTTGATGGGTTTCAAGCTGACATTGTAATCGAGAAGACCGAGCTCCAGCGGCTAACCGGGAAAAAATATTCACTTGTTACCAATTATCAATTAACTCAGAGGGCTGGCGCTTTCTACTATTATTCTATCTGGATTTCTGACGAGCTTCGTTTGCAGGAGGAGGACTCTGTGATACTGGTATCCGCCAAACAAAGGATTGACGCGCACCTTATCACCGCTATTGATTCTCAAAATTTCTTAGTCAGAACATCAGAGCAATTAACGCAGGATTTATATAAATTAAGAAGGGCGTTCGACCCAGCCTTCATTTTAGTTGCGCTTAGTCAATCTTTGTCTCGCGTAAGAGAACGAACAAGTGTGGTCGCGTCATTAGTTGCAACAAAGCTTCTAGGCAACCCGCGATTAAGCTTGGCTGACGTTTCGCACTGGCCTATCAGCCTAAACACCTCGCAAATCGCTGCAATCAAAGCGGCCGAGAACTGGCGCGTTTCTTTCATTTGGGGGCCGCCGGGGACTGGGAAAACATTTACTCTCGGTCACGTAATATACAGAGCGTACCTCCGCTCGGAAACCGTTCTTGTGCTTTCGACATCAAATGTCGCTATTGATCAAGCAC
>CAILVI010000067.1 GCA_903837595.1 uncultured Thiodictyon sp.
ATGTGGTTCGTCCCCGATCCCATCACGCTCGCGCCGGCGGCCAAGGCCAACCTCGGCAAGAAGATGGAGCTGTATACCGGCATGATGGAGAACATGGATTTTCACGTTGGCCGGCTCATCGATCATCTCAAGAAGATCGGTGAGTATGACAATACCCTATTCATCGTGTTCGGCGACAATGGTGCCGAGGGCAACGATTTGTTCAAGATGATCGCGGGCTCGCCCGGGTCGCGTGACTTCCTCTTCGCGGCGATCAAGTGGTCGCAGACCCACCCGAATGCCTGGGGCGATCCGGGCTCCTATGTCAGCTATGGCCCGATGTGGGCACAGGTGTCAATGACGCCCTTCAGTCAGTACAAGGGCTGGGTGGCGGAGGGCGGCATCCGCAACGCACTCATCGTCAGCGGTCCGACGGTCGAACGGCCAAAGGGGAGTATCAACCATGGGCTCATGCACGTGGCCGATATCATGCCGACCCTTCTGGAGATTGCCGGCGTCGATTACCCAAAGAGCAATGCGGGGCGACCGGTCCCCAGGCTCATCGGCCATTCCTGGAACCGCGTGTTGAGAGGACAGGCGCAGTCGCCGCGCGGCGCGCAAGACTATCTCGCCTGGGAACTCTTTGGCAATCGCGCGGTGCGGCAGGGGGAGTGGAAGCTGCGTTGGCAATACAAGCCGTTTGGCAAGGCCGCGTGGGAGCTTTTCAACCTCGCCGCGGACCCCGCCGAGCGCAAGGACCTGGCCGCTGAGCGCCCCGACAAGGTGCGCCAGATGGTTGGGCTCTGGGACAGCTATGTCCGCACCAATAACGTGATCCTGCCCAGCCGCTCCACGTTTGAAACCCTTGAGGATCAGCTTCCGCCGCGTGTCCCGGACGACCCTGGCTATCCGCCGCTGGTCCATAAGCGGCAGTTCGTGCCACCCGCCGACATGGTGGCCGATCCTAAGCCTTGAGCGTTGCCGATCCACGAATGACTGATTCCTCAAGAAGGCTGGAGATCTCATGTACACAAACGAAGCTCAGATGAAACAGGCGGCCGGGTGGTCCTGGTTGGCGGTCATTACGCTGCTCGCCATGGGCGTGCTAAGGCCGGCGGTCGCCCAAACGCCGGCGCGCTTCTATTGGGATACCCTGTCGGGTTCCAATGCGGTGCCGCTCATCTTCGAATCGATCAATGGCAACACCAATCCCTTCGATCCGGCGCATATCGTGACACCGAATGCGGACTTTAACGCCACCATGGCCATCGCCGGTTACGCGCGCACCTTTTCATTGTTCGATCGCTCGGCCATGGCGGCCATCCTCCTGCCCATGGGGCGCATCTCGGGCGACGTGACCGTGGCCGGCAGGACGTTCCGCCAATCGGCCAGCGGCTTTGGCGACCCGATGCTCGAGTTCAACATCAATGTCCTGGGTCCACCGGCGCAGAAGAACATCCCTGACGTCATGCGCTACGAGCCGGGATTCTCCGTGGACCTGCTGGCCGACCTGGCGCTGCCAATCGGCGAATACAACAGCAAACAACCACTGAACCTTGGCCAGAACCGCTGGTATGGGCGCTTCGGTCTGCCCGTCACCTGGCAGCTTGGTCCATGGGTGCCGGGCCGGCGAACGACCCTGGAGCTACTGCCCGCCGTTTGGCTCTTCGGCGACAATTCCAATTTTGTCGGGCAGACCATGAAGACAGCGCCGATGTTTCAGTTGGACGCGCACCTGACGCGCGACCTCACCGAGAACTTATGGGCTTCGCTGGACGGTGCCTGGTTCAGCGGCGGCAAGGCGACCATCAATGGCGTCTCCGGCAAGCCACTCAATAACATCGGTGTCGGTCTCACGCTCGGCTATGTGATCAATAATAACCTGAATCTGACCCTCGGTTACAAGTCGACGATTAACGATAATGCCCCTGATGCGCTGCGCATGGATGGCTTCATGGCTACGCTCGTGTACGGATGGCATCCCCTCATTGAAGGCTCGCGAAGACTCAAGAGCGAGTAGCCGGGCCATCCTGATGGACCTCAGGCGGTATATTCCTCAAAGATATCGCGGAACCGGGCATGGTGCTCCAGGAAGGTCGCCAGAATGGCCGGATCAAAGTGCGCAGGCGCAGTGCGGCCGTCGCCGTGGGTTATGATGTCCATGGTCTGGCGATGGTCGAGGGGGGGCTTGTATGGGCGACGGCTGCGCAGCGCGTCATAGATGTCGCAGATGTTCATGATGCGCGCTGCCAGCGGAATGGCCTCACCGCGCAGGCCCTGCGGATAACCCCCGCCATCCCAACGCTCGTGGTGGCTCAGCGCGATCTCGGCGCCCATCTTGAGATAGGGCGAGGTGCCGTTGCCGAGGATCCGGGCGCCCATCGTGGTGTGTTGCCGCATGATCTCCCACTCGTCCGGCGTCAAGGCGCCCGGCTTGAGCAGCACCCGGTCGGGGATGCCGATCTTGCCGATGTCGTGCATCGGGCTCGCGAAAAAAATCGTATCCACGAAGCCGCTATCCAGGCCGAGCAGTCCGGCCAGCACACGGCTGAAGGCGCTGATACGCTGCACGTGAGAGCCAAGGTCCTCATCCTTGTGCTCCGCCGCGCGCGTCATGGTGAAAATGGTTTCCAGATAGCTGTCCTGCAGGGCGCTGGTCCGCTCCAGCACGCGTTGTTCCAGCGCGTCGTTGCATTGGTGCAATTCATTGTGCAGCAGGCGCACCTCCAGCAGGTTGCGCACCCGCGCCAGTACCTCGGGCAGCTCGAATGGCTTGCTGACGAAATCGCGTGCGCCGGCTTTAAGCGCCAGCAGCTTTTGTCCTGGTTGGGCGCTGATCACCAGCACCGGCAGGTATCCGTCCGGTTCGATCGCCTTGAGCCCTTCCATTACCTGGAAGCCGTCCATCTCCGGCATCAGCAGATCGAGCAGGATGAGGTCGTAGCGATGCTGGGCATGCAGGGCGCAGACGGTGCACGGGTCCATCGTCGAGGTGACGGAGCGATACCCGGCGGAACCCAGCATGCGTGTGAGCAATGTGACATTCACTTCCAGATCGTCAACGATCAGGATGCCGGCGTTCAGAATTGCCGATGGATCGATCATAGTCAATCGCTCTCTTCATAGTTTGCCGGGTCGCCGGCGTCAGTCGTATCGTCCAGCGTCGGCGCCGTTAGGGAATCATCGCTCACGCTCAATTCAAACCAGAAGGTGCTGCCCATCCCGATGGCACTGTCCACCCCGATGACACCCCCCATCAGTTCCACCAGCCGCTTGGCCAGCACCAGGCCGATCCCCGTGCCTTCCTCGCCGCCCGTCTCCTGCCCGAGGCGATTGAACGCCTGAAAGAGCTGCGCCAGTTGCTCCGGGGCCAGTCCCGCCCCGGTGTCTCTGACGCTCACGCGCACGCGTCCCGGCGCCGCCGCGGCGCAGTCCACCTCGACCGTTCCCGTCCCCTCCGTGTTGTTATATTTGATCGCGTTGGACAGCAGGTTGATCAGCACCTGCTTCACCCGCAGCGGATCGGCATAGACACTATAGGGCGTATCGCACTGGCGGATAGTGACCTGAATGCCACGCTGGCGCGCTTGCGGCACGATCATGTCCCGGCACTCGCGGATCACCTGCGCCAGCAACACGGGCTGCAATGCTATCGGGGTCAGCGCCACCGGTGTCAGCGACACCGGCGTCAGAGACCCTGGCGCCCGTGCGGACTCGACCTTCTCGAGATTCAGTATCTCGTTGATCAAACTCAGCAGATGCCAGCCGGCCTGAATGATCTGGGTGATGCTCTCCTGTTGGGTGGGGGTCGGCGGTGAGGTATCGAACTCCAGCAGTTGGGCGAAGCCGAGGATGGCATTGAGCGGGCTGCGCAGCTCATGGGTCATGCAGGAAAGGAATTCGGACTTGGCGCGATTGGCGCGATCGGCCTCAGACCTGGCGCACTCCAACTCATGGGTCCGCATCTCGACCAGTTGCTCCAGGTGGTGGCGATGGTGATCCAGTTCCTCGGCGTCGTGCTTCGCCTCGGTGATGTCCTCGTAGACACCCAGCAGGCCGATGACCTGATGGCCTTCATCACGCACCGACACCTTTGAGGTGCGCAGCCAGATCCGGTTACCGTCGGGCGTCGACTGCGGCTCCTCATAATTCAGCTTGGGATGGCCAGACGCCATCACCGCCTGATCGTCGGCGCGATAGATGTCGGCCTGATCTGCCCATGCCAGGTCACGGTCCGTCTTACCGATGAGATCGTCCGAATCGGAGCATCCGGCATCTTTCGCGAATTGGGGATTACAGCCCAGATAGCGCGAATCGCGGTCCTTCCAGAAGACGCGGGCCGGCACACTTTCCAGGACCGACTGGAGCAGGTCGCGGGATTTCTGAAGCGCGATCTCCACCTGTTTGCGTTCAGTGATGTCGGTATGCGTGATGACCGCGCCCCCGGCATCGCGTACCAGCGGCGTGACACTCATCTTGAACCAGCGTTGTTGCTGAGGCGAATGACAGGGAAGCTCCATGTGGAAGTCACTCAGGCGCCCATCCAATACGGCGCGAATGCCGTTGCCGGCGCATAGGGCGTCATCATCCAATGCGCAGTCGGTGCTGCTCCAGCAGACCGCCAGATAATCGGCGCCGATGCCGGTGCCCGGTGTCGGCTGGCCCGGTTCGATCCCATTCTCCGACGCGACCCGCTGCCAAGGCATGTTGACCGCAAGGATGACTCCTTCGCGATCTACGACGGCGATTTCGGCGCTGACTGAGTCCAGGATCGTGCGATTGAACGCCAGGCTCTCGCGCAGTGACTGCTGCGCTCGTGCCTCGTCAAGGGCGCGGGTCAAGACTGGGCCGACTTGCGACAGTTGATGCTTTAGGACATAGTCGATCGCCCCCTGGCGTAGCGCCTCAAAGGCGGCGGACTCCGGGATGGTGCCGGAAACGAAGATGAACGGTACCTCGGGGCAGCGCGCGTGGGCCAGCGCCAGCGCGCTTTGGCCAGAATACAAGGGGAGGGTCCAGTCGGCCAGGATAGCGTCGGGTAACCGTTCGTTGAGTGCAGCAGTGAGTCCCGGCGCGTCCTCCACCCGTCGTATCACGATAGCGAGGCCGAGCTCCGCCAAGGCATCGGCGATCAGTTCGGCATCGGTTGCCGAGTCCTCGACCAGGATCAAATCGATGGGGTGCCGCGGCACCCGCTCTTGAGCGCTCATCGGGTGTCGCCGGGAGCGCGGTTGAGCAGCATCCAATAGAGCCCCATCTGACCTACGACCGACATGAATGCCTCTGATTCGACCGGTTTGACCAGATAACTGTTGACCCCCAGGTCGTAGGCGCGCACCACGTCCACCTCCTCGTGGGAGGAGGTTAGCACCACCACCGGGAGGCGGCGCGTGCGCTCATCGGCGCGCAGGGCGCGCAACACATCGAGCCCATCCACCCGCGGCAGCCGCAGATCGAGCAGGACAAGGCGCAGGCGGTTGCCGGCCGCGGCCGCTTCGGCGCCGTGGCCGAACAGAAAGTCGAGTGCCTCGGCACCGTCCTTGACCCACTGCACCTGGTTGACCAGACGCGCCTGGCGCAGCGCGTCCATGGTCATTTCGGCATCGGCGGCGTTGTCTTCCACCAATAGGATCTGCAATTCCTGCTCATGCTTCTTCATGCTATGGGTCCTGCGTAACGGGGGGGGTGACGGATGGCAGGGGCAGGGCGAAGTGCAGCGTAGCGCCCGCGTCCGGGGTGCCCTCGCCCCAGATACGGCCGTGGTGGCGTTGCAGGATGCGTGCGACGATGGCCAGACCGCAGCCGACACCCTCGAATTCATCCTCGCGGTGCAGCCGCTGGAAGACACCAAACAGCTTGCCGGCATACTGCATGTCGAAACCGGCGCCATCGTCCTTGACCCAATAGAGGCATTCCCCGCCTTGCGTGTGGCCGCCGACCTCGATGTGTGCGGTCTGGCGTCGGCGCGAGAACTTGAAGGCATTGCTGAGCAGGTTCACCCAGACCTGCCGCATCATGGCGGCGTCGCCCCAGGCGCGCGGTAGTGGGGCGCAGGCAAAGACGATTGAGCGCTGCGGTTCGGCGGCGCGCAGTTCGTCGGCCACGCCCGTAACCATGGCGCCCATGTCCAGCGGTTGCAGGACGACCTCGCGCCGTCCCATGCGCGAGAATGCCAGCAGATTGTCGATCAATCGCCCCATGCGCTGCGCGTTGTCCCGCACCACCTGGAGTTGGCGTCGCCCCTCCTCGTCGAGCCGCTCGCCATAGCCGATGATCACCTTGCGCGAGAAGCCATCGATGGCGCGCAGGGGCGCACGCAGGTCGTGGGAGACCGAGTAGGCGAAGTCCTCCAACTCCTTGTTGGCCTCCAAGAGTGCGGCGTTCTTCTCCTGCAGCACCTGTTCCAGGCATAAGTGTTCTGTGATGTCCCGGGCGGCGGCAAACACCCCCTGGAGTTTTCTGTCCCGATCATAGAAGGTGGTGGCATTGTAGGAGACCACGGTCTCCTTCCCATCGCGGGAGCGTGCGGTGAGCTCGTAATTGGTGATCTTCTTTTCGCTCAGTACCTGTTTGATGCCCGCCTCGGCCCGCGCCGGATCGGTGAAGCAGTTGCTGAACGGGGCGCCGATCAGTTCGTCGCGCGTGCAGCCGGTGAGTGCCTCCATCTGTTTGTTGACGTCAGTGATGATGCCGAATTGATCGGTAGTCATGAGCGCGTCGCTGTTGGATTCGAAGAGCGAGCGCGTATAAAATTGATGGTCGCGCAGGCGCTGACTGAGCACCTGCTGCTCGGCCTCGACCTGCTTGCGCGCGGTGTTGTCGGTACCGATCAGCAGGTAGCCGATGATGGCGTCCTGCGCGTCGCGCAGCGCCGTCACCGACACCACGGCCGGGAAACGGCTGCCGTCCTGGCGGATGTAGGTCAGCTCGTAGATGTCCTCGATGCCGCGTGAGGCCTTGAAGACCAAGGCCTCGAAGCCCGGCGTGATCGGGGTTTCCAGCTCAACGCTCAACGCCTTGGCGCGGGCGATCACCTCCTGAGGATCGGAGATGTCGGCCGGGGTGATCTTGTTCACCACGTCGGCGGCGTCGTAGCCCAGCATGCGCTCTGCGCCGACGTTGAAGATCTGGATGACGCCCTGCGCGTCGGTGGCGATGCTGGAGAAATTGGCGCTATTGAAGATCGCGTCCTGCAAGGCCCCGGTCTTCAGCAACGCCTCCTGGCGTCGGATCTCGGCGCGGCCGGTCGGTGGGCCGTCGGTGGGTGTGGGATTGGCTGGATCGCGGATTGCGTGGGTCATCGCCGGCAGCTCGTGTGGTGTGACTGAGCGAGGCTTCGTCCCCGACGGAAGCGTCGAAGGCGGCGTTGGGCGGCCCGGGCTGGGCCTTGATGGGTGTATCGGTCCCGGTCGTTGGTCGGGTCTGCGGACCCGCCGGCCCTGACCGACATGGTAGACCTACCCCGCGTGCGTTGCTGGCGGACGTCAGGCCGGTCGCCCGGAATCAAAGACGCGGTAACGGGTCTTGCCCTCCATCTTGGCCTGATATATGGCCTGGGTTCGAGCCCTCCTGGCGGTTTGCCTGCACCAGGGTCCTCAACTGTTCAAGCACGGCAGCACCCAGGTCGTCGAGTTCACCCAGCCTCGCCAGCGCCTGCGGGGCCTGGCCCGTGGCATGGAGTACACACAACTCGGCCGCCAGCGTATGCGCCCGCTGGTGCAGCGGGGTAATGGCCTGGAAGGCCGGCTGTGCGCCATGACGGCTGCGGCCCTGCGCATTCAGCCATTGGCCGAATGGGCACTGGTGGTGATCCAGCGACGGTGGGGTGTCGCGCTCGCCCTTGAGATGGCTGACCAAGGCGGCCATCCAGGCACGGTGCTCGGTGCTCGCAAAGAGCAGCGGTAAGTCGTCATGGTCGAGTGTCGGCAGTTCGACCCAGCTCGGGGCGGGCCGCCAGGTCGCCGCCCAGCCCGGCAGATCGGCGGCCGGCATCGGATAGGCAATGCCGTAGCCCTGGGCCAACTCGCAGCCGAGTTGCAGCAGCAACTCGCCGTGCTCCACCGTCTCCACCCCTTCAGCGATGACCTGGCAGTGGAAGGCGATGGCCAGGCCAAGCACGCCGTTGAGAATCGCCAGGTCATACGGGTCGTCGAGCATGCCCCGAACGAAGCTCTGGTCGAGCTTGAGTTCACGCACCGGCAGGCGTTTGAGATAGGTCAGCGAGGAGTAACCCGTACCAAAGTCATCCAGCGCAAACCACACCCCGATGCCGCGGCAGGCATTGATGACTTGGGAGACGTGGGCCAAGTCTGCCAGCGCGCTGGTTTCCAGTACCTCCAGTTCGAGGTCGCCTGGGCGCAGATGGGGATGCGCCGCCAGCAGTTTGCGCAGGCGTTGGACGAATTCGGGACGTTGCAGCTGGCGGGCGTCGACATTGACGCTGACCGGGAGTGTCAGTCCGAGCGCCTGCCAGGACTCCATCTGGGTCAGGGCGGTGGAGATCACCCACTCGCCGATCTCCACCGCCAACGCGTCATCTTCGATCAGCGGCAGAAACTGCGCCGGCGACAGCAGCCCGTGTTGCGGGTGTTGCCAGCGGATCAGGGCCTCGGCCCCGATGAGCGTGCCGGTGCGCATGTTCACTTTGGGCTGATAATGCAGCACGAATTCGTGTGAGGTCAGGGCACGCCGGACCTGTTGCAGACCTTCGTGGCGATCGCGAACGCTGCTGTCCGCCGCGGTGTCGAAGACCAGGTAGCGGCCCTTACCGGCCAATTTGGCCTGATACATGGCCTGGTGGGCCTGGCGCAGCAGTTGCTCCGCATCGATCGCCAGCGGCTGCGGGTAGAAGGTGATGCCGAGACTGGCGGTGACCTGGAGTACGCACTCGCCGACCGGCACCGGCTGGGCTGTCGCAGCGAGCAGCTGGGTGATCATGGGCAGAGCGGTCTGGAGGTGGGCCATGTCGGGTAGTATGGCGACGAACTCGTCCCCACCCACACGGGCGAGGATGTCGCCTTCGCGCAGGACATGCCTGACGCGGGTCGCCGTGGCGATCAGCAATTGGTCGCCGGCCTCGTGCCCATGGTGGTCGTTGATGGACTTGAAACCGTCCAGATCGAGGCAGGCCACCGCCAGCGGGCGCGTCTGCTGCTGGGCCTGGGCGATGGCCTGTTGCAGACGGTCGGTCAGCAGCACCCGCTGCGGCAGGCCGGTCAGCGCATCATAGTGTGCAATGTCCGAGAGTAGCGCCACGTACTGTCGGATGTGACCCTGGGCGTCGAACACGGCGTTGATGGTTTCCATCACGGCATACACCTCGCCGCTCTTGCGCCGGTTCCAGACCTCTCCATACCAGTGACCCTTCTCCATCAGATCGCGCCACAGGGTGGCGTAGAACCCCTTTTCCTGCCGGCCGGAACTCAGCATGCGCGGGTTCTGCCCCAGGGACTCGTCGCGGCTGTAACTGGTGATCCGGCTGAAGGCGTCGTTGACATCAATGATCGTGCCGTGGGCGTCGGTGATCATGATGCCCTCGCGGGCATGGGTGAAGACGCTGGCGGCGAGGTGGAGTCTTTCTTCGGCCCGGCGGCGCTCGGTGATGTCCAGGAAGGTCACGACCGCCCCGGTCACCACCCCGTCGAGGACTTGTGGATATGACCAATACTCGGCAGGAAAGGCCGTGCCGTCGCGACGCCACAGCACCTCATCGTCCACGTGCATCCGCTCTCCGGTGGCGAAGGCCTTGAAGATACGGCATTCTTCGACGGGAAAGTGGGTGCCGTCCGCATGTTTTCCGTGAATCTGCCAGTGCATGTTCTTGCCCAGCAGGTCTTGCGGGTGCCGGTATCCCAGGAGCTGGAGGCAGGCGTTATTGCAGAAGGTGCAGTTGCCGTCCAGGTTGATGCCGTAGATCGCTTCGGCGGTGGAATTGAGCAGGAGGTGGGTCCGGTCTTGGCTCTCCCTCACTAATTCCTGGTTCTGCCTGATCTCTGCGGTCAGTGCCTCGGCAATGCGCACGGCGTTGGTGCGCGTATTGATCACCGAGCGCAGCAACCAGAACAGCAGGCCGCTGAGCGCCAGGCCGGCGGCGAGGGTCCACCAGACGGGTGCGTAACCGATGCCGGGGGCCGAGACGGTGGGCGTGAATGCCAGCAGCCAGTGCCGGTCGTTGAAGTCGAGTGCTCGCTGTTGGTAGAAGTGCGAATGGACGTTCGGTGTCGCGGTCGGTTTGCTGTCGAACAGCCGTGCGGCCGGCGAGGCCTCCCGACCATCGTAGATGGCCAGGTCGACGCCCTTGCCTGCATGGTCCTCCCAATCGCCGAGCATGCCGGCCATCAGATCATTCATGCGGTAGGGGCTGTAGGCCCAGCCGACCAGGGCGGCCCGCCGCTCTTCGAGGGTATCGACCGGTGCCCCGTTGCGATAGACGGGGACATACATGAGGGCCCCAGCCTGGACCTGGATGCCGGTCTCCTGCACCAGTTCGACCTTGCCGGACAGGGCCGCCGCGCCGGTGTCGCGCGCCTGCTCCATGGCGGCCCGGCGCACCGGCTCGGAGTACATATCGTAGCCAAAGGCGCGCAGATTGCGGTCGTTGAAAGGCTCCAGATAGATGATGGAGGTATAGAGTGCGCGGCTGCCGGGCGGGCGGATGGCGTAGTCGGGGAAGCCTTCGGCACGGATGCGCTCGATATGGGTGGCCAGTCGCTCCGGGGGTATGACCTCGGCAAAGCCGATCCCCTGCACGCCGGGGACACTACCGCTCGCCTGCAGGGTTGCCACATAGGCCCGCCACTCGTTGCGCTCCACCGAGATCGACGCGGCATAAAGGGCGGCACCGCCCCGCAGGATCAGCGCATAGGCGCGCAGGCGTTCCTGGACCTTGAGGGTGATTTGGTCGCAGTCGAAGGCGAACTGCCGTGCAGCCTCGCGCTCGATGCCCTGTTTGACCTGCGCCGTGGCGAGCAGGCTTGCCAGCAACCCGCAGGCCAGCGTGGCCCAGGCGAGTATGCTCTTGGATCGGCTGAATTTGAACATTAACGCTAGGCGTTATAGATGGCGCCGATTACTACGCAATGGTAGGCGGTACATAAATCAGTCTTCTGAGGTTTTTCATCGCCGCTGCTCCTGCATCTCAAGACCCTAGTGCCTTGTCGATGATGCTGACCAAGTCCGTGCTCTGGAAAGGCTTGATTAAGTACTCGCTGACATTGAGGTCGGCCGCGTCCCGGATGCTATCAAGGGTGCCATGGCCGGTCAGGATAATCACCAGGGTATGGTTGTCCTGTGCTCGAAGATTCCGCAACGTCGTAATGCCATCCATGACCGGCATTTCCAGGTCGAGAAGAATCAAATCCGGGTTCTGCTGCTCATGCAGCAGCATGCCGTCGGCACCGTTGACCGCACAGAAGACCTGATAGCCTGCGCGTTCCAGTATGCGCCGTGTCAGTTGCAGCAGCGACAGGTCGTCGTCGATGACGAGTATCTTGCGGTGCGCCAGTTCTTCGTTCATGTGCTATTCCTGCCCCTGGTTGGTGGCGTGATTGATCTGGCCTTGAACATCGGGATGACGGACCGTCTATGCGGACAGCAATAGTCCCTCCAGGTGGCGAGCAACCGACTCCTGCGCGTTGCTGCCGATCACCTGGAGTGCGGGCAGGGCGGCCCGCAGGCGTGGGTCCGCATTTCCCATGATGATCCCGGTGCCGGCGCACTGGAGCAGCTCCAGGTCGTTCATGCCGTCACCGAAGGCGAGTACCGCGTCGAGTCCGATGCCGAGCCGCTGCGCGACGCGCTTGAGCGCCGCCCCTTTGGACACGCCGCGGGCCATGATCTCCAGCGTCACGGGGAGCGAGAAGGTGGTGTGGACCCGGTCGCCGAAACGCGCGCGGATGGATTGCTCCAGCGGCTGCAGCTGCTCCGGTGCGCCGTAGAAGAAGACCTTGAGTACCCCACTGCCGTCGATGTTGCGCAGATCCACCACCCGGTAGCCGAATCCAGAGGCCTGGTGGAATTGCAGCAGATAGGGTTCTGGACGGTCCACCAGCCAGTCATCGGTGCGATAGACATTGGTGTGGACATCTGCCGGTACGCCCGCGTTGATGAGTGCGAGTGCATCTGCCGGGTCGAGGGGGTGGCAATCGACCAGACGCAGCTCCCGATCATGGACCGCGGCACCGTTGGATGAAATCAGGCAGCCGTGGCGGCCAAGTTGGTCCGCCAGGGTGCGGATGTCCTGGAAGTGCCGCCCCGAGGCCAGCATTACCTCAATGCCCTGCGCGCGCAGCCGCTCAAGGACGCACCGGGTGTAGGCGCCGAGCCGATGCTCGGGGTTGAGCAGGGTGCCGTCGAGGTCGCAGACGATGAGTGGGAACATGGGCTTCACCATGAAAGTCGCGCCGGGAGTGCGCTCCAATTCTCCCTCCCCTTTTTTTTGGGGGGGGCCGGGGAGAGGGGTGTCGCGGGCGTCATGACCGTCGTCTGCAATCAGGTCAGTTGGGCTTCGAGTACGACCAGGCTGCGGGCGCCCACACGGATGCGCCTGAGGGGGGGCTCACCGGGGTCGGGAACCGGGTCGAAGAGCGGGGCGGCGGTGCCCGGTGGAAAGACCCCCGGTTCGGCCATAGTGTCGACCGTCAGGGTCCAGCGCCGGCCGGGCAGGGGCGGGACCGCGAAGTCCAGTGGGTCCTGCCACATGTTGAGCACGACGTGCAGTGGGGGTTCGTCGGGGCTGACCCCGGCCAGGGTGAAGGCCAGCGCCCGATTCCCCGGATTCGTCCAGCCGGGGAGGTCGAGATTCATCCCGTGCCAGGTGATGTCCGGGAGGCTCAGGCCGGGGTCCGGCGCGCCGGTGAGGAAACGGTCGCGGGTGAGGCTCGGGTGACGGCGGCGCAGGCCGATCAGGCCGCGCACATAGTCGAACATGGGCCGCTGCGGCTGCACCTGGCTCCAGTCGAACCAGGAGCGTTCATTGTCCTGGCAGTAGGTGTTGTTGTTGCCGTCCTTGCTGCGCAGGATCTCGTCTCCCGACAGGATCATGGGCACGCCCTGGCTCAGCATCAGGATGCCGATGAAATTGCGCGCTTGGCGGCGGCGCAGCCGCAGGACTTCGGGGTCGTCGGTCGGCCCCTCGATCCCGCAGTTCCAACTGATGTTGTTGTCGCTCCCGTCCCGGTTCTCCTCGCCGTTGGCCTGATTGCGCTTGGTCTCGAAGCTCACCAGGTCCCAGAGGTTGAAGCCGTCGTGACAGGTGACGAAGTTCACCGAGTTGACGGGCCGCCGCCCGCGCACCTCGTACATGTCGCTGGAGCCGGCCAGCCTGGTGGCCACTTCCGGGATCAGGCCCGGCTCGCCGCGCACGAAGGCACGCATCAGGTCGCGGTAGCGCCCGTTCCACTCGGCCCAGCGAAAGCCCGGGAAGTCGCCCACCTGATAGAGCCCGGCGGCGTCCCAGGCCTCGGCGATGATGTGGGTGCGGTTCAAGGCCGGGGCCAGTTCGGTCGCCCACAGGATGGGTGCGTGATACAGCGGGTTGCCGTCCTCGCCCCGGGCGAGCGCGCTGGCCAGGTCGAAGCGGAAGCCGTCCACATGCATCCGCCGCACCCAGTAGAGGAGTGCATCCACCAGGAAGCGGGTGACGATCGGGTGGTTGCAGTTCACCGTGTTGCCGCAGCCGGTGTAGTCGCGGTATAGGCGCCGATCGCTGAAGTCCAGGTGATAGAAGACCTCGTTACCCAGACCCTTGAAATTGATAGTAGGTCCGGCCGCGCCGCCCTCTGCCGTGTGGTTGAAGACCACGTCCAGGATCACGCCGATGCCGGCGCGGTGCAGGGCCTTGACCATGTCCCGGAACTCGTCGCGGGCGCGCGCCGGCTCGTGGGCGAAGTGCGGGTGGGGGGCGAAGAAGCTGTGGGTGCTATAGCCCCAGTAGTTCTGGTGCCCCAGGGCGGCGGTGGCGGGCGGGACGTCCTGGCAATCGAAGGCCATGATGGGCAGGAGTTCCACATGGGTGATGCCCAGCTCGGCCAGATAGGGGATCTTGTCGATCAGCCCCCGGTAGGTGCCGGGGTGCGCGACCCCGGATGACGGGTGGCGGGTGAAGCCGCCCAGGTGCATCTCGTAGATCACCGACTCGTTGAGCGGGATGTGCAGCGGGCGGTCGTCCTCCCAGTCGTAGTCGTCGCGCAGCACTTGGGCGCGCATGGCGGTGGCGCAATTGTCCCCCGGCCGGCAGGCGCGCGCCCGGTCCCACAGCCGGTCGCTCACGGTCGTGGCCCAGGGGTCCAGCAGGGCCTTACCGGGGTCGATCCGGGCGCCGCTCTCGCGGGTATCGCAGCGCCCGGCGGCGCGCCAGTTGTACCAGGTGCCGCTCGGCAGGCCCACGACCAGGCAATGCCAGAAAAAGAAGGTGTGGTTGACCCGCGGATCGAGCTCGATGACCTGGAAGGGCGTGATCGCCTCCTCCCGGTCGAACAGCAGGAGCTCCATCCGCTCGGCGTAGCGGCTGAAGACGCAGAAATTGACCCCGTCGTCGACGAAGGCGGCCCCGCCCTGGTCCCAATTGCCTGGCTGGACGCGATATTCTTGTTGGATCATGGAGTATTCTCTGCGCTGCCGGGACTGTTTCATGGTGGATTTTAACCCCGTGTCCGCGCGCCGCCTTGCATTTTTCCGCTTGGTCGATAACCTGCTTGATCGCGTGCCGCGCGTTGCCCGCCGCCTAAGTCGTTCTCCCCCGGAATCCTCATGACCATCCTCTCCCTCGAATCCGTTGCCCTGTCCTACGGCCTGCCGCCCCTGCTGGAGTCGGTCTCCTTCGCCATCGACCGTGGCGAGCGGGTCTGTCTCATCGGGCGCAACGGGACCGGCAAGTCCACCCTGCTCAAGATCATCACCGGGGAGGTCCACCCGGACGGGGGGGAGGTGCGGTTCGGCCAGGGCATGACCGTGGCGCGGCTGGCCCAGGAGGTGCCGCTGCATGAAGACGCGAGCGTCTTCGACGTGGTGGCCGAGGGTCTGGGCGACCTGGGCCTGCTGGTGCGCGACTACTTCCACCTGTCGCACCACATGACGGCGCAGACGACGGACGACGAATTGGCCCAGTTGGCGCGCATCCAACAGCAGTTGGACGACCGCGGCGGTTGGGAGATCGAACAGCGTACCGAGCGGGTCATCTCCCGCCTGGGGCTCAATGCCGAGACCCCCTTCAATGCGCTGTCCGGCGGGCTCAAGCGACGGGTGCTCCTGGCCCAGGCACTGGTAAAGGGGCCGGACCTGCTGCTGCTCGACGAGCCGACCAACCATCTGGACATCGAGTCCATCGACTGGCTGGAGGGTTTTCTCAAGGACTTTCAGGGTGGGCTCCTGTTCGTCACCCATGACCGGCGCTTCCTGCAACGCGTCGCCACCCGCATCCTGGAACTGGACCGCGGGCGCATCACCGACTGGCCGGGCGACTATGCCAACTATCTGCGCCGCAAGGAGGAGCGCCGTCACGCCGAGTCCCAGGCCAATGCGCTTTTCGACCGCCGCCTGGCCGATGAGGAGGTGTGGATTCGCCAGGGTGTGAAGGCACGGCGTACCCGCAACGAGGGCCGGGTGCGCGCACTGGAGGCGATGCGCCAGGAGCGCATGGAGCGGCGCGAGCAGCAGGGCACGGCGCGCCTGCGGCTCAGCGAGGCGGACCGCTCCGGCAAGCTGGTGGCGGAGGCCGATGGCGTCACCTATGGCTGGGGCGGTGAGCCGGTGATCCGGGACCTCAGTACCCTGATCCTGCGCGGGGACAAGGTCGGCATCATCGGGCCCAACGGGGTTGGCAAGAGTACCCTATTGCGGCTGTTGCTCGGTGACTTGGAGCCGCAGACCGGGACCATCCGCCGCGGCACCAATCTACAGGTCGCCTATTTCGACCAGATGCGAGCCCAACTCGACCCCGAACGCACCGTCCAGGACAACGTGGCCGAAGGCAGCGACCAGGTGATGGTGGACGGCCAGAGCCGCCACGTACTGTCCTATCTGCGTGACTTCCTGTTCAGCCCGGAGCGCGCCCGCCAGCCGGTCAGGGCACTCTCAGGAGGGGAGCGTAACCGCCTGCTGCTCGCCAAGCTCTTTACCCGCCCGGCCAACCTGCTGGTGTTGGACGAACCCACCAACGATCTCGATACCGAGACCCTGGAGTTGTTGGAAGAGTTGTTGGTCTCATTCGCCGGGACCGTCCTGCTGGTGAGCCATGACCGCGCCTTGCTGGACAATGTGGTCACCAGTTCGCTGGTGTTCGAAGGGGATGGCGTGGTGCAGGACTATGTGGGTGGCTATGAGGACTGGTTGCGTCAGCGTGCTCAGCCGCCCACGCCTCAGCCGAAATCCCTGGCGTCCGCCGCTGCTTCCGCTCCTCCCACGGCCGAGCCCAAGCGCTCGGTGGTGAAGCTGAGCTTCAAAGAGAACAAGGAGCTGACGGAACTGCCGGCGCGCATCGAGTCACTGGAGACCGAGCAGGCGTCATTGAGCACCCGCCTGGCCGATCCGGCCATCTATCAGGGTGACAGCGCGGCCGTGGCGACCATCCGGGAGCGGCTCGGGGCGATTGAGATCGAGCTGGCGGCGGCCTATGTCCGCTGGGAGGCGCTGGAGGCGCGGCGGTAGCCATTATTCACTTTATTTGAAATACGCTGAATTTCCCACCGCGGGAACTGGTCATGACTGACTTGGGCGCCCAGTCAGCAGGTACCGGTCCTTTGGAAACCCACCACTGTATCCCCAGGAGTTGGGCGCTCGAAAAGACGCTTGCAATGTGCGCTTGTTTACGCAGCGACGCCACGATATTGAAGCGCTTAATGACTTCCGGGGGTGGCGTGCCGAGGTTCATCCCGGAACGGATCACCCACAACGGTCGTTCACAAAACGCCGGAAACATCAGATAAGGGTCGTTATCGGACAGCTGTACGACCTCGCCCGGGTGGGAATTGTTGCGTACAAACAGGGCGGCATCGTAGAGTCCGCGCGGCAGCTTCAGGTCCATCGCGTTTTGTGACCAGATTATTCCCGATTGGACCGAGCTGCCATACCAGATGATCGGCAGTGTGCAAAGAATTAGCGCGGCACTGATGGTGGCGAACGAGTACTTGGCTCGCAGCGCATCGCCTACCCACAAACCGACGATGACTCCGATCCACACAGTAATCGCCCAGACCGGCCATACGAAGGTCTTGTGGAAGACCTCAAAGGGATCGCCTGGCCCGGAATTTGGAGTCGTCGCGAGGGCCAGGATGAGATGCGGGATTATGATCCACAATGGGAACCACGCAAGCGGCTTCGAGATCAACTGGCGGGTTCCAGCTAACCACCATGCGGGGCCGAGGGCCAGTATTGAGAGGCCGTAATTCGAGAGTAGGAGCATGGGCGCGCCGACCAATAAGATCTTCCCCGCGCCGGGATTATTTCCGAACAGGTTCTGCCACATCAAACGAGGCTCGGCAGGGAAATTGGCTAGAATAGCCTGCAAATTGACCCTGAAGCCCGAAGTTGAAAATGCCAGCGTCGGCGCGTCAGCGATGTGCGCCATGAACGCTAGCGCTGCGACATAACTGCCAACGGTTGCCGCGATTAATGATATCCGCGCGCTACCGGATAGCTTGGGATGAAACACCCAGACGAACAGCAGCGGGATCATCGCGTAGGCCAGGAAGATTTGCGACTTGAAGAATGCGCTTAACCCACACAGCAAAAAACCGGCCATGATGGTGTGCCACGACTCCTTCGCCAGTCCGCGCAAGACGAGTGCCCAACCTAATCCCATGGCGGCGACAGCATAGGGGCCAGCCACTCCGACTTGTTGAAAGAAGTTATACCCCGTCCAGCGATTCCCCAGGCCAAAATACGAGGCATCAGGCACGAGCAGCAAGGCGCAGCACGCCAGTAAACCAACCGTTTCACGTCCGGTGAGCAGTTTTCCGAAGCCATACGCCGCAAACCCGGTCAGGACGACTCCCAAGGGGGCGATGAGTGAGGCGGCCAGCGAGTATGCTGTGCCCCCACGCAGGCTGAGTATCGCCGCCGGAATCATATAGCTGGCGTAGTGGTAGACCGACATCGGCTGCCCGGACAGGTCGAAGTTTGATAGCGTGGTGACGCCCTGAGAAAGGCCAAACATTGCCACCAATCGCGCATGAATAAACATGTCCTGCCACGCGTGAACGACGACTTCCTCATTCCCGATGGCCAATGGCCGTAGGTTTTCGATGGACCAGAATCCCGTTGCAAGAATGCAGACCACGGCACACAGAGCGGTCATGGGGCTGACCGTGACGACTGGCATCCGTTGCCTGAATGCCGGTAGTCCCAAGCTGACCAGCAGCAAGGCCAGGCCGAGAACATTTAGGTAGAAGGGGAACGGTGAGAAAAATGCCAGTGCCAGGAGGAGCAGTTCGTAAAGCAGAATGCCAATTGTCAGTACCATCAGGATGTCGATACCCTCGTCATCCTCAAGACCGGCCGCACGGCAGAACAGCGCCCCGAGGGGTAACCCCGAGGCGATCGTCAGAAAGCTGACCGCGAAAACGATTGGGGACCAATCGCCGGATTGAGCTCCTTGCCAAATGCTCAGGCTAAATGCCAGCCCCAGCACGACCGCGAGTGGTTTATACCAATGACGCATATGTAGTACCTGGTCAGTCGTGCCGAAAGGAAACTCCGCGCTACTGCCGATGCCAGCAAGCGCAGCGTCTGCCGCCGCAGTTAGGTCACTCATGGTGGCGCAGTCCGGGGGCTATAATTGTCCAGGATATAGCCTTCAGGCCTAAGATATCTAATTGATATCATACGCCTGCGCCGCTGTTTGGTGCAAGCGCCTGGCGGGCTTGCCCCGCGGATGTCGTGTGCGCCCGGGGCGATGGGGTCGTGGTCCGGGACTGGAACACCCTGATCCTGTGCGGGGGCAAGGTCTGGAGCAACGGACCCAATGGGCTCGGTCGGAGTACCCGCCGACAGTGCCTGTCCGGGGGCTGGAGCCGCGGGGTGAGGTGGCACCGCTCCCAGGTCGCCGCTTTCGATCAGGCGACGATTGACCTGTCCGCGGCACATTGCCGGCGGCTTCAGCAGATCGCCGTCGTACGCACATCATGGCAGCCATTCCGGATGCGCCCACCGACGGGACGACCTACAGCTTACGCGCCACCTTATCAACGCAGGACGTCAATGACAACGTCAATGACATTATGACCTCATACTGGCATCAGGCGTCCAGGAGCATCCTGTCGCCGTTGCCGACCGGCGATCTGTATAACACCGACACCCAGCAGATGATGCTGTATGTTCCGGCAACCAATCACCTGGAGGTCTTCTTCAAGCCCCAGGACAACACTACGCCCAAGCAGCCTCGATTCGTTGAGGTGAAGCTGGACTGATCGTTTCGTCAGCGCTCCGTGTCATCCCTCCGGCCCGGCGCGTTGACCCACGAATAAACTCCGCTCCTGTGGGCCTATAATTCCCCACGCCCCCCACCACTCAGGCACGCCGGCCTTGGTCGTCGTTCCGGCCACGGGCAGGTGTAGGTCGCCCTTCAGGGCGACCAGGCTTGCGCGATGCTGAGTAGTCGCCCTGAAGGGCGACCTACGGCGGCCGGAACGATGATCAAGGCCGCCACGCCCATGCCTCAGGACCTCACCTACTTCGTCAGCTACGCCCGTGCCGACCGGCCCCCGACCGGTCGCCTGCTGGACCTGTTGGCCCCCCGGCTGGCTATCGCCCGCGGCTACCGGTTCTCCCCCTGGATCGACGACCGCATTGAGGTCGGCGAGCGCTGGACCGATGCCATTGGCGCCGCGCTGGCCGGCTGCGATTTCGGCCTCCTGCTCCTCTCCCCGAGCTTCTTCGCCAGCGGATTCATCCGCGGCGAGGAACTGCCGCGGGCGCGGACGGCCGCATGCGATTCTTCACAATCCCACAAGATGGCGGGACGCCCCTTTGTGCGAGCGCTATCGATCATCTTCCCGAAGGCAACTGGGTCACCTGGCACGACCCCGACGGCCCCAACCGCCGCTGGGTGCACTGGAGCCGCGATGCCTGGCGTTGGCTCGGTTGGCACGCCCCGCTGCCGGACGGCGAGCACTGGATGTACCACCCGATGGACGCCTTCCGCGCCGAGGAGACCCCTTGAGGGCGGAACGCTGCCGGCTGTTGCGCCATTTCGATCCGGGGAACCCGGAACGAGTGGGGCGTCACTCCGGTTTGTCCGGCGCAATACCGTACAATGTCCTGAACAACACCTGAGGATACCAAGATGCCGAGCGACTCGGTCCGTACCGCCCGGCTCGAAGCCCGGCTCACCCCGGATGCCTTGGCGATCGTCAAACGGGTAGCCGAGATTCAGGGGCGTAGCGTCAGCGATTTCGTCGTGGCCACCACCACCGAACAGGCGAGGCGAACCATTGAGGAGACCTGCGTCATCCGTCTATCCCTTGAGGATCAGCGCCGCTTCGTCGAACTCTTGCTCAATCCACCCGCGCCGGTTCCCGCGCTGGAGCGGGCGGCGCAGGCCCACGGCGAGTTGATTCAAAGGCAGTGACGGCGCCCTTCTGTACGTTCCGGGCGGGGCATTCGCTTCGCCCGGAACGTTTTCGGCGGTCTCAGCGGGCAAGGCGGTCGGCGCTCGAAACGTTCGGGCCGGGGTCACAGACCGCGGCCCGCGCGTAGGGGCGGGTTTCAAACCCGCCCCTACTGGCACCGGCCTTTAGACCGTCTGCCAGGTGCCATCGTCCCACAGCGCTTCGACGACGGGGTGCGCACCCTTCACCTCTCGCACCACCCCGTGCGCCTCGGCGGCGGCCAGTGCCGTGCGCCAAACGTGCTCTGCGACGGCGGCGGCGCGTTCCTGGGCCTTGTTGCGGTCGGGTCGGTCGGCGATCTCACGCGCGATGTGCCAGGCCTCGTGGGCGCGGTGATAGGCGACCCCGGCCGGGGCGCTCAAGGTCCGGATGAGGACCATCGGCCGCTGCGGGTGTTCGGGGTCGGTGTCGTACATCTCCAGCCGGCCTTCGTTTTCTGTGATTACGCTCATTGGTTGACTCCTGGGCCCGGGTCGCACCGGGCGTGGTGGTGATGCAGCGATAGCGACCCGGCGGCGCGCCGGGTTCGGGATGGTAAAGATTCAGACCGCAATCACTACCTCGCCGTAGCGGACCACGAGCGGGTCCCGACTGAGCAGCCGCAGCGGTTCGGTGATGGCCTGGGCGACCAACAGGCGGTCGAAGGGGTCACGGTGGTGGTCGGGCAGGCGCTCAACCGCCGCGGCGTGCGCCGGGCTGACAGGCAGCAGGTCGTAGCCCGCCTGCCGGAACCAGTCCAGGGCCTCCTCGCCGGAAATCGGCATGTCGTCGCGGCCCAAGGCGTGTTTGATGGCGATCTCCCAGACCGTCGCCGCGCTGACCATGACCTGGTTGGCCGGATCATTGATCAGCGCCCGCGCCTGTTCAGACAGGCGCGGGTCATCCGTCAGTGCCCACAGGGCGATGTGGGTGTCGAGCAGCAATCTCATGGGGATGGTTCGCCCGCAAACAGTTGCTCCACCAAGGCGTTGTTGCGGTCGATGGAGTCGGGGACCTGGAACCGGCCCGCGGCGATACCGATCCGCTGCGCGACAGGTTGCGCCGCCAGTGGTACCAGTCGCGCGGCGGGGCGGCCGTTGCGGGCGATGACGATCTCGGCCTCGACCCCGCTCTCGACGCGCTGCACGAGACGGGACAGTTGGGTCTTCGCCTCCAGAATGTTGACGGTTTGCATGATGCCCTGTCGCGTTGGTCAAGTCTGGTCAGAGTATGGCGAGAGTTTGGCCAAGAGGCAAGGCGGCGTCGCTTGTCGTGCATTCACGCCTGCACTCGGCGCGCCGCTGGCCAGCCCGGGGTGGCTGGCTTACCATCTAGTGTTAGGCCGAGACACCGCGGCGCCCCACCACCTGACGAAGCTCCCCCATGAAATTCACCGTCGATGAATTCCGCGCCTGGCCCCACAAGTGCGTGACCCTGCTCGGTATGTCCGGAGTCGGCAAGACCTGGCTCTCGGACCTCTTGCGCCGCAGCGACTGGTTCCACTACTCGGGCGACTACCGCATCGGCACCCGCTATCTGGACGAGCCGATCCTGGATCTCGTGAAGGCCCATGCCATGCGTGACCCCTTCCTGCGCGACCTGCTGCGCAGTGACTGGATCTTCATCCGAAATAATATCAAAGTGATGGACCTGGGGCCGGTGCTGAGCTTCGTCGGCAAACTGGGGAATCCGGAACTGGGCGGGCTGCCGCTGCCCGAGTTCAGCCGCCGTCAGGCGCTCTACCGGGAGGCGGAGATCGCCGCTATGGGCGACGTGCCCGACTTCATCCGCAAGGCCAAGGACATCTACGGCTACGCCCACCTGGTCAACGACGTGGGCGGCAGCCTGTGCGAACTGGATGAGCCGCGGGTCATCTCGCTGCTCGCCCAGCATAGCCTGATCCTCTACATCCGGGTGCCGGAGGCGGACGAGATCAAGCTGATCCAGCGCGCCCAGGCCGATCCCAAGCCGCTCTACTACCGCCCGGACTTCCTCAAGACTGCGGTGGCGGACTACCTGGCGGAGCGGGGGCTGGAGTATGTGGCGGAGATCGCGCCCGACGACTTCACCCGCTGGGTCTTTCCGCGGCTCTTCCACTCCCGGGTGCCGCGCTACGAGGCCATCGCCCGGCCACACGGCTACACGGTCTCCTCGGAGGAGGTCGCGTTGATCCGCGACGAGCAGGACTTCCTGTACCTCTTGGAGACCGCGATCGTCCGGGCCGGATCGGACGGCTCGGACTGAGCGCCGCCGCCATGCCGATCGTCGCCCATAACCCACTGCCGACCTTCGCCCACCTGCGTGCCGCGGGCCAACAGATCCTGGAACCGGATCGGGCGCTCCACCAGGATATCCGCGAGCTGCACATCGGGCTGCTGAACATGATGCCGGACGCCGCCCTGGAGGCCACCGAGCGCCAGTTCTTTCGGCTGATCGGCCAGAGCAATCAGATCGCCCAGTTCTACGTCCACCCCTTTACGCTCGACGCACTGCCGCGGGCGGAGCGGGCGCGTGAGCACATCCGCCAGTACTACCAGCCATTCGAGCGCATCCGCGAGGACGGGCTGGATGCATTGATCATTACCGGGGCCAATGTGACCGGCCCGGATTTGGCCGGCGAGCCCTTTTGGAAGCCACTGATCGAGGTGGTGGACTGGGCCTGGAACAATGTCAGTTCCACCCTGTGCTCGTGTCTGGCCACCCATGCCGTGCTCCAGTTCCGCCATGGTCAGCGGCGCCGGCCCCTGGGTGAGAAGCGCTGGGGGGTCTTTCCCCATCGGGTGGTGGATCGGGCGCACCCGCTGGTGGGCACCGTCAACACCCTATTCGACGTGCCACACTCGCGGTTCAATGAGATCGGCCGCGACCAGTTCGATGCCGCCGGGCTTCCGGTGCTGGCGGAGAGCGCTGAGGCCGGCGTCCACCTGGCGGTGAGCGCCGATGGCTTCCGGCAGGTCTTCTTCCAGGGTCATCCGGAATACGACACCATCTCGCTGCTCAAGGAGTACAAGCGCGAGGTGAAGCGCTTCGCTGCCGGGGAGCGGCGCGACTATCCGCCCTTTCCCACGGGCTATTTGACCCTGCAGTCCCGTGCCATCCTGGACGAGCACGCGCAGCGCCTGCGCGACGCCCTGGCGGCGGGCCGCGAGCCGCCGCCGCTGCCGGAGGAGCACATCGTCTTCCGCCTGGACAACACCTGGCACGACACCGCCGAGGGGGTGGTGGGTAACTGGATGGGCCTGATCTATCAGGTCACCCATAGCGACCGCAAGCTCCCCTTTATGGACCACATCGACCCGGCGGACCCCTTGGGGTTGGGGCGGCGGGCGCTGCCCTGAGTGCCCCTCTGGTGACACCGCTCCAGCGGTGTCACCCCTGTGTCAGGCGCTCCGCGCCGTCAAGCCGATCAACGGTAACCTGAACGTTTGCTGACAACGCCATACAGGCTGAGATCATCCACTGCGCGTTATCTTGCATCCACAGTCGCGATCCAATGCGACCTTCAACGCAACGATAAGGGCGTAGTAGTGATGAACACACAACCGGTCGACCGTGGCATGGCAAGCGCAGCAAAGCCAACGTTCGGCCGCAGAAACATCTGGACACTGGCCGCCAGCATTCAGCGGAGCCAAAATACACGCCTTTCCCGTCATAAGACGGCCCGTCGTCCAGCCGCTGTCGATTGAGGCATCGCCGCGGGGGTCGCTCGTTCCCAAGGTCCCCTTGGGCGTGCGGTCTGCGAAACTCCGCTTCGCGCGTCCCCCACGGAAAGCAGAGCGTCCGGGAGCGGGCGTGCGTTTTGCGCATCTGCATCCCTGGTGTGGCGCGGCGGTCCTTGCGGGTAGCGGCACGGGTGCGCCACGCGTATCATGCGGCTTCGGATATGCCCCCGGTAGCGGTGGCAACTCCATCGGTCTGCGGCTGCTCCAAGATCCGTGACGTGCTCGTTTTATGGCGTTCGCCCTTGCAGATAGAAATACAGGGTGCCACGTGCTTGACCCTGACCCCATATTCGCGGCTATTCCTGCTTCCTGATTAAATTGCTCATTAGTATCGCTGGTTCAGATAAGCGATCGTCCATTGCCAATTGTGAGAAAGAATATGCAAAATCTCGATACGTCGTTTTATTTTCAACTAAAGGGTTTTCTCAAGAGAATACCATTGTTGGTATCTTTTAAGCGTTTTGTATGGGGTAATTTTAAATGGATCAGGCAACTCATCAGACAACTCGTCTTGCGCGACATCTATTGGCCTTCTCTGTTAAATGATCATACCTTTCGTGCAGAGGTTTTCGATTCTGCGCCGAAAGGCGCGTTGTTGCTGTCTTCGCTAACGGACGAAACATACGTTGTCTCTGTAAATGACAAGACAATTGGGCGTAGAGTATTTCTAAGAGGATCTTTTGATTCTGAAAAGATTGAAAAAACTGTTCAGCTTCTCGGTGGTGATCGTACCAACATGCTGCTAATCGATATTGGTGCAAATATCGGAACCATATGCATTCCAATGATAAAGAGGGGGATATTCAAGAGGGCGATAGCGATAGAGCCGGAGCCTTTTAATTTTTCGCTCCTAAGTGCAAATATTTTTCTAAATGGGCTTGGTGATAAAATAGTTACTCATAATATTGCTTTAGGTAATCAGGCAAATCAAGAGATAAAGTTCGAACTGTCGGACGATAATTTTGGGGATCATCGCGTCAGAGTGAGTGAGGATGGAGGGGTATGTAATGAAGATCTCAGAAAAATCATCGCAGTAGAATCGGACCTGTTTGATAGGCGGATAACAATTGAGAATCCAAATCAGACGCTTATCTGGATCGATGTGCAGGGTTTTGAAGGTTTTGTTTTGGCCGGCGCAACTAATGCGCTTAGGCTAAAAACTCCATTAGTTATAGAGTTTTGGCCATATGGCATGAAAAGATCAGGGTGTTATGAGTTATTAAAAGCCTCAATATTGTCGGCTGGTTATGAGTGTTTCATTGATTTAGATAATGTCGGCTTACCACAGCCGGTTTCCGCTCAAGCACTTGATGTCTTGTATAACAACTTGGGCGAGCACGGTCCGTATACTGACATGCTTCTGCGCTAGTAATGGTATGGGTTTTCGGGCGCCGCCCGTGCGACCGTCGCCTCCATGCCGAGGGTGAAATCGGGCAGGTCCGCGGGGAGCCGGAGGCGGGGGTCGGGAAGCGCCTGGTCGTCGTCGCCTTAACGGGTGCCGGTGATGCTCCAGACGAGACGGCCAATGCCCTCCGTGTCAATCCCGGCGCGGAGATCAACCCAGATGCGATTCTTGAGGCATCGGAAGTTCAGCCGTTCATGGTTCGACAAGCTCACCACGAACGGCTTAACTTAACGGCATTGAGCGCCCACGGGGGCTCTTCATCGCACCCAGGTGCCGGACTGGCCTGCGCTCCCCTATACTGATCACGCCCCGGCCCACCCTTCATCAGGAGACATCCATGCACGGCATCCGCCTTCGCCCGCGTGTCGACCGCCAGTTCTTGCCCTTGCTGCTGTTGGCAGTGTTGCTTCCCCTCTGGGCCCCGGCGGCCCCAACTCCGGCGCCCGCCCCAAGCCCGGCGCCCACCCCGGTCGCGGCCCCGGCCTCCGCCCCGGCTGCCGCCCGGCAGATACTGATGATGGAAGACTCGGACCTTTTCGGCCGTGACATTCAGGTCTTGAAGGAGGTCGACCTGGATGCCTGCAAGTCGACCTGTCTCACGAACACGGCCTGCCGTGCCTTCACCTATAACGCCAAGGCGCGCTGGTGCTTCCTCAAGGACCAGTTTCGGGATCTCCGGACCTTCCCCGGGGCGATCTCCGGGCGGGTGGTGGAGGGGGCGGGCGCGACGGCTACGCAGCGGCGCGCGGCGGAGCTGGGCTTCCTTCCGGCCGATGCGCTCGACGGGGCCAAGAAGCTGGCCGCCGGGCTCTCGGCCCTGGCGACCCCGGAGGGTTCGGCGGCCCTGAAGGGTCAGGGTGTCGCCGAGGTCGCGACGGCCGCGCGTGCCGCCCGCGGGGTCGGCAATGGCGAGCAGGCGGTGGCGCTCTTTGCGGCGGCGGTGCGCCTGGCCCCGGACGATGCGGGCCTGTGGATCGGCTTTTCCGACGCCTTGGCCGCGGCGCAGCCCGAGGGCTGGGACCTGCGCAATCAGCGCAAGGCCCAGGCAACCGCGGCGGCGATCAATGCCTATCTGCTCGCCGGGACAGAGACGGCGCGCGTCCAGGCACTCGTGCCCCTGGGGCGGACGCTGAAGGCTCGGGAACAGTGGCGCCCGGCCATGGGTGCCTTGGGCGCCGCGCTGGCCCTGAAGCCCGATCCGGCGGTGCGCGCCGATCTGGATAAGCTCAAGGCCGACCACGGCTTTCGCATCACCGAGCACCGGGTGGAGGCGGAGAGCCCAACCCCGCGCATCTGCATCCAATTCTCCGAACCCCTGGCGCGGCTCAAGCCCAACCTGGCGGACTTCGTGAAGGCGACCGATGCGGCCCCGGGTGCGACCGCGACCGGGCTGGCGGTCGAGGTGGAGGAGCGTCAGGTCTGTGTCGATGGCGTGAGCCACGGCGGGCGCTATAGCGTCCAGGTCCGCAAAGGGCTGCCGGCCGCCACCGGCGAGACCCTGGAGAAGACCGTCGACCTGGATATCAAAGTGGGTAACCGCACCCCAGCCGCGCACTTCCTGGGGCGCGCCTATGTCCTGCCCAAGGGCGGCGAGGCGACCATCCCGGTGGTTTCCGTCAACGCCGACCGGCTGAGCGCCAAGGTCTATCGGATCGGCGATCGCTCCATTGCCCAGGCCCTCGGCGACGGTCCCTTCCTCAAGTCGCTGAGCAGTTACGAGGCGGAGCAGATCGCCAACCAGACCGGCGAGCAGATCTGGAAGGGCACGGTGGAGGTCGAGGCCCAGTTGAACCGCGACGTGACCACCGCGGTGCCGGTCGGCACCCTGGTCCGGGATCTCAGGCCCGGCGTCTATGCCCTGACCGCCAAACCCACCCGGCTCCTCACCCCGGGCCAGACGCAAGACTGTGAAGGCGACTGCGGCGAGTCCGGCGCAACCCAGTGGTTCGTGGTCTCCGACCTGGGACTCACCGCACTGAGCGGCAACGACGGCCTGCACACCCTGGTCCGCTCGCTCACCAGCGCCGAACCGGTGGCCGGGGTGAAACTGCGGCTCATCGCCCGCAACAACGACATCCTCGGCACCGCGGAGACCGACGCGGCCGGCTATGCCCGTTTCGAGCCCGGCCTGCTGCGCGGGACCGGCGGCAACGCCCCCTTGCTGGTGACCGGTGAGGCGAAGGACGGCGACTACGGCTTCCTGGATCTGAGCCGTACCCCCTTCGACCTGACCGACCGCGGCGTCGACGGCCGCCCAGCGCCCAAGCCGCTCGACCTCTTTATGGTGGCCGAGCGCGGCGTCTATCGCCCCGGCGAGACGGTGCACCTGACCGCCCTCGTGCGCGACCCCCAGGCGCGCGCTGCCCCCGCGGTACCTCTGACCCTGGTGATCCGCCGCCCGGACGGGGTGGAGCGCGAGCGCCTGCTGGTCAAGGACCAGGGGCTGGGTGGCCACCAGGTGGACGTGCCCCTGACCGGTGGCGCCCAGCGCGGCACCTGGCGGGTGCTGGCCTATGCCGATCCCAAGGGTGAGCCGATCGGCCAGACCACCTTCCTGGTGGAAGACTTCGAGCCCGAGCGGCTGGACTTTGCCCTGACGGCGCCCGGTAAAGGGTTGGACCCCAACGCCCCTGTGGCCCTGCCGATCAAGGCGCGCTTCCTCTACGGTGCCCCCGCGGCCGGGTTGCAGGTGGAGGGTGAGGTGGAGGTCAAGGTGGCCGACGGGCTCGCCGCCTGGCCTGGCTATCGGTTCGGACTGGTCGATGACAAGCCGGATGCGACCCAGCGCCCACTGGACCCGGTGACCACGGACGCGCAGGGCGGGGCCGAGGTGCCGATTCTTCTGCCCGAGTTGACCCCCACCAGTCGCCCGCTGGTGGCGGATCTGGCGGTGCGGGTGCTGGACGCGGGTGGTCGCCCGGTGGAGCGCAACCTGACCCTGCCGGTCCTGGACGGGCAGGCGCGCCTGGGCGTGCGGCAGCTGTTTGAGGGTGAGGCCCCGGAGGGTGGGACCGCCGGGTTCGAGGTCATCGCGCTCGGCAAGGACGGTGCGCGCCGCGCGGCGACCAAGGTCGCCTGGACGCTGGATCGGATCGAGACCGATTTCCAGTGGTTCCGCCAGGACAGCGGCAGCTATGACTACGAGTCGGTCGAGCGTACCAAGCGGGTGGCGAGCGGCACCCTGGATCTGAACGCGGAGACCCCGGGGAGGATCGAGACCCCGGTCAAGTGGGGCGCCTATCGCCTGCGCCTGGTCGCCGATGGGTTGCTGCCGGCCAGCACCGGTTTTGAGGCTGGCTGGTATGTCTCGCCCAAGGCGGCGGACACCCCGGACCAACTGAAGGTCTCGCTCGACAAGGCGACCTATCGAGTCGGCAACCGGGCGCGGGTCCACATCGAGCCACGGGCGGGGCAGGGCGGTACGGCCGCCGAGTCCGGCCTGGCCCTCGTGATGGTGGTGGATGACCGGCTCATCACCATGCAGGCGGTCGAGGTGCCGGCCACCGGGACCACCCTGGACCTGCCGGTGACGGCCGACTGGGGGCCCGGTGCCTATGTGACCGCGGTGCTCTATCGGCCCATGGATCTCAGCGCCCGGCGGATGCCTGGCCGCTCCATTGGCCTGGCCTGGGCCGGGGTGGATCCGCAGGATCGGCGTCTTGATGTGAGCCTGGCGGTCGAGCCCGGTATCCGCCCGCGCGGCACCATGCCGGTGAAGGTGGCCGTGACCAACCTCAAGCCCGGTACCGAGGCCTATGTCACTGTGGCCGCGGTCGATCAGGGCATCCTCAATGTCACTGCCTACAAGGCACCTGAGCCTGACACCTGGTATTTCGGCCAGCGCCGCCTGGGGCTGGAGTTCCGTGACCTCTATGGCCAACTGATCGACCGGATGCAGGGCGCCCCCGGGGTGGTGCGCTCGGGCGGCGATGGGGGCCTCGCCAAGCTGCTGGCCCCGCCCCCGACCGAGGAACTGATGGCCTGGTTCTCCGGCGTGGTGCGACTCGACGACCAGGGTCAGGCCGTGCTCCAGGTGCCGATCCCGGACTTCAACGGGACCGTCAAGCTCATGGCCATGGCTTGGACCGCCGCGGGCGTCGGCCACGGCGTGGCGGATGCCCTGGTGCGCGACCCGGTGGTGGTCAGCGCCAGCCTGCCGCGGTTCCTCGCCCCCGGCGACCGCAGCCGCCTCTTGCTCGGGCTCACGCAGGTGGAAGGTGAGGGCGGTGCGGTTCAGATCGCCGTTACCACGGAGCACGGCCTGGTCACGGTCGACCCGGCTGCCGCCAACCGGCGCCTGACTCTCGCCCCCAGCGTCCGGACTGACGTGCAAGTCCCCTTGGAGGCCCAGCATGTGGGCGATGAGGCCCTGCTGGTGCAGGTCACCACCCCGGCCGGTCAGGTCCTCACCAAGCACCTGACGCTCGGCGTGCGCAGCAATGCCCCCGCCACCTTCACCAGCACCCGGCACGAACTGCTCCCGAGTTCGCCGCCGCTCACCCTGACCCCGGAACTGCTCAGTGATCGGGTGCCGGGTACCGGGACCGTGCTCGCCTCCGTCAGTCGCGCCGGGCGGCTGGATATCGCCGGTATCCTGCGCCGCCTCGACCGCTACCCCCACGGCTGCACCGAGCAGTTGGTGAGCCGTGCGCTGCCGCTGCTGTACCTGGACCAGGTCGCGCTGGCCGCGGGGCTCAGCGGCGACCCGGCGGTGCCGCCGCGCATCCGCGAGGCCATCACCCGGGTGCTCGCCAATGCCTCGGCCGACGGGCGCTTCGGCCTCTGGGCACCGGGCGGGGAGGACCTGTGGCTCGACGCCTTTGCCACCGACTTCCTCACCCGCGCCAAAGAGCGTGGCTTTGAGGTGCCCCAGGGCGCATTGGATGCCGCACTGGATAATCTGAAGAATGTCGGTGCCTATACCAACCCGGGCCCGGCGGACACCTATGCGCTCTATGTGTTGGCGCGCAACGGCCGGGCCTCCATCGGCGACTTGCGCTATCTGGCCGACGAGCGGCTCGATGACCTGGGCGGCCCCATGGCCAAGGCCCAGATCGGCGCCGCGCTGGCGCTCTATGGCGACCGCACCCGGGCAGACGCGGCACTCGGCTCAGCGGCGGCGGACCTGGACAGGTCAGGTCCCCTGGGTGGCGCCGGGGAGTGGCGCGCCGACTATGGCTCGTCACTGCGCGATGCCGCCGCGGTGCTCGCCCTGGCGGCGGAGTCGGGCAGTGACTCGCTGGACCTGCGGGCGCTCGCCGGTCGGGTGCAGGACGGGTTCGCCCGGTCGCGCTACCGCAGCACCCAGGAGGACACGTGGCTGCTGCTCGCCGCCCAGGCGCTCAACAAGGGCAAGGGGGGCCTGCGCCTGGAGGTCGACGGCAAGACGATCGACGGCGCCTGGTTCGGGCGCTTCGACGAGGCCCGTCTGGCTTCCGCCCCGGTCACGATCACCAACCTGGGCAACAAGCCGGTGGACGGCATGGTCGGGACGCTCGGTGTGCCGCGGGTCGCCCCGCCCGCCGGGGGCAACGGCTATGTCATTGAGCGCGCCTACTACGGCTTGGACGGCCGGCGGATGGATCTGACGGCCGTGCCCCAGGGTAGCCGCGTGCTGGCCGTGGTCACGGTGCGGGCGGACACCCAGGGGGCGGCGCGTCTCATCGTCGACGACCCATTGCCGGCGGGGCTGGAGATCGACAACCCCAACCTGATGCGCTCGGCCGACGTCGCCAAGGTCCCGGGACTGGACCTGCTGGCGGCCCCGGCCCACCAGGAGTTCCGCTCCGACCGCTTTGTGGCCGCCGTCGACCGCACCGCGGAGGACCCGGTCGCGTTCCAGCTCGGCTATCTGCTGCGCGCCGTCACCCCCGGCACCTACGCCCAGCCGCCCGCCGCGGTGGAGGACATGTATGACCCCAGCCGTCGCGCCTGGACCGACGCGGCGACCGCGACGGTGCTGGAGGCCGGTCGCTAGCGCAGGGGAGGGGGCCGTCATTGCGGCCGGGATGCCGCAATCCAGGCCAGGGATGGCGGGCGTACGCGTGGCACTATTCCCGTAGGATGGGTTGAGCGCAGCGAAACCCATCATCAGCGCTGAGATCATGCCTTGATTGCTGGGTTTCGCTGCGCTCTACCCAGCCTACAGCGGGTGCGGGGATTGGTTAAGCTGCAGCCATTAAGGAACTCACCTCATGCACAAGTATCCGGTCTTACTGTTCGCGCTGTTATGTTCTGCCGATTCGGCCCTGGCAGGGGACGCGGGGACGGTGGTCGAGAATTCACTGGGGATGAAGTTCGTCCGCATCCCCGCCGGTGAGTTTCCGATGGGACGCGAGGAAAGCCCCGACTCCTGGGCCAAGGACTTCCCGCAATATGATTATCAGCGTTTTCTCGGCCTTGGGGATGAATCGCCCCGGCATCCGGTGCGCCTGACCCGCCCCTTCCTGCTCGGTCAGACCGAGGTGACGGTCGGTCAGTTTCGCCAATTCCTCGCGGCCTCGGGCTATCAGCCGGAAGCGGAGCGCGACGGCACTGGCGGTTATGGCTACAACCCCGCCTATGACCCGGCCACGACGGCGCGCGGCGATGCCTTCGAGGGCCGTAACCCGCGTTACTCCTGGCAAAACGTCGGTTTTCCTCAGACCGATGCTGAGCCCGTGCTGAACGTCACCTGGAACGATGCGGTGGCGATGGCCGACTGGCTGAGCAAGACAGAAGGGCAAAAATACCGCCTGCCAACCGAGGCGGAGTGGGAATATGCGTGTCTGGCCGGTGCGACGACGCGCTATTCCAATGGCGATGACCCTCAGCAAGTGATCGCGATTGCCAATATTTTTGATGCCGATTCGGCGGTCAATTGGCCGCGCTGGCAGGGCTATGCCATCACGGGGCACGATCAGTATGCCTTCACGGCCCCGGTCGGCAGTTTCGCGCCAAATGCGTTTGGACTTTACGATATGCTGGGTAACGCCTGGGAGTGGGTGTCGGACTGGTATGGCCAGGACTATTATAAGCAGTCGTCGGTGAATGATCCGCAAGGCCCGGACACCGGCCGCGCCCGTGTGCGTCGCGGCGGCTCATGGCATTCCTGGCCATTCTATGCGCGCTGTTCCTTCCGTAATTGGAACACCCCGGAGTCGCGCTACACGCTGCTCGGCATGCGCCTGCTGCGCGAGGTCGAAGCGGATAGCCCGAAGTGACCCAGATATTGTCTCCCCACCGGCCGGACGGGGCATGCGCCCCGTCCGTAACCGTTTGAGAACGTGCCAATAGCCACCGAACGTCAACCCGCGCTCCGAACATCAACCCGCGCTCGTGACACCGCTCCAGCGGTGTCACGCATGGGTCAGGCGCTCTGCGCCGGGAGTGCCGGTGGCCCAAGTCTTGATCAATGCCTCTGTCACTCAACCGCAGCTATCCTGAAATCATCGGAGCCCGAAATGACACGCCGCTATTACCTGCTGCTCTGCTGTCTCGCCTTTATCCTGCCCACCGTTGTCCTGGCGGCCGCCCCACCCCGGTGGGCTATTGGCTCGTCCAGGAAGGCACCTCCGTCGTCCAGATCGATGAAGCCGGCGGGAAGCTGGGCGGGCGGATCGTCTGGCTGAAGGAGCCCAACTACCCGTCGGGCAGCGATCAGGGGCCGGCCGGCCAGCCGAAGGTGGATGCGCATAACCCGGACGCCGCCAAACGTGACCGCAAATTGCTGGGCCTGCCCATCGTCTGGGGCCTCTCGCCGCCCGACGCCAAAGGGGTGTGCGACGGCGGGCAGGTCTATGACCCGCGCAACGGCAAGACCTACTCAGGCACCATCACCATGGCGGGCCAGGACCGCTTGGAGTTGCGCGGTTACATCCTGGTGAGCCTGATCGGGCGTAGCAGCACTTGGACGCGGGTGGACCCCGGCAAGTACGGGCTCAAGCCCTGAGCGAGCCGGCGGCGGTCCGCGGCTGGCGGGACGCTCCATCGACTGGACATTTTTCCGGACAATCCTTCCCGCGGCTGTTCCAGTAATTCATCGTAATCAGTAATATGCGATCATCTTTCACCGGACATTTTTCCGGACAAGGAGACCAGATCGTCGATGCCCGAGTTTGCCGACCACCGACTGACCGTCGAGACCGCCCGTTTCGGCCCCTTCGTCTTCCAGTTGGGCGTCGATGCTGCCGTGGTCGAGACCGCCTTTCTGCGCGTCAGCGATGCACAGCAGCGTTTCCAGGGCTCGCCCCTGTCCCAGGTTGCCAGCCAGTTGGAGCGGGAGGTCGTGGCCATCAGCGTCTTCGGCACCAACAGCATTGAGGGCGGCACCCTCTCCGAGGAGGAGACCCAACAGGCCCTCGACCTGGACCCGTCCATGGTTCAGGACATCGAGCAGCGGCGCGTACTCAACTGCTGCGCTGGCACCAGGAATTGGTCGATCTCAAGGTCCCCGTCCTGATCCGCGCGCCGCTCGTCCACTATTATTACGAGCAGATCCACCCCTTCTGGGACGGCAATGGCCGCGTCGGCCGCGTCATCGAGGCGAGCCTACTGCTGGGCGAGGGCTTCAGGTATGCCCCCTTCGCCCAGGCGCGCTATTACCTCGACAGATCGACCGCTATTTCACCCTGTTCAGCACCTGCCGCAAGGCGGAGGACAAGGGCGTGCCCCATCCCAATACCGACTTCGTGCTCTTCTTCCTGGACGGCCTGCTGATCAGCCTCAACACCCTGCATGATCGGGTCAATCGCCTGGTGGAAGTTCTGCTGTTTGAGAACGAGTTGAAGTGCCGGTATCACGATAAGCAGATCAACGCCCGTCAATACGCCATTGCTACCCAGGTGGTCGCCGCCCGCGGTCCACTGCCATTGGCGGAGCTGCGCCGTGCGCCCTGGTACCTTGGGCTCTATACGCAACTCACGGATAAGACCAAGCAGCGTGACTTGCAAGGGCTGCGGGAGCAGAGGTTGGTGGTGTTGGATAAGGCCAATCAGCTGTGGGCGGGCGTCGCGGCCGGTTGCTGTTCGCTGTAGGAGCGGCCCCCAGGCCGCGACGGGTTGCCGCAAAATGCGGTGGCCGGAATTGTCATCCAGGCCGGATCGCGGGGCATCTTGCGCAGCGTGTAAGTTACACTCCTGCCCGATCGCGACTCCGGGTTTTCCGCAAGGTTGCGGTCGGACTGAAGTTCGGCACACAGGGCCATAGGTTGGGGTGAGGGACGAACCCCAACATCCCCGATTTGGCGCCATCGCGTTGGGGTTCCTTCGTCACCCCAACCTACCGGCTGCGGCCGGTGGTCAGCAGTCGAAGTCCCCAAGCACTCGACGGGCCGAACGACTCAATGCATCACGCACGCTGGTTGTCTTCATCATGGAGCGTTGGCATGGCCCCTAGGCCGAGGTTTCATCTTCCTCCGCCGATTCCAACTCTACTCCTTTTAAATAATACGCTTTTACAGCCGCCTCGTTCACTGCTTTCGTATGCTTTGAAAGCCACTGCTTCCTCAGTAGAAAGAATGCCAGCTTTCCTTCTTCGTCCGTGTCGTCGACAAATGCGAAGCCTCGCTCATATAGCTCCTGGCGGATTCTCTCTATAACATTAGGACAAAGACGCTCTCTTCCGGATATATCTCGAAGTTGGCTGTAGATTATTTTAATTGGCCACTTTATATGCCAATAAATTTTAATGAGGTTTTCAGCAATTTTGTGCTCGGGAAGATTTGTGTTCGCAAGCAGTTCCTCAAGGGCCTTTATCTTGTCGGCTTTGGCGCGCCCGCTAGAATACCACCTTTGTACACTCCCTGTGGCAACTCCACAGAGTTCGGCCATTTCTTCAAAGGTATACCCGAATTCCTCGCGAACCTTTTCGACAATCTGTCTTGCTTTGGCGTTTACATTAGACATATTTGGCCCCAAACGTATCTGTAGTGACGTGTGGCCTAAAGTGTATGTGTTGTTTTCTGTATTATAAAATGTTTTCTCGCGTTGCGGAAAGTCAAAAAAAGCAGGCTAGTCGCATCTCATGGTTCGACTCTGACGCACACCTGTTATCTCAGAACACTACCGCATGTCGCAAATGGTGCGTCCCGCTTTGGAGAGGCGGGCGGCTGCACCTCTTATATGCGCCTCCCTGACGGCCCTGCACCAATCTGGTGTCTCCGATCCTCCACCGCCCCGGTTTTGTCGCAGACGCGACAGGCCGGGCGCGCGATCATCACTAATCAGAACAGTTGTTTAAGGACTGGCACAATGTCTGCATAGATATCCCCAAACGCCGATTCTGGGGTGTCCATGAACAAGAAAGACATCGCGGCCCTGCTCGACGAGCCGGCCTGCGCACACAATACCAAGGCCAAGTCCGGCTGCTCCAAGCCCAAGCCGGGGGCCACCGCGGGCGGCTGCGCCTTCGATGGGGCGCAGATCGCGCTGCTGCCCATCGCGGACGTGGCGCACATCGTCCACGGCTCGATCGGCTGTGCCGGGAGCTCCTGGGACAATCGCGGCACCCGCTCGTCCGGACCGACGCTCTACAAGATGGGCATGACGACGGACCTGACCGAGCAGGACGTGATCATGGGGCGGGGCGAGAAGCGCCTCTTCCACTCCATCAAGCAGGCCATTGATTCCTATCACCCGGCGGCGGTCTTCGTCTACAACACCTGCATTCCGGCGATGATCGGCGACGACATCGAGGCGGTCTGCCGCCAGGCGCAGCAGCGCTGGGGTACGCCGGTGGTGCCGGTGGATGCGGCGGGTTTCTACGGGACCAAGAATCTGGGTAACCGCATCGCCGGTGAGGCGATGGTGAAGTATGTCTGCGGGACTCGCGAGCCGGACCCCCTGCCGGCCGGGATCGAACACGACGGGTTCAAGGTCCACGACGTGACCCTGGTGGGCGAGTACAACATCGCCGGCGAGCTGTGGCACGTGCTGCCGCTGTTCGACGAGCTGGGCCTGCGTGTACTGGGCAGCCTGTCGGGCGACGCGCGCTTCCGCGAGGTGCAGACCATGCACCGCTCGGAGGTCAACATGATGGTTTGCTCCAAGGCCATGATCAATGTCGCCCGGCTGCTCCAGGAGCGCTACGGCACGCCCTGGTTTGAGGGGAGTTTCTATGGGGTCGCGGATGTCTCGCAGGCGTTGCGCGACTTCGCGCGGGTCCTCAATGACCCGGATCTGACCGCCCGCACCGAGGCCGTCATCGCCCGGGAGGAGGCGGCCATCCACGCCAAGCTCGAGCCCTGGCGGGCGCGCCTCAAGGGCCGCAAGGTCCTGCTCTACACCGGCGGGGTCAAGTCCTGGTCGATCGTCTCTGCCCTCCAGGATCTCGGCATGATCGTGGTCGCCACCGGCACCCGCAAGTCCACGGAGGACGACAAGGCGCGCATCCGCGAGCTGATGGGTCAGGACGCGGTGATGATCGACGACGGCAACCCGCGCGGGCTGATCAAGATCGTGCGTGAGCAGGGGGTCGATTGCCTGATCGCCGGGGGTCGCAATATGTACACGGCGCTCAAGGCGCGCATCCCCTTCCTGGACATCAACCAGGAGCGTGACTTCGGCTACGAGGGCTATACAGGGATGTTGGAACTGGCCAAGCAGCTCGCGCTCACCATCGAGAGCCCGGTATGGGAGGCGGTACGCCGGCCGGCACCCTGGACACTGGCCGCCAACGCACGGACCGCCGTCGACACCGATCCCGCCGCCGACGCGCCCCGCGACGCCGACCTGGAGGTGGCCCATGCCTGAGCTCATCGCACCGGAAATCATCAAGCGCCGCAAGGCACTCTCGGTCAGCCCGCTGAAGGCCAGCTCCACCATCGGGGCGGCCCTGGCCTTCTTGGGCATCCGCCGCTCCATCCCGATGCTGCACGGCTCCCAGGGCTGTACCGCCTTCGGTAAGGTCTTCTTTGTCCGCCACTTCCGGGAACCGATCCCGCTCCAGTCCACCGCGATGGAGCAGGTCAGCGCCATCATGGGGGCCAATGAGAATGTGGTCGAGGGCCTGCGTGTACTGTGCGAGAAGAACCAGCCGGACCTGATCGGCGTGCCCACCACGGGCCTTTCCGAGGCGCAGGGGGCGGACATCCACATGGCCGTGCGTGAGTTCCGCGCCAAGCACCCGGAATACGACCGGATTCCGATCGTGCCGGTCGCCACGCCCGACTTCACCGGTTGCCTGGAGTCCGGCTTTGCCCAGGCCACCAGCGCGATGATCGACGTGTTGGTGCCGGCGGCAGAGGTGGCCGGTACCCAGCCCGGCCGGCGCCGTCGCCAGGTCACGGTGCTGGTGGGCGCGGCGCTCACGCCCGGCGACCTGGAGCATCTGAAGGAGCTGATCGAGCTGTTCGGTCTGCGCCCGGTGGTGCTGCCGGACCTGTCCGACTCGCTGGACGGCCACCTGCCGCCGGAGGAGTTCAACCCACTGACCATCGGCGGCACCCTGGTCAGCGAGCTGCCGACCCTGGGCGACTCGGTCGCGACGCTCGTGATCGGCGGTTCGATGGACCACACGGCGGACCTGCTCAACGCGCGCACCGGGGTCCCCGACTATCGCTTTGCGCACCTGATGGGGCTCGACGCGGTGGACGCGCTGGTCCAGACCCTGGCCGCGATCTCCGGCAACCCGGTCCCGGAGCGGATCGAGCGGCAACGCGCCCAACTCCAGGACGCCATGCTCGACAGCCATTTCATGCTCGGGCTCTCACGCTTTGCCATCGCCGCGGATGCCGACCTGCTGGTGGCCTTCAGCCAGCTGCTCGCCGGTGTCGGGGCCGAGACGGTGGCCGCCGCCACGCCTGCCAACGCGCCAGCCTTGGCCCAGGTGCGTTGCGACCGGGTGCGGATCGGCGACCTGGAGGACCTGGAGGCGGACGCCCGCGACCGCGTGGCCGAGGTGCTGATTGGCAGTTCACACGCCGTCCACACGGCTGCGCGCCTGGGCATCCCCCTGCTGCGTGCCGGTTTCCCTCAATACGATCGCGTGGGCGGTTACCAGCGCACCTGGATCGGTTATCAGGGCAGCCGCGCGACGCTTTTCGACCTGGCCAATATGCTGCTGCAATTGGAGCGCGGAGAGATTCATCCCTATCGCTCACGGCTCATGCCGCGCGCGGATGAAACGGCCGGCGTGCGTCATGTATCAGGCTTGTAGGGTGGATAAGCGCAGCGCATCCACCATTGCCCGGCGCGGTGGATGCGGCGCTCGCGGCATCGTGCCTAAAGCAGGCGGACTAGCGCGCGCCTTATCCACCCTACAGTCATAAGCATGAGGGATAGGCGATGACGGTCGAACGACGACTCACGGTAGTGAAGATGAGAGGCGATGCCATGGGTACCGACCCGGCGGTGAAGGTGGCCTTTGCCACCGGTGATATGCGGCATGTCGACCAGCACTTCGGTGCCGCGCAGTCCTTTGCCCTTTATGCAATCGATGCGCAGTGCTCCAGCCTAGTGGAGGTGACCCAGTTCGGCCGCCTGGACATGGACGGTAACGAGGACAAGCTGGCCGCCAAGATCGCCGCCCTTGAGGGCTGCATCGCCGTCTATTGTCAGGCGGCCGGGGCCTCGGCCGTCAATCAGTTACGCGCCAAGGGCGTGCAGCCGATCAAGGTTGTCGAGGGTGCCCTGGTCGCCGACCTGATCGCGGCGCTACAAGAGGAACTGCGCGCCGGCCCCAGCGCCTGGCTCGCCCGCGCGCTGGAGGCCCGGCAGCCACGCAACGGGCAGCGTTTCGACACCATGGAATCGGAAGGCTGGAACGAATAATCCCGATCTGCTGCGCGGATCGGGACTCTTCACCTAATAGCGTTTAGGGCACCGCGGTGCGGACCAGCGGCCTCAATCAGCAATCAGCAATTAACAGGTAGAGCAATGAGCACGGCAGTTGCAGAGATCAGCGAGACGGACCCGGTTCTCACCACCGATTTCGGCGTGGAGATGGTGCGCCAGATGCGCGCGATCGACAGCTATGGCACCTACGACACCTGGTCGACGGCACAAATCCTGGAGCCCTTCGTGCTGACCAAGGAGAAGAAGCGAGAGATCCCGATCATCGGCGACCCGGACGAGATCATCATCGCCCGGCTCAAGGTCTTCTACAACGCCATCGCCTCATTGATCGAGAAGGAGTGTGGCCTGATGGCCGTGCCCGTGCTCAACCTGACCCATGAGGGCTTCGGGCGTGCACTGATCACCGTCGGGAAGTTGGTCGTCATGGATCGGACCCTGCGCGATGTCCACCGTTTCGGTTTTCCGTCGCTCTCCAAGATGAAGGACGAGGCCGACAAGATCCTCTCTGTCGCCCTGAATTTGGTGGGTGATTACCCGAAGGTCGCGGGACTCTAGGGGGCTGCTGCCAATGACTGACGCGACGATTGCCGATCTGGAGCAGGCCGTGAAAAAGGCCAAGCGGATCGCCGCTGAGCGCGCCGGCGAACTGCACGACCTGGTCGAGGAGCGCCTGCCGGCGGCCTTTGCGGAGATCCCCGGCAGCGCCCAGGCGACCTACGACGCCTGCCAGGCCTGGGCGCTGGCGCAGCAGCGCTTGCAGGCGGCCCTGAGCGCTGGGGGCTAACGGCCATGGCGCCCGCACCACCCCGCAAGATGAAAGTGGCGGGCGCCTTGGCCGTTCCCCCA
>CAILVI010000068.1 GCA_903837595.1 uncultured Thiodictyon sp.
CAGCAATGGCGGCTTCGGTGGCGGTGGCGGTGGATGCTCGGGCAACTGCGTGGGCACCATCGCCGGCCTCGCCGGCCTCGGCGGGTTCGGCGCCGGCGCGGGTAAGCCCGGTTATGGCGGCTACGGTGCTGGCGGGGGTGGTGGTGGTGGCGGCGGCCTCGGCGGGGCGATCTTCGTCAAGCGCGGGACGCTTAGCCTGAAGACGGTCACCTTTACCGGCAACAGCGCCACCGCGGGCACGGGCGCCAACAACGGGCAAGGCAAGGGCGCGGCACTGTTCATCTGCACCGCCGATCTGGATACCGATAACACCCCCAAGGGGGCCATGGGGGGCTGTGCCGGACGCATCGACGAGACCGCCTCCTACGGGGTGACCTTCAGCGGCGGGGTGGCCACGGACGGTCAGCCCGACCTGTTCTGGACCGGTGCCGGCGGCGCGGCGCACAGCACGGCGGGGATTGCCGATGCTGGCGTCATGGGCACTCAGACCATCGCCTTCGGCGCGGCACCCTCACTCTCGGTGGGCGGCGGCGGCCTGGTCTCCGCTACCGGCGGGGCCTCGGGTAACCCGGTAACTTTCACTAGCCAGACTACCGGTGTGTGTACCACCGGCGGCACCAATGGCAGCACCGTCACCGGGGTCGCGGCAGGCATCTGCACCATCGCCGCTGACCAGGCCGGCAACGCCACCTACAACGCCGCCACGCTGGCGACCCAAACCTTCAGCATCGGCAAGGGTGCTCAGACCATCACCTTCGGCGCCGCACCCAGTGTCTGGGTTGGCCGCAGCGGCGCGATCTCCGCCACCGGCGGCGGGTCCGGCAACCCGCTGACCTTCAGTAGTCAAACGGCCGCCGTCTGTGCCACCGTCGGGACTAATGGCGGCACGGTCACCGGCATTGCGGCGGGCACCTGCACCATCGCCGCGGATCAGGCCGGGAATGCCAACTACACCGCCGCGGCCCAGGCGAGCCAGAGCTTTACGGTCGATCCGTTCTGCCAGGCGTGTCTGCCGTCCCGGGGCGGGTGGCGGGCCATACTGAAAAACTGAGATCCGCGGTGCGGCGTCCGCGCATTCGCCGTCGGGTTCATTCCATAGGTCACTCAAGCCAAGCCAGGAAAGGACGCGAACTTTGGCAAACGTCGCGTTACGCGAGCGCTGTAGTCGTCGGCGGCGCCATGGTGCGATTGCGCAGTGGACCGACGCTCCGCTGACCGGGGTCGGCCGCAAACCGGCCCCGCTAGCCCGCCGCCGCCCGTCCCGCCGCCACATCCACCCGCGTAAGCAACACCGCACCGATCAGGAAGAGCCCTAAGATCGGCAGCAGTGACCACCGCGGGCTACCGGTCAAGGCGGCCATGGTGCCGACCAGGAAGGGGCCCAATACAGCGCCGAATTTACCCACCATGTTGTAGAAACCGAACAGCTCGGCGGTCTGGCCGGCCGGAATCAGGCCGGCGAAGAGTGCCCGGGACAGGGCCTGGACGCCGCCCTGCACGAGCCCGATGGCGACCGCGAGCGCATAGAAGTGCGACACCTCCTGCATCTGCGTGGCCGCCAGCACCACCAGCGCATAGACGCCAATGGCGAGCAGGATGCTGGGTTTGGGTCCCCACCGACCACCCAGATAGCCAAAGACCAGGGCCGCCGGGAAACCGACGAATTGGGTGATCAGCAGTGCCACCATCAGGCTGGCGGCCGGGAAGCCGAGCGAGAGCCCGAAATCCACCGCCATGAAAACCACGGTATCCACCCCATCGATATAGAACCAATAGGCGATGAGGAACAGGAAGGTATAGCGCAGGCTGCGGACCTGCCGGAAGGTCTGGACCAGCGCGGTGAAGGCGCCGCGCACCGCACCGCCGAAGGTCTTCTCACCCAGCCCCCGCGGCTCCTTGACCAGGAACGCCAGCGGCAGTGTAAAGAGCCCCCACCAGAGGGCCGTCCCCAGGAAGGCGGCCTGCACCGCAGCACCAGCGCCGGCAAAGCCGAAGGTCGCGGGAAACTGGACCATGATGACGTTGAGTGCGAACAGTAGCCCACCCCCCAGATAGCCCAGTGCATAACCTAAGGAGGAGACGCGCTCGTAGTCCTCGGGCGCGGCCACGTCGGTGATCAGTGAGTCATAGAACACATTGCTCCCGAGGAAGCCCACCAGCCCCGCCAGATAGAGCGCCAGGGCGCCGACCCAGTGCCCGGCAGCCAGCCAATAGAGCCCGCCGGTGGCGAGCACCCCGAGCGTGGTGAAGATGAGCAGGAAGCGCTTCTTGGCCCCCAGTTGATCGGCCAGTGCCCCCAGCAGGGGCGCCAGGCACACCAGGATCAGACTGGCCGTGCTGCTGGCATACCCGAGCGCGCGGGTGCTCTCGGTCACTGCCAGGTCCGCGGCCCAGAACTGTTTGAAGAAGACCGGGAAAAACCCGGCGATGACCACCGTAGCAAAGGCTGAATTGGCCCAGTCATAGAAGGACCAGGCGAGCACCTGGCGGCGATCAGTCGGAGGCAATGCCATAAGGAATCACTCACGCAGAGGCGCAGAGGCGCGCAGATGAATCAGTCACTTCGAGTCTAGCATGGGCTGGATCGTCGTCATGGGCACTGGCGCTCCCGGCGCAGAGCGCCTGACACATGCGTGACACCGCTGGAGCGGTGTCACGAGAGGGGCGCATTTACACCACCTCATCCTGCCCGGCAATCAAGGCCATCCGCACCAGTTCAGCCAATGAGTCGGCGCGCATCTTCTCCATGACGCGGGCACGGTGGGCCTCCACGGTCTTAGGGGTCACCCCCAGGGCGGCGGCGATCTCCCGATTGGACTTGCCGTCCGTCACCATGCCCATGACCTCGTGCTCCCGCGGGGTCAGGTCCGCCAAGCGCTCCAAGAGTTGCGCGCGGGCGGCGCGGTCGAGGCGCTGACGCTGGTCCTGTTCCAGGGCCTTGTTGATGCTACGCAGCAGGTCCTCGTCATGAAAGGGCTTCTCGATGAAATCCATGGCCCCGGCCTTCATCGCCTTCACCGCCATGGCCACGTCGCCATGGCCGGTGATGATGATGACCGGGAGCCGATAACCCTCCCGCGCCAGGTAGGCCTGGAGCTCCAGCCCGCTCATGCCGGGCATCCGCACGTCCACCAGCAGGCACCCGGCCCGCCCCGGATAATAGCCGGCCAAAAAGGCATCGGCTGACTCGAAGGTCATTACCCGCATGCCGGTCGATTCGATCAACCATTGCAGGGAGGTGCGCATGGCCTGATCGTCATCGACGACATAGACGGTGGGGATAGTGCTCATGGGGTGGCTCCTGCTGCGGGCGGCGGCGGCTCGGGGTCGGCATCGGCGGTCGGCTCCGCGAGCGGCAGCGTAACGTGGAAGACGGTGCCCTGGCCGGGTGTCGATTCGGCCCGGATGCGCCCGTCATGGTTCTCGAGAATCGTCTGACTGATCGGCAATCCCATGCCCATACCCCCCTCCTTAGTGGTGAAAAATGGGTCGAACAGGAGCTTCAGGCGCTCGGGCTCGACCCCGGGACCGCTGTCGCGCACCGCCACCACCGCCTGCGCCCCCGACACGCCGGTGTGGATGAGGAGTCGTCGTTCGGGCTGCGGGGCTTCCTCTAGTGCGTCCAGGGCGTTACGCACCAGATTGAGCAGCACCTGCTCGATCTGCACCAGGTCCACATGGATCGGGATTGGCTCCGCGGCCAAATCCAGCTCGATCTGAATGCTGAGCTTGCTGGTCTCGAACTCGACGAAAGAACACACCTCGCGTACCAGGTGATTGAGATCGACGTCGGCACGGATCGGCGGCTGCTTGCCGACCAGGGCACGCAGGCGGCGAATGATCTCGCTGGCGCGCTTGGCCTGGCTCGCGATCTGGGAGAGTGCCCCCAGCAGGTCATCGGCGGTACCCTGACCGCCCTGGATGCGGCGCGTGCAGCCGTTGGCATAATTGACAATGGCAGAGAGCGGCTGATTGATCTCATGGGCCATGCCGGTCGCCACCTCGCCCATGGTACTCAAGCGACTCACATGCACCAACTCCGCCTGGTGCTGGCGCGACGCCTGCTCGGCCCGGCGCACCGCGGTGATGTCGCGCGCGTAGATGTTGACATAGCCCAAGTCCCGGAAGGGGGCGAACAGCAGGGCATAGACCTGGGCCCCGAGTGCCGTCTCGCGCTCGCGCGGCTCACCCTGCGCCAGGGCCTCGGCCACCTCGGTTGCCCACTCGGCCGGCAGGGCGCCGCCCTGCTCCGTGCCCCAGCCGAGCAGCAGGGGGCGGCTGGCGTTGTTGGCATAGGCGATCTGACCGGCGGCGCTGACCCGCAGGATCGGGCTGGGGCTCTCGCTGGCGAGCCGCGCCAGACTCTTGATGTCGCGCTCGGCCTGCTTGCGTTGCGTGATGTCGTGGATATACAGGGTATAGAAGCGCTCCGCCTCCAGGTCGATCGGCACGATGGAGATCTCCACCGGAAACTCCGGGCCGTCCCCGCGCAACGCGACCAGTTCACCGCGCCCCGCCGGCTCCAGCCCGTCGTGGCGGGAGCGATCGAGCAGGCGACGGAAGGCGGTACGCGCCACCTCGGGCAACAGACGCTCACCGAAGGGGTGGCCGATGATCTGCGCGCGCTCAATGCCGAAGACCCGCTCGGCGGCCGGGTTCACCTCGATGATGTGGCCCTGGTGGTCAAGGGTGACGATGGCGTCCAGCGAGGCCTCCATCATCGCCGCCTTGAGCGCCTCACTCTCACGCATCTCCGCCTGATGGCGGCGGCTCATCTCCTCGCGCGCCTTGAGCACCAGCTGAGTAAAGTGGGCGATCCACTCTTCCAGGAGCAGCAACTGATTGCCGGTGCGCTGGAAGCCGGGTTCGGGGATCCCCAAGGCGCGCTGGGAGAAGCGGGTCATGCGCTTCAAGATCCGGTTCAGCCGCGAGGACACCAGATAGATGACCCAGGTGAAGACCAGGATGTACACCAGGGCCAGGAACAGGCGCTGACGGTGTTCAAAGATACGCACGTGGCGTGACATGCGCTCGACATTGGACTGGGTCACGAAGGTCGCAAACAGCAGGTTGTCGTCCGCCCCCGCATAGTCGGGCAAGGGTTGGGTGGTGACCACATAGCCGTCGCCCCACTGGTCCGGGGTGGTCCCGGGAACCAGGTTGGCGGCATCCACACTCGCCAGGATGCGCTGGTCGCCCCGGTCCACCAAGGCGATCGCCGACCGATTCGGGTCAACCCCACGCTGGGAGGCAGCCAGGAAGGCCTGGTCGATGGGCACCAGTACAACCAGATACCCCATGTGATAACCGGCCGAATCCTCCACCGTGTCGCTCACCAACAGATACAGCACCGCGTCCAGCTTGAGCAGCACCGTGCGCACCGCCGCGGCGTCCAGAAATCGCTCGGGGATGCGCTTGGCGAACGCGGCCGGCAGCGGCGCCGTGCCGGTCTGATAGACCTCCCGGACCCGGCCTTCGAGATCGGTGAGCAACACCTGGCTGGGCGGGCACTGGGCATCCCGGGCAAAAAAGTCGGGCAGCCAAAAGGGCCGGAACTCCCGATAGACCAGCGGTTTACCGCCCTCCGCCTTCGACCACACCCGGGGCTCCAGATACTCGGCCAGGCGCCGGTGGTTCGCCAGCAGGCGGGTGGTCATGCCGTAGCCGGCCAAATAGCGGTCAAAGCGGATCAGGCCCTCCCGGGCCTGGAGATCGAGCTGGTCCTGGAGCTCGGCATCGAAGATCCGGGCCACCTGCCGCGACTGGATCTCGTCCAGCACGACCCACACCACCAGCCCCGCCGCGAGCCCGATCACGATCGCGATGACCGGCATGGGCACACCCCGCAGCAGGCGGAAGATGATCGGTTTCACAGGAATATGGTACAAATTTTAAGGCTCCGGGCCAGTCACGCCACACGCACCGGGCGCCGCACCCCGGTGCGGCGCAGATCGGGCCGGGAGCGCCAACTCCGCAGGGTACGCCGCCCCCGCCCTGGCGCCAAGCCGCGCGGACGGCGACAATCCCACCAGCTACTCGCCCCATCGACTACCAGGAGCCCGTCATGGCCTTCCCAACCGCAGTCAACGACCAGATCACCGATGCCGTCGCCCGACCCGAGGTCAAAGTATCGGTCGAGGTGAAGGTATCGGTCGATGCACCGCTCCCGCCACCACCGGCCAAGCCCATTATGCCCCCTCCGGAAACTGCGACCCAGGCCGCCCGCTTGCCGCGTCGCTTGGGCGCCCTGCTCTATGACAGCATTCTGCTGGCGGCACTGCTCATGCTTGCCACCGCGCTCTTCATCATCCCCTACGACCTGCTCGCCGCCCGCCCCTACCCCAACGGCGACTGGCTGTATCGGACCCTTTTCCAGGCCTATCTGGTCGCCGTCATCGCCGGTTTCTTCGTCTATTTCTGGACCCATGGCGGCCAGACCCTGGGCATGAGCACCTGGCGGCTGCGGGCCATACGCGACGACGGCGGGCGCCTGAGTGCCCGCGATGCCCTGCGCCGCCTCGGCTGGGCAACCTTGAGCCTGCTGCCGGCGGGAATCGGGCTTTGGTGGTGTCTGTTCGACCGCGACCGTCTGGCCTGGCACGATCGGCGCTCCGGCACACGCCTGGTAGTGGTCCCGAAGGGCGGCTAGCACACTCGCGCGCCGGGACCGCGCGCGCTACCATGCGCGGCCCGCGCACGCGTCACGCCGCCCGCGCGCCCAACGCCCGTCCGTACCGATAAGGCTCCTCATGCCCAGCACCATCGTCATCGTCCCGACCTACAACGAGGCCGAAAACCTGCCCGTCCTCGCGCAGCGGTTGCTCGCGCTCGACCCGGAACTCGCGGTGCTGATCGTTGACGACGCCTCGCCCGACGGCACCGGCGCGCGGGCGGATGCGATCGCGGCGCGTGAACCGCGCTTGCGCGTCCTGCATCGCACCGGAGCGCGCGGCTATGCGGCGGCGTGCCGCGAGGGGCTGCGGCTCGCGTTGGACGGCGGCTACGAGCGCATCTGCACCATGGATGCCGATCTCTCACACGATCCGGCGGCCCTGCCCGAACTCATCAAGGCGGTCGCCGCCGGCGCCGATCTCGCGATCGGCTCGCGCTATGTCGAGGGCGGCGAGATCCTGGTCGACTGGGGGCCGGTGCGGCGCGCCGTCAGCCGCTCCGGCAGCGCCTACGCACGCGCCATGACCGGCGCACCGGTCCATGACTGCACCAGCGGTTTTCGCTGCTACCGCGCCACCGCGCTGGCCCGGGTCCCGTTGGCACAGATGCACTCCGACGGCTATTCCTTTCTCATCGAGGTCCTCGCCGCCTTCGCCCGTGCCAAGGCGCGCATCACCGAGGTCCCGATCCGCTATGTGGACCGCCACGCCGGCGCCTCGAAGATCTCGCGCCGCATCATCGTCGAGGCCTTCGGGATCACCAGCTGGCTGGGCCTGCGGCGCCTGCTCGGGCGCTAGCCCCGCGAAGCGCCGCTTACCGGGCTTTGGTCATCGCTCCGGCTAGTACCGGCGCTTGGGGCAACCCGTCGCGGCTTAGGAGCCGCTCCTACGCGGGTAGGAGCGGCCCCCAGGCCGCGACGAATGTTCGCGGGGTGGCCGGAATAGCGATCAAGGCCAACATTTTGCCGCGACACACGACACCTTATACGATGAAAAAACTACTGTTTCTACTGGCCACCGTCATCCTGCTGGCCGGCTGCGCCACCCAGCGGTCGATCACGGTTGCATATGACGACAAGGCCCATCGGGACGCCGACTATGAATGGTCGCCCCACGACCAGGGGAGCGAATGGTGGTACCTGACGGGGCAGCTGGCTGATCAGTCGGGAAAATCCTATTTTTACCAGTTCACGATCTTTCGCAGTTTTCTGGTCAGACACCGGATGTATCTCGGCGAAACCTATGTGCTGCACCTCTCCTTTACTGACCCGTCCACCGGTCAGCACCTGTTTTCGGAGGAGGTCCGCTTACCATCGGCTAGGGTTCACGGCGATGCATACTGTATCGTCTTCGAGGACAATCGGATCTGTCGGGATGGCCAGGCGTTGCGGATTACGGCCAACAGCAAGAATCTCAGGTTCAGCCTGGAGGGCACTCCAACCAAGGGGGCGGTCTGGCACGGCCGGGACGGTCGCATCATCATGGGACATCCGCGGCGTCCGACCGAGCGCAGCTTCTATTATTCCTATACCAACATCGCCACCACCGGGACCCTGTCATTCAAGACCCCGAACCATGACTGGGTGACCATCAAGGGGGCAGGCAAATCCTGGTTTGACCGGCAGTGGGGATTGTTCAACGAAACGGGCTGGGAGTGGTTCTCGCTGCGCTTCTTCGACAATGAGGAAATCATGCTCTATGCCTTCCCCAAAACCGGTCACCGGGAAGGGAGCTTCGTCGACCGGACCGGCCGCACCACCATCTTTGACAATTATCACTACCGCGTGACGCGCTTCGGCCAGTTCAGCCGGCTGGAGCGGTTCGGCCAGCTCGGCCAGCTGCGCCGGCTCGACGACAAGAAGATGGGGCTGGGATGGACCCTGGAGGTGCCGATGAAGGATCAGCACTATCGGATCATCCCACTCGTGGACAATCAGTTCAATCCATCGAAAGTGACGCCTTACTGGGAGGGACTCTGTAAGGTGCTCGACTCGACCGGCACCCTGGTCGGCTATGCCGTGGTGGAGACGCCCGGCAACGCGTATTAGCGTTGCGCTAGCCTGCCCCCCGGCCCCAACCGGGCCCGCAGCCCCCGGGCCAGGGCGGGACCGACCGGCGCGTCGGTTGCCAGATGCAGCAGATGCGCACGGTGTCGCCGGGCCAGGAGTTCCAGGGTCTGGGCACGCACCGCGAAGTGCTGCTGGTAGTCGTCACGACTGCGCGCCCCCGTCAGGTCCAGCACGGCGCGACGCACACCATCGGTGACCGGATAGCGACCCGGCGGGGGTGCCGCCGCCTCCAGCGGGTCGTGGACCATGATCAGGAGCAACTCGGCCCCGGCGGCGAGCTCCGCCAGCCAGCGCCCGGCGTCCGGCCGCACCCCGGCAAAGTCGCTGATCACCGCCACCAGGCTGCCGGGGCGCACCAGCCTGACCAGGTGGGCGGCGGCCTCACCCACGCTGGCGTGCCCGCGGCGGCCCACCCCCACCGGCTCGCTGAGCCGCTCCAAGAGGGCGAGTAGACCGGCGGCACGGGCGGCCGGCCGACGCTCCAGATGGCGGGCCTCGTCGAACACCAGCCCGCCCACCCGGTCCGCCCGGTCGACCGCCGCCCACCCCAGCAGGGCCGCGGCGCGCGCCGCGATGACCGACTTGTAGGCCACCCGGGTACCGAAGCGCATGCTCATCCCCTGGTCCACCAGGAGCCAGACCGGCCGCTCACGCTCCTCCCGGAACAGCTTCACATGGGGTGTCCCGGTGCGCGCCGTGACCCGCCAGTCCATGTTGCGCGGGTCGTCCCCCGGCTGGTAGACCCGGGACTCATCGAACTCCATGCCGCGCCCGCGAAAGTGCGAGAGGTGCCCACCGGTGCGGGTGGCGAGCACCCGTCCGCGCGGCGCCAGATCCAGGCGCACGGCCTGCCCCCGCAAGGCGATCAGGTCCTTGAGCCCGACCCGGATGCCGGCCTGGGGGTCGGCGTGTAACACATGCGATTGAATCAAAGTCAGTCTACCTTAAGGCACCGGCACCCGCGCCAGCAGCGCCGCGATGAAGTCGTCCGGGTGCCGACCCTCGGCCTCCGACTCGTAGGAGAGCAGCACCCGATGGCGGAGCACGTCCGGGGCCACCGCCTGTACGTCCTCCGGGGAGACATAGTCCCGCCCCGCCAGCCAGGCGCGCGCCCTGGAACACCGGTCCAGGGCGATGGTTGCGCGGGGGCTGGCACCGAAGCGCAACCAGTTCCCCAGGTCCTTGGCATAGTCCTGGGGGCGACGGGTCGCCACCACCAGATGCACCAGATAGTCCTCCACCCCCGGGGCCATGTAGAGCCCGAAGATGGCCCGGCGGGCGGCGAAGATGCTGGCCTGACTCAAGCGTACCGCGCTCCCCGCCGCCCCCCCCTCTACGGCCTCGCGCCGGTTGAGATGCAGGATGGCGCGCTCGGTCTGCACATCCGGGTAGTCCACCCGCACATGCATCAGGAAACGGTCGAGCTGAGCCTCCGGCAGCGGATAGGTCCCCTCCTGCTCGATCGGGTTCTGGGTCGCCATCACCAGGAACAGCGCCGGCAGTGGATAGGTCTCACTGCCCACGGTGACCTGTCGCTCACCCATGGCCTCCAGGAGGGCGGACTGGACCTTGGCCGGGGCGCGATTCACCTCGGCGGCCAGCAGCAGGTTGTGAAAGATGGGGCCGCGGTTGAAGCGGAAGGTACCGTCGTTGGGACGATAGATCTCGGTCCCGGTCAGGTCCGCCGGGAGCAGGTCGGGGGTGAACTGGATGCGGTGGAAATCGCCCTCCAGGCCCAGGGCCAATTGCTTGATGGCGGTGGTCTTGGCCAGCCCCGGGGCACCCTCCACCAAGAGGTGGCCATCCGCCAGCAGGGCGATCAATAGGCGCTCGACCAGATTGGCCTGGCCCAAGATGGCCTGGCCGACATGGTCGCGCAGCGCCCCGAACTCGGCGGCGAGGCCAGGTGCCGCCTCAGGCGTGGCGGAGGGAGCGGAACGCTCCGGTAGAGTTTGATCCATGGTGTCGGTCCCCGATTGGCAGGGCACGCCGGCGGATGCCGGGTGCGAGGGCGGATTGTCGAGAATTTCCGAGCGCTTGGATAGAGGTATGGGCTTTGCGGTGCCGCACCCCGAATGGCCTGGAGCAGCGGATTCGTGGCCCGATCTAACGGCCATGGCGCCCGCGCCACCCCGAACGATGAAAGTGGCGGGCGCCATGGCCGTTCCCCCTCCCCGGCCCTCCCCCAGTAGGGGCGGGAGAATTGGAGCGCGCTCCCGGCGCGGCTTTCACGGTACGTCCACCTCAGTCGCCTTGGCCAAAGACATGCTCGTAGGCTTCCAGGCCCCGCTTCGTCGCCCGCTGGCCCTCCTTCTTGAGCTCGGCGCGTGCCTTGGCGACCGGTGCCGGCTTGCGCGCCTTGGCGGCCGGTGCCGGCTCGCGTGCCTTGGCGGCCGGTGCCGGCTCGCGTGCCTTGACGGCCGGTGCCGGCTCGCGTGCCCTGGCGGCCGGTGCC
>CAILVI010000069.1 GCA_903837595.1 uncultured Thiodictyon sp.
GCACGTTTACGTCCGCGACGCACGAGCAGCGCCTTGAACTCCTCCGCGAGACCGCAACGGGTACTGATGCAGGATTCTTTTCACGATGGTTGTCCTCATAACCTTCCCGTCGCCCGATTGCAGCCTAAGTGCCATCGGGTGGGCACGCACGGCGACTCGTGGGCACGCTCTGCGTGCCCGCCCTACGGAAACGGCCGGGCGATGGCGTCAGGGCAACCCGGCCACCCGGACGTCACCACCGCCGAGTCGCGCCTTGACCGCGCTGCCGAGTTGATAGACCGCCATCGCATAGTAGGTGCTGTGGTTATAGCGGGTGATCACATAGAAATTGTGCAACCCCAACCAATAGTCGTAGCCAGTGCCCACGTCGAACTTGAGCAGGCTCACCGTGCCTGCCCCACCCAAGGACCCGGCCGGGGTGATCCCGGCGCCCGCCAGGGTCGCGAGCGAATAGCTGGTGTCGAACCCGGCCTGGAGTGACCCGGCCGCCGGTCCGGCACTCGCCCGCACCACCACCGGCTCCCCAGTGCGCCAACCATGTCCCTTGAAATAGTTGGCAACGCTGCCGATAGCGTCGACCGGATGCCACAGGGTGCGGTGGTGGTCGCCGTTGAAGTCCACCCCATACTGGCGGATGCTCGAGGGCATGAACTGCCCGTAACCCATGGCCCCGGCGAAGGAGCCGGTCGGTTGGAAGGGGTCGATCCCCTCCTCCCGGGTCATCAACAGGAAGGCCTCCAGCTCGGTACTGAAGTAGTCCGCCCGGCGCGGGTAGGCAAATGACAGGGTGGCCAGCGCGTCGATGATGCGGGTCTTACCCATGATCCGGCCCCAGCGCGTCTCCACGCCGATGATGCCGACGATGATCTCCGGCGGCACCCCATAGGTGGCCGAGGCCCGCTGCAACTCACCGCGATACTGCTGCCAGAAGGCCACGCCCTTGTCGATGTTGTCCGCGGTGACGAACTTAGCCCGGTAGCGCAGCCAGGCCCCGGTGGGCGCGGACGGCGCGCTGCTGCGGCGCGGGCCGTGGTCCGCCTGCTTGTCCATCTGCGCGATGATCCAGGACTCGCGGTGGGCGCGCGACAGGATGTCCATCACCGCCTGCGCATCGTAGCCATGGCGCTGCTGCATCGTCTGGGCGAAGCGCAGCGCGGCCGGGTTGTCGGCGAAGGTCGCCGAACTGCTGGTCCCATACCCGCCATGGGCAGAACGTTCAGGGGCCTTGCCGCCGTCCTCGCGTGTAGGGTTGGAGCCGCAACCGACCAGCGACAGGACCAACAGGAGCGGAAGCAGTGACTGGGAGCGGGACAGGATAGCGCGCACAAAACACCACGGAGGTTGGTTAGGACGAGGCCGGGATGGTAAGCCATCCTCTGAGGAATGCAAGCCAAGAGCTGAGTTTCGAAGGACTTAGCACACTTCAGCCGCCCAGCACCAGTATCGCATCCATCTCCACCGCGGCGCCCTTGGGCAAGGCCGCCACCCCGACCGCCGCCCGCGCCGGGTAGGGCTCGGCAAAAAACTCGGCCATGACCTGATTGACCAGGGGAAAATGGGTTAGATCGGTCAGAAACACGTTGAGCTTCGCCACGTCAGCCAGGCCCCCACCCGCCGCTGCCGCCACCGCGGACAGATTGCAGAACACCTGCCGGACCTGTGCCGCCATATCGCCCTCCACTAGGGCCATGGTCTCCGGTACCAGGGGGATCTGACCTGAGAGATACACGGTATCCCCCACCCGGACCGCCTGGGAATAGGTCCCGATGGCACGGGGGGCCTGGTCGGTACTGATGATCTGTCTGGGCATCGGGTTAGTCCGCGTTGGTGTGGGCAGGAAAGACCCCGCACGCTGTACAGCCGGGGACCTGGTCCAGATGTTAAGACATCCCCCGTGGAATGCAAATCACCCGTCCAGCGGCCCGCGCCTGCCCGCAAGCCGATATACTGTCGGCCCATTCGACCGGGGAGCACCCATGTCCGCACTCTTTGAATCCAACCTCCGGGGCCTGCCGCTGATCGGCCGGGGCAAGGTCCGGGACCTCTATGCCGTCGGCACCGACCACCTGCTGGTGGTGACCACCGACCGCTTGTCCGCCTTCGACGTGGTGCTGCCGCAACCGATCCCGGGCAAGGGCGAGGTCCTGACCCGGGTGTCGAACTTTTGGTTCGCCCGCACCGCGGGGCTCATCCCCAATCAGTTGAGTGGCATCCCGCTGGAGCAGGTCGTGACCGACCCGGCGGAGCGCGCGCAACTGGGGGAGCGCGCACAGGTCGTGCGCCGGCTCAAGCCCCTGCCGGTCGAGGCCATCGTGCGCGGCTATGTGATCGGCTCGGGCTGGAAGGACTATCAGGCGAGCGGCGCCATCTGCGGCATCGCGTTGCCGGCGGGGCTGCGCCAGGCGGACCCGCTGCCTGAGCCCATCTTCACCCCCTCGACCAAGGCGGAGCTCGGCACCCACGACGAGAACGTCGACTTCGCCCACGTCATCCGCCTCTTGGGCGCCGAACTGGCGGGCGAGGTGCGGGATGCGAGCCTGCGGATCTATCGGGAGAGTGCCGCCTATGCCCTGGGCCGCGGCATTATCATCGCCGACACCAAGTTCGAGTTCGGCCTGGACGACCAGGGCCGCCTGCACCTGATCGACGAGGTGCTGACCCCCGACTCGTCGCGCTTCTGGCCCGCCGACCAATACTGCCCCGGCTTCAGCCCCCCGAGCTTCGACAAGCAGTTCGTGCGCGATTATCTGGAGACCCTGTACTGGGACAAGACCGCCCCCGGGCCGAACCTGCCGCAAGACATCATCGAACGCACCGCGGCCAAGTATCGTGAGGCGGAGGAGCGGCTGACCGGCGTCTGACGCCTGTAGGGGCGGGTTTCAAACCCGCCCCTACGCGCCCCAGCGCCGGAGCTGGGAGGATGGGCACGCTGCGCTTTGCCCATCCTACGATGCCGACCGGAGTTCCACACTCGGGGCGCATAGGCGTCAGGGAATCAGCATTGCTCAATATCCGTTCGGCTGAAATCATTGCCGACGAACAGCAAGGGCTCCCCGAGCGCCTTGGCCAGTGCGTAGACCGCACAATCACCCAGATTGAGCTGAGCCGGGTGGCCTTGGCCCTTGCCGTAGCGTTGGAACGCGAGGTCGGCAAGGCGCGCCTGCTGCGCGTCGAAGGGCATGACCACGGCGTCTATTTCTTCCAGAAAGCGCGCCAGCTTGACCAGCATGGCGGGGTGCTCGCGGGCCCGCACCACGATCTGGGCTTCCAACAGGCTGACCGCCGAGATCCGACAGATTGGCTGCGCCTCCAGCGCAACAACAATCCGCCCTCGCTCCGGCTCCTGTTTCAGCCACGCCAGTATGGCGGAGGTGTCGATCACCATACGCCGTGCTCATCATAGCCGAGGATTTCATTGGCACTGCGGGTGTCGGGCGGCATGCGCGGGGGCACGGCATCCACCTCAAGGGCCAGGGCGGCCAGGCGTTCGCGCAGCGCCGGCTTGCGGGCACCCAGGCCCCGCAGACCGGCCAGAGACAGCAGGCTTTCGCGCACCACCTCGGTGACGGATACCCCTTCCAGGCGCGCAATCTGTTCCGCCAGGCGCTCCATCTGAAGATCGTCGATCACAATGGCCATTTGTTTCTCCTGTTGCTCTTACCAATGATCGAAAGTCCGGAAGACTATATCATCGCCGCCCGGTGGGAGCGGCTTCAGCCGCGACGCGATCTCGCGTGCTGCCGTGGCCTCGTCGCGGCTGAAACCGCTCCCACGTGCGCCCTTCATCGTCCGGGGGCCGCTCCCACCGGGGGCTTGGGTTTGCCGGTCGGTGCCGCCGCTTTCTCGCCGGCCTTAAGCAGCGCCTCGATCCGTTTCATGTCGGGGTGGTCGATGCCGCGCTGGCGCAGTTTGGCGAAGTCGTCGAGGACCCCCGCCGCAAAGGTCCGCCCGTCGTTCAACGGTTCGCGCGCGTGCGCCCACATAGATGGCCTCGGCCTGATCGAACTGGCCGGAGAGCAGATAACCATGAGCCTGGTTGGTCATGATCCAGACCTGGGTTGGATCGAGCGCCAGGGCCTCTTCCGCGGCGGCGATGGCCTCTCGGTATTGGCGGTCGAGGCGCAGGGCGAACGAGCGGTTCCCGAGAGTCTGGACCAGCATTGGCCGGCTGGCGTCATCCGGTTGACGCTGGTAGATGTCATGCGCGATGGCGAGCGCCTCAGTGGTCGTAGAGAGGGCAGCCTGATTGTCGCCCACATGGTCTTCAATGAAATATAGCGCCAAGAGCGATTTTGCCAGAGCGGATTGATTGGCGGTCTTGCGCATCTGTGCCACTGAGTCGCGTTGGTATGGGAGCGCCGCCTGGGGATCGTCCTGAGCGACACAGATGGCCATCAGATGGTTGTAAACGGCGCCGAGAAAGCGTGGCGCCTCCGCGGCCTGGGTCCGGGCAAAGAGCGGCAGGGCGATGGCCAATTCCTGTTCAAACGACTCACGCGCCCCGGCGAGGTCCCCCTGGGCCTGGCGCACATTGCCGCCATTGAGGAACGCCGCCCCGCGCTTGCACTCGCTGTCCGCGAATACCCGATCGGCCGGCAGCCGCTCAAAATACTCCGCCGCCTTGTGCGACACCCCGTCGAGGAGTTGCAGCCGGCCGATGGGTTGGAGCTGGTCGCGCAGGTCGAACAGCCTGTAGTTGATCAGATCCTCCGCCTGTCCCCGCGTCAGGGTCGCCACGCGCTCGGCCCGGTACGCCCACCAGGCCGCCCCGAGCGCGATGAGGGTCAACAGCAGCGCCCCACCCTTGACGAGTCGCTCGCGCCGTTCCCGGCGGCCGGCGGCGCGATAGAAGCGCCCCTGCAGCGCGGTCAGTTCGGTGCCGTGGCGCCCGGCATAGCGGCGCAGCAGGTCCAAGTCCGGCCGGCGCCACAGGAGCCCCGCGGCCTCGCCCTGCACCTGCCAGTGCTTGGCCGCCGCCTCCAGTCGGGCGGCCAGGCGCAGGTCGTCGCGGTCGGCGGCCAGCCAGTCGCGCAGGGTGCCCCAGTGGGCGATGAGTGCATCGTGGGTGATCTCGACCTGCTCGCGGCCGTCGTCGCCCCGCCAGAAGGTGAGGAAACGGGCATCGGCGGCGGCAAAGCGGCGTAGCGTGGCGAGCAGGTCGGCCCGCGTCTCGCCCTCGGCCAGCAGGTCGTCCAGCACGGCCCGGCGGCGGGTGTCCGGGCCGCCCTCGCCCAGTTGTACCAGCCGCAGCAGGCAGCGGCGGGCCACCGCCTGAGCGGCCGGGGTGAGGGCGGCATAGACCTGCTGGGCGCGCCCGGCCAAGGCCCCGCCCACGCCGCCGCAGGCGTTCAGGGTCTGCGCGGCCGGTTGGCCGGCCTGGAGCCCGCGCCAGACCTCGGTCAGTGCATATTGCAGCAGCGGCAGGGCGCCCTCGCGGCCGGCGCTCTGCTCCTCCAGCAGCAGTTGCACCGCCGCCGCGTCCAGCGGCTGGCCGGCCAGGCGCAGCCCGGGCTCGTCCAGCACCGGGACCAGGCGCGCCTGGCGGGTGAGCAGGGTGTTGAAGGCGGGGAAACGCTGGGTCTCGCCCAGGAAGTCGCTGCGCAGGGTCAGCAGCAGATAGAGGTGGGGCGTCGGGTCGGTGACGGCGGCGAGCAGGTTGTCCAGAAAGCGGCCCTGCTCGGCGGCGTCCGGGCACAGGCTGAACAGTTCCTCGGCCTGGTCGAGCAGCAGGACCAGCGGGACCCGGTCGGGTTCCCACAGCAGGGTGGCGATGCGGCTCAAGCCCTGGCCGTCGGCGGCCAGCAGGGCGCGGAATTCCTCGGCCTTACCGGCCGGGGCCGGGTCGTCGGGCAGCCCGGAGCAGCGCAAGGTCGAGTGGCTAGAGGTCTTCCTCGTCTCCTTCTATGCGACGGAGCTGGCGAACCTCATCGCCGACAGTCACTTTGACCACGGCTACGGACGCTGGGGCGTCCTCGCCGCGCCGCTCCTGGGCGGCGGCGTCGCCATGGTGGGGCTGCGGCCCTGGCGGGTCCACCACGAGGGTCACGAGACATGGTGGTCCATCCTCGCCAGACTCAGCGTGTTCGCGGCAGCCGCCGTCGCCGTTGCCCTGTGGCTCTGGTTCGGGTTCACGGTTTATCGGCTTCAGGCCGGTCACTGACATGGAACAGTCCCGTAGGGTGGATACGGCGCGCCGCGCGGGGCCGCGGGCTGTGCACGGCGCCGAGGCGCGCCGCATCCACTGATCCGCGGCGCCGGCGATGTGGTGGATACGCTTCGCTTATCCACCCTACGGCGCGCAGCTGATCTCGACCTCATTGCTGAATTGCCCGACCTGCTGGTCTTTGTACACATAGACCGCCGTGTAGCGGCGTAGCTCGGCCTTGCCGATCTGAAGCAGCCGGCGGTTGTCCAGGAAGGGGGAGAACATGGCGCGACCCAGCAGGACCCAATCGCTATCCCCTTCGCGTTTGCAGTAGATATTGATCCCATGCGTCTTATACTTAACGAAGGTTAGTTGGACCGCTCCACCGGTCTGATCAATGGCCGTCAACTGGGGCTTGGCCGTCGCGAGATCAAAGCTGTGCTTCGGGGCCACGATCCCCAGGCCGATACCCACTGACGCGGTGTAGCCGCGGCGCGCCTTAATCTGGCGCGACAGCCGGCGGAGCACCGCCTCGGCCCGTTTCCTGCTCTGGTTCTTGCGGGTCGTGGCGGCCTTGGCTTCGGCGGCCACAGCGAAGGCCGCGGACGTGTCGGCATCAAAGTCGTCAGTCACATCCTTCAGTTCGGCGGCATCCTCCTGGGTCAATCCATGAGCCGCGAGATCGGCGCTGAGTTCGCGCAGGGCGCGATTGAGCAACGCCAACAAGTCAGCGTCCGCCGCGGGGATGAAATCGTCTTTGCGCATCTTCGGTTCACTCCTGACGGGTTCAATGATGTGACGTGGAACGCGTTCGCTGAGACAAGCGGACGGCCGCAGCTCGCCAACCTTGCTCCGGATGGCACCGCGCGATCGGTCGTCCTCGCCCCCTTGGGCATCAAGATCGCCCCCGCAAGATACGGGGATACCTGAAAGGTATCCGAGAAGACCCCCAGATGAACCGGGAAGCACTCGATGTCACTAGGGGATACCCTCGCAACGTTCTAAGGTAACCCCGGCGCATTTGAGAATATCCCCGGAGACGCCTGGCATCTCCCCAGAGAGGTCGGGGATGCGCTCAGAGCCTCCGGGAACGCCCCCGACCTGAACGATGATTCTATACCGTTTCAAGGCGCTGTTTCTAGAGTCACTTTCGATATTCGAAAAATTGTTCAGAGAACGCCCCCGAAGTACTCGGGGACGCCCCCAATGGCATCGAGGAAAGCCCCTGCAGCTATGGGAATCTCCCCTTCGTTTTCGGGGTTAACCCGGCAATCTTGATCCACACCGCTGGTGGAATCGGGGAGACCCCCAGTCGCTTCCGGCATACCCCCTGAGCCTTGAGACACTCCCCCGGATCTCCCATCGATCCCGTCGGAGACGCGGGGGGCGCGCCGGCGCCCGGAATAGGCGTATGCCGGGGGCATTTCCGGACCACGGACTGTCTCGTCCGCGCCCTGGGAACGTTGGAAGGCGCCAGCCAGGGACTGGAGTCCAAGGCTTCAGCCTTGGATGGACAGGACCAAGGCTGAAGACATGATGTTCTGACCTGCCCGTCCTCAACCTTGCGTGGATTATGTTGGGGACGGACACATTTAGCACCCATCGACACAGAGCCACATTGAGGGGGCAGGTCATGACAGAGTTTACCGCAGCGGAACATCGGGTGGAGACGGCCTCGGCGTTGGCGGCCGTGATGCGGAGTGGTCAACCGGAGCGGCATGCGGCCTACGTGGGCTTGGACGTACACAAGGACACGATCGCCGTGGCGGTCGCCGAGCCGGGGCGCGGGGACCCGGTCTATCACAGCGAGATCGCCAACACGCCGAAGAAGGTCGCGAAGCTGCTGGCGAAGCTGGGCGAGGCATATGGCGGGCAGATGCTGCTGTTTTGCTACGAAGCGGGTCCGTGCGGTTACGTGCTCTATCGCCAGCTCATCGCCAGCGGCCACGACTGCCAAGTGGTGGCACCGTCGAAGATTCCACGCGCGCCGGGTGAGCGCATCAAGACCGACCGGCGCGATGCGTTGAAGTTGGCGCGGCTACTGCGTAACGGCGATCTCACGGCGGTATGGGTCCCCGAGCAGGAGCGGATGCGCGATTGCGATCTCAGCCGGGCGCGCGATGACCTGAAAGGGCAAGAGCGCCAGGCCCGCCAGCCGCTCAACGCCTTCCTGCTGCGTCACGGGTATCACTGGACGGGCGGCAAGACGCGCTGGACGGCGGCGCACGAGAATTGGCTGGCGGAACTGACGTGGACGACCCCTGGCAGCAGATCATCTTGCAGAACTATATGACCGGCGGTGCTTGAGACAATCCCCCAGCGGGCATCGCAAGCGCCAATCCCTGCCTGAAGATAAAGGCCAGCTCCGCGATGCAGTGATGTCAGGTGGTACCCAACCCACGCCTATCAGCATGATCCATTCACCCTTTGCCCACACTGCGCCGCGCGGGCCACGTCGCTGGCTGAGAACGCCTGCGGCGCAACAACAGCAAATCTTGAATGATTGGCGACCGGCCGGCTGCCGGCCGGCCCTGCGGTCACCCAAGAAGGGGGAGGAGCGAGACGAGATTCCACAGGGCGGAACCGGGCTAGCTAAAATTCGCTGTTTGAACCTACGGTTGCCCTCGACTCTGGACAATGCTCGGCGGCCTGGGTATAAAGCGCTTCGGTCCCCCGCC
>CAILVI010000070.1 GCA_903837595.1 uncultured Thiodictyon sp.
CGCGATCCTCGACCCATTGCATCCCTTGCGGCGTGATGATGCGGTATTGAGCAAAATAAGGTGTGCGTGTCGCGATGGCATGCTCCATTGCCGCCTGGGCAATGTCCCGGTCATCCTCGCAGGTGAGCGAAGCGATGAGATCCCTAGAGGCTTCCTGCATTGGGGCACCGAAAATTTCATAGATTTCGGCAGACCATTGCAGCCGGTTGCTGGCAAAGTCGTAGTCCCAGGTGCCCATCTGCGCCGCACCCAGAGCCATGCGCAGACGCAGCGAGCTATCCAAGTTTTCCTGCTCTGCCCGCTTACGTTGCGTGATGTCGGTATGAATCCCCGTCATACGCAAGGGCCGGCCATCGACATCCCGCTTGACGATCTTGCCGATCGACTCCATCCACATCCAATCACCGCTCCTGGTGCGACGCCGATACGCCATGATTTCAGGCCCGCCGGTCTGGAGACAGACGGCAAATCGTCGTTTCAGATCGTCAACGTCATCAGGATGAATATTGGCGATCCAGTTAGTCAAGTCTGGTTCGAACGCCGTCTGTTCATAGCCAAGCATTGCGGGATAATTCTCACTGACCTCCACCGCCCCCGTCTCGAGATCCAGGTCGAACCAACCCTGGCTGGCAGCGGCAAGCGCCAGGCGAATACGTTCCTCACTAATATGGATCGCTGAAACGGCAGCTTTGTGTTCGGTGATGTCATTGTAGGCGCCGAGGACACCGATGATCTCCCCGTGCTTGCCGCGCAATGGGACTTTAGAGGCCCGCAGCCAAATTGTGAGGCCATCCGGTGTGGTCTGAGGCTCCTCGTATGAAAGCTTAGGGACTCCTGAGGCGATAACTTCTCGGTCATCTGCTCGATATCTTTCCGCCTCAGACGCCCATCCCATGTGATAGTCATCTTTACCAATAACTTCAGCGGGAATGGATTTTCCAGCATCGGTCGCAAAGGCAGGGTTACACCCCAGGTAGCGCAGCTCGCGGTCCTTCCAGAACACGCGAATCGGGGCGGTATCGATAACGGCTTGCAGAATGCCCTGCGATTGTTCCAGTGCCGCCTTCGCATCTTGGAGCTCGCCCTTGGTCCGACGGCTTTCGGCAAGTTCACGCATCAACCGGAGCGTATTGTTCGACAGGGTGGAATAAATTGAAAGGATGATATCAACCAGCGCCTTGGTGGCGCCACCCATCTGTTCCTTGGCACGTAGCTTTGCCGCATCCAGAGGAAGCCCGCGCTGGATCGCCAGGACGGTATAGGCCATGAGACGATCGGATTCCAGAATATGGGATGCCAACCAGCGGGCGAGAAAGCCTAACGCCTGCTCGGCCAACTCGGGAATCGGTATTGCTCCGAGCGAGGCGCGCATACGTGCGACGTCATTGACAAAAGCCTGGTGCAGTTCGCCATGCACGATTTCCTCAGGGTCGCCATCCATAAATTGGCGCCAAATCGCCCCTTCGCTGTCAAAATGATAGACGGCGTAGTCGGCAAGCTCATCGAACAGCTGAACCAACATCAGGTCATTGACATCAAAAGCGATATGCCCCGCGAGGGCATTGAGCAGCTCTACCAGTTTGCGGTGCTGTTCATCGACCGTTGGAAGCCCCGTATTGAAGTTGTCATCCCACGGAAAAATATCGATATTTTTCATACCAAAGTCTGCTCAAAACCACAATATTTTGATGTGTTTTTTCAGCCTGTGAACATGATCGGCCAGCATACACCCTCCCGATCACTCCGCGGCGCGCGCAGGTGGCACCCGGCCCCCCTCGGTTCCTTCACACTGACCGCCGGCGCAACGTCGAGCAAGGTACGCAGTTGGCGTGGGGCCAGGGCAGCAAGGAGGCGCAAACGCTCTGCCGCCGGGGGCTCGTGGGCAATGGGCCTAAGGATAGGAAGTTCGGGTCGCAGACCTACCGGTGTCCTTCGCGTGGCTAAGAGCGGGGCCATGCCCGGTCTCGAGCGGTTGAATTTCAAATCCCCGCCCCTAATCCCTAGCGGTATCGGCGGTCTTTCCTGGTGCTTTGATCTTGATCAGGCGACCGCCGACCCGGGCAGCTTCACACTCGTCGCGCGAGGCGCGGGTCTGGCAGCGCGTCCAACACGATAAATCATAGGTTTACTGAGTAACTGCGCAACGCTAGGGGTCATGCCATGTTCAACACGACGATCCACAGGCCACTTCGCCGCTTCGCGCTCTTTGGCGTGGTGGGGGCGCTTCTGGCCGTTCCTTGTGCCGCCAAAGAGACTAAGGTCGGCCAGGTCGGCCCCTTTGCGATTATCAAATTCACCGATGACTGGGACGGTAAGTTCAATCGCTGCATCGCCTCGCTTGATCCGCTGCCGACCATGCTGCGCTTTTCCCTCAACAACAAACGCATGTACAGCGTCTCCGTTCCGGCGGTGGCCACCGTCCCTAACCCGCTGGTCCTGATCTTCGACTTCAACTTCGCCAATCAGGGCGCCTATTCCTACGATGCCAAGACCGACGGAAAGCGCCTCTGGGCCTTCTTCGACGAGGCCAATCTCGCCGACATCATCAAGAAAGGCCCGGCCAAGCTCGTCATCAAGGTCGGCCAGAAAACCTTCCAGTGGTCCTATCCCAAAGGCACGCTCGAAAAGGCGATCGTGGCAATGGATGGCTGCGTGGAGTCCGCTGGGTTTTAAGACCGGGTCGGCGGTGATGCCGCCGCCATCTTGTTCGAGGGGATAGCTATGAACACGAGTTGGATGCTTTCGGTGGCTGTTGCGGCAGCGGCCTTCGCGGGCCCCTGCTTCGCGCGCCCGGCCGATTGCCAGGTTGTGGTTGAAGGCAAGAAAATCGACCGCCAAACCTAACTCTGGCCTTATGCCAAGATTGGCGGCCGGCAAATCAAGCGCTTGACGCATGATGCCGAGGGGCGGGACATCGGTTCCTGTCAAGCGGTGGTGCTGACCGGCACCGAGCAGGGCCTCTACTTCGAAAACCTCACGGACGCGTTCGTTTTCGGCTTTTCTGGCTTGGGATCGGGGGCCGTCGAAGGCGAGATCAAGCTTGCCTATTGGTTCGACGGCAACCGCTCCAGCGGCAAGGTGGGGCTTGGCGCAACGCTGACGCCGGATGTGGAGGGCATAGGCGAATGGCGCGTGGTCACCGAAAACGCCAGCCCCACAGCGGACTCACGCCCCTTGCTCTTGAAGGCGAAATCCGTCAGCTTTGCCTACCAGGACGAGGGCAAGGAGCATGTCGAGACCTTCAAGTTGAACAATGCGGCCCTCACGGCCTTGTTCGAGTGCGCAAGACGGTAGTCGCGTTTGGTTTGGTGGGGGGTAGGAATTGCCGGCCTTCGGGCCGGCATTTCTGTTTGTGCGCGGCGATGACGGTGGCAAAACGGAATCGGTGCGGGGGAACGACGTACTTCCTCTTTGCTTGGTTGAGGTAGGTGTCGGGCGGCACTATATCGGCAGGGTTATACCGATTGGCAGGTTTGCTTTCTGCGCAATGCGTCATCCAAGCCATCAAGGGAGTCGACGGGCCGTAACGACGAATCTCAAATGGGTGCGGCTCCGCATCAGGCGGAGCCGTTCAGGTCTTTAAGGTCGACGTTCATCCGGTCAGCGGGTTAGACGCCCGATCCGCCTAGGGCGTAGGGCACCAGTGGGAGCAACATGACGCCAATGGCGAGCCACATTGCATGGTTGCTCCGGGTACTGAGGTCTTGGTCACTCATGATGTTCACCTTGATTTGGATAGGCTCGTGTACAGTTACCTTGTAGCACACTGGGACGCCTGTTGTGCCGGGGGGGACGATCCAGCGGCGCCTTTGTGTGCCTACGGTTGCGAAGATACAGCGCGTCCCGTTGAGCCTCCAATGGGTATTTCCGACTACTACGATAGGTTTTCGTCTACCATCGCGAATCTGACGGTGCTGGACACGGGCTTACCCGCTTTGGCGGACAACCGGCTGAGGGGGAAAGACCGCGACGACATCCAGCTCGGCTATCGATCCCCGAGCGCATACCCTGGAGGCCTACGCCCTGGAAGGCGGGCATGGCGGGCATGGCGGGAGATTGGCGATTCGCGGGCGGTGCGCTGGTGTCGCTGCCGCCCGTTGAGGCGGTGACAAATGGTTCTGGCCAGCCGGTCCGTCTGCAACCGGCGACCGGTTCACAACTGGTCGAGGCTTGAGCCGGTGGCGGTTTCCAACATATCCAATGAAAATCAGTTAAGTCTGCACGCCCGACCGGCTAACGGCCATGGCGCCCGCACCACCCCGCAAGATGAAAGTGGCGGGCGCCTTGACCGTTCCCCCTCCCCGGCCCTCCCCCACAAGGGAGGAGGGAGAAGTGGAGCGCGCTCCCGGCACGACTTTCACGGTAAGCGTCGACCTCCTGTGGCCGGAGCGACGATCAAAGCCGACGGGAGGTGGCGTCAGTCGGCCGCCTCCGTGGGGGCCTAAATGGTCCAGGTAAAGGCCGCATAGGCCAGCTCGCTGAGATCCTGGTCCATGCTGCGCGACGGCACGCCGCCCGGGTGCGCGGTGCGCACGACCTTGGCGGGTACGCCGGCCACCGTGGTACCCGCCGGCACGTCGCGCAGCACCACCGAGCCGGCGGCCACCCGGGCGTTCTCGCCGACCTCGATGTTGCCGAGGATCTTGGCGCCGGCGCCGATCATCGCCCCGCGCCGCACCTTGGGATGCCGGTCGCCCGCCTCCTTGCCGGTGCCGCCCAGGGTCACGTCCTGCAAGAGCGAGACATCATCCTCGATCACCGCCGTCTCGCCCACCACCAGGCCGGTCGCGTGGTCCAGGAAGATGCCGCGACCGATCTGCGCGGCCGGGTGGATGTCGGTCTGGAACACCTCGGAGGAGCGGCTCTGTAGATAGAGTGAGAAATCACGCTCGTGGTTGTACCACAACCAGTGGTTTAGGCGGTGCGCCTGGATGGCATGGAAGCCCTTGAAATACAGGAAGGGTTCGATCAGCCGCTCGCAGGCCGGGTCGCGTTCAAACACGGCGGAGATGTCGGCCTTCAGGGCGTCGCCGATCGCCGAGTCGGCCGTCTGGGCGCGGTGGAAGGCCCGCACGATCAGGGGCAGGGAGATCACGTCGTTTTTCAGTCGTGCGGCGATGCGGTGGAACACCGCGGCCTCGAAGTTGGGCTGGTTGAGGATCGAATCGAAGAACAGCGGCGCCAGCATGGGGGCGGCGGCATAGGCCTCCTGGGCCTCGCGCCGCAAGCGGCTCCACAGGGCGTCGGTGAACTCCTCCGGCTGATCCAACGGGACGAGCGTCAGCCGACTCAATCTTGAACGAAACACGGCGCGTTGCTCCAATGGGTGATGAGGTCCGGCGGCGGAAATGGGCAATGCCCCCGAGAGGGGGCGATGGGTATCACCAGGATTTTGATCACCGCTGCGGTGCTAACGGCGCGGAGCGCCAAACACAGGGGTGACACCGCGCAGCGGTGTCACCAGAAGGGGGCGGAGCGGTGTCACCAGAGGGATGCCTCCCTCTCCCGCATGCGGGAGAGGGATGAATGGCGTCAGTGCGTGCCCAGCCCCTCCAATGCGACGACACCCGACCGGCCGGCTTGCGTCGCTTCGTCCGCGCTGACACGCCCGTCCAGCCAATCGCCATCGGGGTGGGTATACGCCGGGACGGCCCAGTCGCCAAAGAGCTTGCGCTCCTGGGGCACCTGCACCGTCTCGGACCCCGGCGTGACGATGGTCCGCCGACCCTTGGCCAGCCGCTGCAGCACGCTGGCCAACGTATCGAGCTCATCCACGGTGTTGTAGAAGGCCAGCGAGGGCCGCACCGTTGCCTCGTGCCCGAAGTGGCGCACGATCGGCTGGGCACAGTGGTGGCCGGCACGTACCGCGATGCCCTCCCGATTGAGCTCCTGCCCCACCTCCGCCGGCGTGTATCCGTCCAGCACGAAGGAGAGCACGCTCGCCTTGTCCGGGGCGGTACCGATCAGGTGCAGCCCAGGCACCGCCTTCAGGAGCTTGGTGCCGTAAGCCAACAGATCGTGCTCATAGCGGGCGATGTTCGCCAGTCCCAGGCGCTCCACGTACTTCAGTGCCTCCCCAAGCCCGACGGCGTCCGCGATGTTGGGCGTCCCGGCCTCGAAGCGCGCCGGCGGCCCCTGGTAGAGCGTCCGCTCAAAGGTCACGTCGGCGATCATGTTGCCGCCGCCCTGCCAGGGCTCCATCGCCTCCAGGATCTCCGCCTTGCCATAAAGCGCCCCGATCCCGGTGGGGCCGAAGATCTTGTGACCGGAGAAGACAAAGAAGTCGGCATCCAGCGCGCGCACGTCCACCGCCAGGTGGGCCACCGACTGGGCGCCGTCCACCAGCACGCGGGCACCCACGCGATGGGCCAACTCGATCACCTCGGGCACCGGGGTGATGGTCCCGAGCGCATTGGAGACCTGGCTGATGGCGACCAGTTTGGTGCGGTCGTTGAGCAGCTTATGGTACTCGTCGAGCCTGATCTGCCCGTTGGAGTCCACCGGGATCACGCGGATGCGCGCCCCGGTCTGCGCGGCCAACTGCTGCCAGGGCACGATATTGGCGTGGTGCTCCAAGAGCGAGACGACGATCTCGTCCCCCGCCCCGACATGGCGTGGCCCCCAGGCCTTGGCGACCAGGTTGATGGCCTCGGTGGTCCCGCGCACGAAGACGATCTCATCCTGCGAGGAGGCCCCGAGGAAGCGCGCCACGGTCCGGCGGGCGTCCTCGTAGGCCTCGGTGGCCCGGGCCGCCAATTCGTGCGCGGCGCGGTGGATGTTGGAGTTCTCGTGCCGGTAGAAGTCGGCCAGCCGCTCGATGACCGCGTTGGGCTTCTGGGTCGTGGCGGCATTGTCCAACCAGATCAGCGGTCGGCCGTTGACCCGCTCGGCCAGGATCGGGAAGTCACGGCGCACCGCCCGCACGTCGAACCCCGGATGGGCCTCCCCGCCGATGGTCCCCAGGGCGCGCTCGTCCACCGCGGCCGCGTGGGGGTCCAGGAAATAGAAGAGCGAGGGTTCCTTGACGGACCGCCCATCCGCGGCCGGCGGCGGCTTGGTCCCGACCCCGGCCAAAAGGTTCTTGAGGTCATCCTCCTCCGGGAATCCGTAAGAACGCGGTGTCAGGATGTCCGGTGCAACGCCAGACTGGGCGGGTGCGGCAGGCGCAGGTGCGGCAGGCGCGAAGCTCCCCGGGGCCAGGTCATAGGGGGAGGCCGGCGCAAACGTCGGCACAGTGCCTGCGAGCGTGGAATCTGCGGGCACGGGCGGCACCGCCGGCGGCGACGCCAGGGCCGCCAGCGCGGCCAGGTCGAGCCCCCGGACCGCGTCGAGACAGGGCGTGTTGGTCCCCCCGATCCCAGTTCCAGCGGGAATCCACTGGCTGGACACACCACCCAAACCACTGGGGGGCGCAGACAGCGCAGCCGCGTCGAGGCCCGGGGCGCCTAGCCCAGTGATCCCCGTTGCCGCGGGAACAGCAGGCAGCGGCACCCCGAGCCCGCCAGCGGCCGGCGACAGCACGCTCGCGTCAACGCCCGGCACGCCGGCCGCCCCAATGCCACCGGGAATCGACGGGGTAGGCGCGCCACCCAGACCGGCGCTGGTGATGGGCGCCTGAGCGCCGCCGGCCAGCGCCGTCCAGGCCTGCGCCGCCAGGCGGTCGAGCCAGCCCTCATCGAGCACGCTTCCGGGCGGGGCGCCAGCCAACTCAAGCCCCTGATTACTTGTAGGTGTCAGCGTAGTCATGATACTTGTCGATCTCCACGCCATCGAGCACCGCCAGGGCGTCCTCGGTGAGGACCGCCAGCGAGAAATACAGGGAGACCAGATAGGAGGCAATCGCCGTGCGGTTGATCCCCATGAAGCGAACGGACAGCCCCAACCCCTGCTCGCCGACGAGCCCCGGTTGGTAGAGACCGACCACGCCTTGACGCGACTCGCCCACCCGCAACACCAGGATCTGGGTCTTGCCGTCGACCACCGGGATCTTGTCGGAGGGCAGCAGCGGGACGCCGCGCCAGGTGATGAACTGGGAGCCGAACAGGCTGACGGTGGCCGGCGGCACCCCGCGCCGGGTGGCCTCGCGGCCGAAGGCGGCGATCGCCTTCGGGTGCGCCAGGAAAAAGGCCGGCTCCTTCCACAGCTTCACCAGCAGGTTGTCCAGGTCGTCGGGCGTGGGTGCACCGGTGCGGGTCGCGATCCGCTGGCCGGGGTCGACGCTGGCGAGCAACCCGTAGTCGGGGTTGTTGATCAACTCAAATTCCTGCCGCTCTTTGATCGTCTCGATGGTGAGGCGCAGTTGCTCTTTGATCTGCTCGTGCGGGCTGCGATACAGGTCGGAGACGCGCGTGTGGATGTCCACCACCGTGGTCAGTGCATTGAGGAAATATTCGCGGGGGGCCTCCTCGAAGTCGACGAAGGTCTCCGGGATCTCGGACTCGTCGCGGTGCGACAGGGCCACCTGAACCTGTTCCGGATTCTTGACCTTGTTGAGGCGGAAGATACCGGCCTCCAACGGGACCCAGGGCAGCAGATGCAGCAGCCAGCGCGGGGTGATCGTCAGGAGCTGCGGGACTGTCTTGGTGGCGTTGGCAAGTTGCCGTGCCGCCGAATCGCCGAGTGCGTGATGCTGAATCTGCTGAGCCATGAGTAACCTCTTGATTAAGTGAGTGCGGCCTGCGGTTGAAAATGGGCCGAGCCCCCTGGCACCCGCCGGCACGCCAAGCGCCAGCCGCAAACTGCCGACGCTGGCCTTATCCTACCCCTGAAGCGACCATTTGCTTACAGTGGTTTTGACAATTGTCATGGCCGTTTCTGGCGCGTCGATGATAGCCCTCGACTACTTACACCGCCAGGCCCTGGCCGTCGAAGATGCCCTCGAACAGCACGGAGCTCAGATAGCGCTCGCCGGAGTCGGGCAACACCACCACGATGGTCTTGCCCGCGTGCTCCGGACGCTGCGCCAGGCGCACCGCCACCGCGGTCGCCGCCCCGCAGGAGATGCCGGCGAGGATGCCCTCCTCGCGCGCCAGGCGGCGGGCAAAGAGCACGGCGTCCTCATTGCTGACCGTCTCCACCGCGTCCACCAATGACAGGTCGAGCACCGCCGGGACGAAGCCGGCGCCGATACCCTGGATCTTGTGTGGACCGGGCTTGAGCGGCTCGCCGACGCGGGCCTGGGAGAGCACCGGGCTGGCGGCTGGCTCCACCGCGACCGAGAGCACCGGGTGGTTGCGGGTATTCTTGAGATAGCGCGTAACCCCGGTGATGGTGCCGCCAGTGCCGACCCCGGAGACGAAGATGTCCACCTTGCCATCGGTCGCGTCCCAGATCTCGGGTCCGGTGGTCGCCTCATGGATCGCCGGATTGGCGGGGTTCTTGAATTGCTGCAACAGCACATAGCGCTCGGGGTCCGAGGCGGCGATCTCCTCAGCCTTGGCGATCGCACCGCCCATTCCCTTGGCCCCTTCAGTCAGGATGAGCTTGGCCCCGTAGGCCACCAGGAGTTTGCGCCGCTCAATGCTCATGGTCTCGGGCATGGTGAGCGTGAGCGGGATGCCCTGCGCCGCGGCGACGAAGGCGAGCGCGATGCCGGTATTGCCGCTGGTCGGCTCGATCAGCTCCTTGCCGGGTCCCAGCAGGCCGCGCTCCTGCGCGTCCCAGACCATGGCGGCACCGATGCGGCACTTGACCGAATAGGCCGGGTTGCGACCCTCGATCTTGGCCAGGATGGTCGCTCCCGCACCGTCGCTGACGCGGTTGAGCCGCACCAGCGGGGTGTGGCCGATCGAACGGGCATTATTCTCAAACCAACTGGACATGTGGATCTCCGCAAGTCAGAAAACCAAAAAGCATAAGGGTGACAGCAACAGTCTCCAGGGGATCAGGCGTCCCCCAGGAGCGACTCCGCCAGGGTCAGGTCATAGCCCAAGGCGGCGGCCACCGCCGGATGCGTGACCCGGCCCGCGCAGCAATTGAGCCCCGCACGTAGGTGGGGATCATCCGCCAAGGCGCGCCGCCACCCCTTGGCGGCAAGGGCCAGGACCGCCGGCAGGGTCGCGTTGTTCAGCGCATAGGCCGAGGTGCGGGGCACCGCACCGGGCATGTTGGCAACGCAATAATGGACAACGGAGTCGACGACATAGGTCGGCTCGCCGTGGGTCGTCGGTCGCGAGGTCTCAAAACAGCCGCCCTGGTCGATCGCCACATCCACCAGCACCGCCCCCGGCGTCATGGTCTTGAGTTGGGCGCGGCTGACCAGCCGCGGCGTGGACGCCCCCGGCACCAGGACAGCGCCGACCACCAGGTCCGCACCGCGAAGCGCCGCCTCCAGCACCGAGCGGTTTGAATGCAGCACCCGCGCACGCACCCCGAAATGAGTCGCCAGTCGCTCCAGCGCGGCCGGGCTGCGGTCCAGGATGGTCACGTCCGCCTGCAGACCGACCGCCATCTGGGCGGCGTTGAAGCCCACCACGCCCCCGCCCAGGATCAGCACCCGGGCCGGCGCCACCCCGGGGACGCCACCCAGCAGCAGGCCGCGCCCGCCGTTGCCCACTTGCAGCGCCCAGGCCCCGGCCTGGATCGCCAGCCGGCCGGCCACCTGGCTCATCGGCTTGAGCAGCGGCAGGCCGCCCTGGTCATCGGTCACGGTCTCGTAGGCGATGCACACGGCCCCGGACGCCAGCAAATCGCGCGCCTGCTCCGGGTCGGGCGCCAGGTGCAGGTAGGTGAAGAGCACCTGGCCTGGCTTGAGCCGTGCGCGCTCCACGGCCTGGGGCTCCTTGACCTTGACGATCAGCTCCGCGCGGTCAAACAGCGACTGCGCATCCGCCGCAATCTGCGCCCCCGCCGCCTGGTAGTCCTGGTCCCGCGCCCCGATGGCGGCCCCCGCCTCGCGCTCCACCAGCACCTGATGGCCGTGATGGACCAGCTCGGCCACAGATTCCGGGGTCAACCCGACCCGGAATTCCTGGGGTTTGATCTCTCGTGGTACACCGATCAGCATCGTGTCACTCCTTAGAAAAGAGTCGGTCATTCAGTCGCACGCACCGCCGATAAGACGACAGCGCAACTGAACTGGATGCGATCGATCACGGCTTCAATCAAACCCTAACCCCCGATATTCGAATCAGCTTACCGAACGGCTGGCCGGCGGCGAACCAAGCGATCGTGCCATCGAACGCAGAAATCATGCTGATCGTCGACCCTCAGCACGCGGCGTGCCGTGCAGGCCGCGGCGGCACCGCACTCTGAAAGGCCTCCAGCAATGCCAGGCCACCCGGCCAGGGGCCGAAACCGGACTCGGCGTTGATGTGCCCGGCCTGGCCGATGCCGATCAGTTGGCTGCCCCAGGTCGCCGTCCAACCGGTGAGGCTGCGAACCGGCATCCAGGGGTCGTTGCTGCTCGCCACGACCAGGCTCGGAAAGCCCGGGCGCTGGCGGCGCAGCACCGCACTCAGGGTCCCGGCCGCCCCGGGTCGGCCGGCTTGGCGCAATCCCTGGCGCGAGAAGCGCTCCGGGTTCGCCGGGGCCACTAACATGGCCCCGGCAACCCGGCCGCCCAGACCCACGCCGGCGGCCACAGCCACGAGACAACCGAAGCTGTGGGCCACCAGCCAGACCCGGCCGGGCGAGCGCAGGATCTGGCGACGGACCGCCGCGACCCAGGCCCCCAGCACCGGGGCCTCCCAGTCGATCCCCACCACCCGGCGGGCGCCGCGCACCTGAGACTCCATCCAGGTCTGCCAATGGCCGGGGCCGCTACCGTGAAATCC
>CAILVI010000071.1 GCA_903837595.1 uncultured Thiodictyon sp.
CACCAAGGATGCCGTACTGGAGCAAAAGTGGTTTCTTGACCAACATCGCATCAATGACCAGCACGGCGCCCTGTGCATGGCCGCCGGCCAGGCATTCTACAACACCTCGGAATCCGCCCTGGCCAGGTTACAGTCGAGCTCCCGCGGCCAACGCCTGCGCGATGACTTTATCGACTACCTTGACGGCTTTTCGCCCAATGTTCAGGAGATCCTGAATAAGTTCGCCTTCCGCGAGCAGATCCAGCGGATGGTGGAAGCCGATATACTGGGCCACTTGATCAGCGATTTTCTCAATCCCGAGATCAACCTGTCGACCCTGCCGATCAGGGATGAAGACGGCCGGGTCAAGCTGCCCCCACTCGATAACCACGGTATGGGCACCGTGTTTGAGGAGCTGATTCGCCGGTTCAACGAAGAGAACAATGAAGAGGCCGGCGAGCACTTCACACCCCGTGACGTTGTCACCCTGATGGCCCGACTGCTCTTCCTGCCGGTGGCCGGGCAGATCTAGTCGACATCCTATGCCCTCTACGACGGTGCCTGTGGAACCGGCGGTATGTTGACCCTGGCGGAGGAAATCCTGCTCGAACTCGCCGCCGCGCGGGGTCAGACGGTGACGATCAACCTCTTCGGGCAGGAAATCAACCCCGAGACTTACGCCATCTGCAAGGCCGATCTTCTGCTCAAGGGCGAAGGCGTAGGGGCTGAAAACATCAGCCACACCCCGCGCGGCAGCCGCATTGCACTGGTACACAACGGCTCCGCACTCTTCACCGGCGACGCGGGGCAGGGCGAGAGCAACATCCGCCGCTGGGCAATCGAGAACGACTGGCTCGAGGCTGTCATCGCCCTGCCGCTCAACATCTTCTACAACACCGGCATCGCGACATACATCTGGATTCTCACCAACCGCAAGGCCGATTATCGCCGCAGCAAGGTGCAGTTGATCGACGCCACCGCCTGGTATCCGCCGCTGCGCCGCAACCTCGGCAAGAAGAACTACGAACTGGGCGAGGCCGAAATCGCCCGCGTGCTGGATCGCTACCCGACAGCGCCGTGCAATACCCGCTGAGCCATTACCGAGTCGGCGGCTATGTCTTGGGCCAGGCGAGGGATTACGACCGCAATTGTGCACTGGATGTGGTGCAATTGCTGACTTTCCTGGAGGCGACCCAGCCCAAGGCGGTGGCGGCGCTGGAACTCGCGCAAGGGGGCATCAAACGCGCCCGGTTCCTGCACCGACTGCCAGGCGAGATCACCAAGCGTGGGGTGGTCCACGTGCTGCGCAAGGGTGTCGATCATGGTCCGGTCAGTGTCGATCTATACAAGTTCCTACCGACGCCGCGCAATACCAATGCCGCGGATCAGTTCGCCCGCAATCTCACCCGCTGTCGCGAAGAGGGTGTCGGTCAACGCTATCTGATTCAGCATTCGGCGGGCAGCGGCAAGAGCAACACCATCGCTTGGTTGGCCTATCAACTGGTGGAACTGACGCGGCCCGACGATGCCAACACCGCCTTGTTCGATTCGGTCATCGTCATCACCGACCGGCGCACGCTGGACACCCAGATTTCCAAGACGATCAAAGGCTATGATCACGTTGCCGCGATCTTTGGTCATTATCCGGCAGTCAGACAAGCAGAACGCACGTTTGGAGCACGACAAGGCGCTGAACCGGGTGGTTCTGGACTTGCTGGCCGACCATACAGAGTTGTTCAAGCGCTTCAGCGACGATCAGAACTTCAAACGCTGGCTAACCGATATGGTGTTTGACGTGACCTATCAACCTGAACTGGTTGACCCTGAGTAGGGTCGTTCCAGCCACCGCCGCTTGCGGCGCAGAGCTCCGACCGGGATGACACCGCGCAGCGGTGTCATCCCGGTCGGCGTTTCGACACGAATGATCTGGCGTGCCGGCTACTGCTTGCGCTTCCAGATGCCAACCGCCACCACGGTATCCGTCGCCTTGACATGGCGGTACACCGATTCGATCGTGTTTTGATCGATGAGCTTGCCATCGAACATGCCATCCTCATCCGCGAAATGCAGACTGACATTGTCATGGCCAATGACGCCGATGAAGCGCTCTTCCGCCTTGGGCGACTTGAAGACGCCGGACAGGGTGCGTCCATTCTGAGTCAGGATCGTGAGTTCGCCGATGAGCGAGGTCTGTTTTTCTTCCCAGTGAGTGACCTTGCCTGGCTGGTCTCCCCGCACGATGATGCCGCCCTCAGACTGCACCGTCCAGGTGCCCGTCAGCGAGGGGATATCCTGCCCGGCAAACGCAGTCGATGCGCAGATGAGTACGAACAGCGCACAGACGGACGTCATCAGTTTCTTCATGGCCGATACTCCAGGTGGTTGCAGACATTGAACGCACGCCTGAACATAGCACCGCCCTCAAGGTCACGCAATCACCGACTCAAATTCCATGGTATCAATCGACCTCTTGGGCCTGCTGTTCCTGGTCGCCCTGCTGGCCGGCTTCGTGGACGCCATTGCCGGGGGCGGCGGGCTGATCTGCATCCCGGCCCTACTGTGGGCGGGGCTGGGGCCGGTGGCAACGCTGGCTACCAACAAGGCCCAGGCGGTGTTCGGCAGCGGGACCGCGGCGCTGAACTTCATCCATAAGGGGCAGATCGAGCTGCGGGCAGCGGCCTTCGCGGCGCTCTGCACCTTCGGCGGCGCGACCGCGGGGGCGCTCCTGGTGCGGCAGCTGGACAGCGCCTTTCTCGGGCGCCTGATCCCGGTGTTCCTGATCGGCTTTGCGCTTTATTTTCTGTTCTCGCCGCGGGCCTCCGACCTGGACAGCCGACGCCGCTTGGGCGCCACACCCTTCGCCCTCACCGTCGGCCTCGGGCTGGGCTTCTACGACGGCTTCTTTGGCCCTGGAACCGGGACCTTTTTCGCCATGGGTTATGTGGCGTTGCAGGGCTACCACCTGCGGCGTGCCACCGCCCACAGCAAGCTGCTGAATGTCGCGAGCAACCTCGCGGCGCTGCTGGTCTTTCTGCCCAGCGGGCAGATCGCTTGGCCGATGGCGCTGGTGATGGGCGCCGGTCAGTTGCTTGGGGCCTGGCTGGGCTCCCACCTGGTCCTGCGCCACGGCACCGCCCTGGTGAGGCCGGTGCTGGTGGTGTCCTCGCTTTTGGTCTCCGCCAAGCTCCTGCTTGACCAATTACGTTAGCGTAAGACCGCAGCACCACCCATTTGGGTTATAACTGCCGTTCGCCCGACCGCCAACGCGCTGACCATCGTCCATGGCCGATCCCGCACTCACTCCAGTAGCCAACGCCCCCCCGACCATGCCCGACCCGCTGGCCGGGCTGCGTGACTGGCACCTGCCTGAGCCGGTGTCCTGGTGGCCGCCGGCCCCGGGCTGGTGGCTGGTCGCCGGAGTGGCCCTGGTCGCGCTCCTGCTCGCCGTGCGGCTGTGGCGACGTCGGCGCCGCCGGGGCGCGGCGGTCAGGGTGGCGCTGGACGAGTTGCGCGTCCTGCGTGGACAACTGGGCGCGGGGCTGGACCCGCTGGGTTTCGCCGCGGCGATCTCGGTGCTGTTGCGGCGCCTGGCCCTGACCCGGTTCCCGCGCGAGCGGGTGGCCGGACTCAGCGGAACGGCCTGGCTCGCCTTTCTCGATGCCACCGGCGGTGGCGAGGGTTTCTCGCAGGGGCCGGGACGGGCGCTGGCGCAGTCCCCGTACCGCAACCCCGCCGCCGCGACACCTCAGGCCTGCGCTGACCCTGCCGCCCTAGGGGACCTGGCCGAGCGCTGGATCCGTGCCAACCGAGGTGTCGCCGCATGATCACACTCGCCTGGCCCTGGGTGCTCGCGGTCCTGCCGCTGCCGCTGCTGGCCTATCTCCTGCCCCCGGCCCGTCCCGCCGGCGGCGCGGCGCTGCGCCTGCCCTTCTACGCCGAGCTGCCGGGAATCACCGCGGCGACGGCCGGGCGCCGGTCCGCGTGGCGGATCGCCGCCGCACTGTTGACCTGGCTGCTGCTGGTGCTGGCGGCGGCGCGCCCGGAGTGGGTCGGAGCGCCGGTGAGCCTGCCGGTCGCGGGGCGCGACCTGATGCTCGCGGTGGACATCTCCGGCAGCATGGAGCAGCCGGACTATGAACTGGACAACCGCATGGTCTCGCGGCTCGCGGTGGTCAAGGCAGTGGCCGCCGGCTTCATCGAGCGGCGCACCCAGGACCGACTGGGGCTCATCCTGTTCGGCAGCAATGCCTATGTGCAGACGCCACTGACCTTCGATGGTCACACGGTGGCCGCCATGCTGCGCGACGCGGTGGTCGGGCTGGCCGGCAAGGAGACGGCCGTCGGCGACGCTATCGCGCTGGCGGTCAAACGCCTGCGCGCCGAGCCGGCAGACAACCGGGTGCTGATCGTGCTCACCGACGGGGCCAGCAATACCGGTGCCCTGGCGCCCCTGGCGGCGGCCGAACTGGCCAAACAGGCCGGGGTGCGCGTCTACACCATCGGCATCGGCGGCGGTGAAATTGGCATCAATACCCCCTTAGGTGTGCGCCTGATGCGCCAGGGCGACGACTATGACCCCGAGACCCTAAAGCGCATCGCAGAACTGACCGGCGGGCGCTTCTTCGCCGCGACCGGGCGCGAGGAACTGGAGGCAGTCTATAAAGAACTGGACCGGCTGGAGCCCAGCCGCCGCGACGAGCGCACCTACCGCCCCCGCGAGTCGCTGTTCGTCTGGCCGGCGGCGGGCGCCCTGGGCTTGAGTGTGCTGATGGCGGCGGCGCTGCTGCGCCGGCGCACGCCGGGGGTGCGCGATGTTGGCTGAACTGCATTTTCTACGCCCCCAGTGGTTTTTTGCTCTGGCGCCCCTGCTGTTGGTCCTGCTCGGGCTGTGGCGCAGCGCCACCGCCGCCAACGCGTGGCGCGGCCTGGTGGATGCACACCTGCTGCCGCACCTGTTGGTGGGCGAGGAAGGTCGGCCACGCCGCGGCCCACTCACGCTGCTGGCACTAGCCTGGCTGATCGGGATCAGCGCCCTGGCCGGTCCGGTGCGCGAGCACCTGCCACAGCCGGTGTTTTCCACCACGGCCAAGCGCGTCATCCTACTCGACCTCTCGCCCAGCATGAACGCCGCCGACGTGGCGCCCTCGCGCCTGGCGCGGGCGCGCTTCGAGGTCCTGGACCTGCTGGCCGCCACCCGCGAGGGGCAGGTGGCGTTGATCGCCTTCGGCCCGGACCCCTTCATCGTCTCACCCCTGACCAGTGACGCCCGCACCATTGCCGATCAGGTCCCGCGCCTCACCACCGACCTGCTGCCGATCCCGGGCCCCCGGCATACTGAGCGAGCACTGGCGATGGCCGGTGACCTGCTGACGCAGGCCGGTGCGGCGGGCGGTGAGGTGATCCTGATCACCGATGGGGTGACTGACGGGTTGGAGGGCGGCCACGGGGCGGCCGACGCGGCCGCCCGCGCGCTCGTCGCACAGGGACATCGACTCTCGGTGCTCGGGGTCGGCACCGCTCAGGGGGCACCCGTGCCCAGTGCAAACGGGGGCTTTGCCGCCGATCGTGGTGGTGCCATCGCGATGGCCCGACTCGATCGCGCGGCACTCCAGGACCTGGCGCGAGCAGGCGATGGCCGCTATGTGGACTTCGACCCGGGAGAACAGGACACCAAGGCGCTCATCGACAGCGGACCGCGGGCCACAACCACCGGGACCGGCATGGTCGAGCAAAAGGGCCTGGTCGCCGACCAGTGGCGGGAGGAAGGCCCCTGGTTGTTGCTCGTCCTGCTGCCCGTCGCGGCACTGGCCTTCCGGCGCGGCTGGCTGCTACCGGTCATGGCCCTGGTCCTGGTGTTGCCGCCACACCCGAGTTGGGCCTTCGGCTGGGATGACCTGTGGCAGCGCCCGGACCAACAGGCGGCCAGCCGGCTCGCCGCCGGTGACGCCGCCGCCGCCGCGGCCCGTTTCCAGGACCCCGACTGGCGCGCCGCCGCCCGCTACCGCAGCGGCGACTATGCCGCGGCCGTGGCGGACCTGGCCGATGCCCGCGGGCCGGATGCCGACTACAACCGCGCCAATGCCTTGGCCCGCCAGGGCCGGCTTGACGAGGCGATCGCCGGCTATGAGCAGGCCCTCAAGCAGGCCCCGGACGACGCGGACGCCCGCGCCAACCTGGAGCTCGTCAAGCAGCTGCGGGATCAAAAGAAACAGGGCGAGCCTAAAGACAAACCGGAGCAGCAGGGTCAGCAGGGGCAGGATCAGAAAGACCAGAAGGGGCAGCAGTCTCAGGACGGCCAGAAGGATCAGAAGGATCAGAAAGACCAGGGCGGCAAGCAGAATCAACCGGGCGGGGCGGACCAACAGAAGCCCGATAGCGGCCAGTCCAGTGCCCAGGGTCAGGACCAGAAAACCGGGAAGGATGCACCACCCAAGCCCGAGTCCGGCGACAAGACCTCCGACGGCAAGCAGGCCAAGGACTCGGACAAAGACACCCAGAATGCACAGGGTTCAGCGGCCGGTCAGACCGGTACGGCGCCGCCACCCAAGCCCGGCGATCTGGGTCAGCAGGAGCGCGAGATCACCTTGCCCGACGGGACCAAACCGCCAGCCGACCAACCGGCGGGGCAAACCGGCATTGCCAAAGAAGGGAAGCCGGATGGGACGCCGCCCACTGGACAGGCCCGCGCCGGCACCGCCGACCTGAGCCCGGAGAGCCGCGAGCAGCAGCAGGCCATGGAGGCCCAGTTACAACGTGTCCCCGACGACCCCGCTGGCCTGCTGCGCCAACGCTTCCTGTTGCAACAACTGCGCCGCGAGGGTCGGTTGCCATGACGTCGGGGCGGGTTTGAAACCTGTACGGGCGGGTTTGAAACCCGCCCCTCCTTATATCGATCCACACAGGCGCGCCCCCGATGGCTAACCTTATTGACCGCCCCCAGTCCCTGCCCTCCCGGCTGATCCTGCTGGCACTGCTGTTGCTGACCCTCCCGCTCGCCCGGGCGGGCGGATTCAGCGCCGAGTTGGACCGGACCCGGGTCGGCGCCAACGAGACCCTGACCCTGCATCTGAGCGCGGACGGCCAGTCGGCAGGCGACCCGGACCTGACCCCTCTGAGCAAGGATTTCGAGGTCTTGGGGCAGTCCCGTGGCAGCCGCATGAACATCGTCAACGGGGCCATGAGCCAGACCCAGGAATGGACGCTGGAACTGGCCCCGCGGCGGCCCGGCAAGCTTGAGATCCCGCCGCTCTCCCAAGGCGGCCGGCAGAGTAAGGCGCTGACGGTAGAGGTGGTATCGGCGGATCAGGCCAACGCAGGCGGCACGCCCAAGCCGATCTTTGTCGACACCCAAATCGAGGCTACCAAGCCCTATGTCCAGCAGTC
>CAILVI010000072.1 GCA_903837595.1 uncultured Thiodictyon sp.
CGGGCCTCGACTGGGCAAGGTGCCCGGTGCCCTGGGACCTTCACCAGGTGGTCACGGTTGCAGGATCGGCACCGGCCGGGCTTGACTGGGCAAGGTGCCCGGTACGCGGGGAGGTTGACCAACTCGCCAAGGTCGCAGGATCGGCACCCGCTCGAACTCGCTGCGGCAGGATCGGCGCCGGCCGGGCCTCGACTGGGCAAGGCGCCCGGTGCCTTGGGAGGTTGACCCGCTCGCCACAGTCGCAGGATCGGCACCCGCTCGAACCCGCCGCGGCAGGATCGGCGCCGGCCGGGCCTCGACTGGGCAAGGCGCCCGGTGCCTTGGGAGGTTGACCCGCTCGCCAATGTCGCCGGAGTGGCACCGACTCGAACCCGCCGCGATAGCATCGGCGCCCGCCGGGCCTTGACTGGGCAGGGTCCCCGGTCTCAGACCTCTGGGTTAAGCTCTGGCGGTAATTCGTGTCCGTTGCTCTTGAGCCAACGCGCAGCCTTGTCTGCGTTAAGCTTCTTCCAGCTATCGGCTTCGGGGTCAATGCCTGGGCTGTGAAGAACCCACCCATCGAGCTTTGTTTGATACAACGCACACGGCCTGCTAAAGCCAGTGTCCAAGGTGGCGAACTCGTCTGACGCTTCCCACTTCCTGCGGGCTTCTTCGTCATCGAACACACCGCGGGGTGATACTTGGTGCAGCATAAGAACGCTCCATAGTAGGCGTTGACAGGGATACACAGATCGAACGGGTTTAGAATCTTGCGCAAATGAGAATAATTCTCAGTTCACAATGCAGCTAGACGGCTGCCAAACTCTGCCAAGAACCGCGGCTCGCTGCGCGGGGCACTGAGGGAAAGCCCCAGAGGGACCCGCGAACGCGCGGCGCGTGTATTAACGGGGCCGGGACCAAGACGACGGGGCCGGGTGCCCGGTGCCTGGGTAACCGCTCCCACCGTTGGCCAGTGCCAGGGCCTAGCGACTGCCGACCGTGATCATCGGCGCCAGTGCCTACAGAACGCCTCTGGCTGGCCCGTGGGGGGCGCTGCACAGGTGACGGCACCCGATGGCACGCGGTGCAGATGGCTGGCGCATGTACGGGGCTGCTATCGCGTTCGATCATTGCGGCGGCGGGATGCCATGGACTTGCTTCAGACACTGCTAGGGGGTACGGGGGTATTTATGGGTACCGTCTGCCCCTATAGTTTATTTTGTCAGTGACAGTTTTTCGCGAGGGTTAGAAAAATACCCCCGCTTACCCCGATACCCCCGGCAGGTGCGCACCGCCAGCGCTCGGTAATATCTGTATGCTCGGTGAGTTTAGTAGCATCATCAAAGGATAGCAGAATTGGGGGCGTCAGTGGTCTTGGTCGGTCGGTGCCGCCACATCTACCCACCAGTAAGACGCGTCTCGCCGGTTTGGTACGTTCTTTACACACACGCCATCAAGCGGTTTCCCCTTTATTTTCCTTAATATATGTCCTATATGTGGTACGCTCCATGCTTTAGGGTCGGGCTTGAAGACAGCGATTGCCGCCGCCCGTAGTTCACGAAAGGGGGGACTGTCCATCTCCCCATCTTCGACAGCGCAGAGAAAGCCGCGCAGCTCGCTGGCCAAGACTGGGTTAGGAAGGGCCGCCCGCCAGGCGCACAGAAGCGCACCAACCGCGGCATAGTCAAACCATTGAGGGTCACCGCCAAGACACAACCGGAACCCTTGCGGTTCGGGCTCGGGTTCAGCCACAGGGGCGGGGGACTCCTTAAGCGCGTCGGGTTCGTGCTGGCGCGGTTCGGGTTCGACCACAGGCGCAGGCAGGGCCGTCGGGGGCGCGGTCGCGGGCTCAGTCCTGCCAAGTTGCCCGGACATCTCAGACACGATGCCCAAGAGGCTAAGCGCCCGATCCTCGGACAGGTAGCCAGCGGACCCACGCGGGCCGCTCGCGACAAGGTTGCAGGTCGCTGCAATCCATGCCAGGGCCGGGGCGGATTGCTCAAGATTCGGGGCGTGCGGGGCCTTGTCCTTGCGGCGGTTGCTGCGCGGTTGTGCTTCGGTGTTGGTCGGCATAAGATCGCCTCTCTTTGACTTTCGCCCGGCCAATGCGCCGGGCTTTTTGTTTTGGTTCATTTCTCGCGCCTATGCCGTTGCAGCGGTGGCGCTGGTACTTGCAACCGTGTTTTCTTCAATCCAGCGGCTAAGGGTCTCGGGTCGATACCGGACATTGACCCCAAGCTTGACGAATGGGGGGCCGCCGCCAGCCACGCGCCAAGCTTGAAGGGTCCGAACCGACATACCCAAGACTTCCGCCGCCTGTTTCTCGTTGATGAGTGCGGCAGGGGCTACGGTCGGCGCTTGGTGGGGCTGGTTACGTTTTACCGTCATATCGTTGCGTCCCGTTCGTGATTGAGCGAGATAGAACGATACCGCCTTGCGGGCGTCTGTGTCTCGCCGTCCAGATACGTGATTTGCGTCTGTGGTGGCGCAATTTGCGTATGCTGTCGCGCGATTTATCCCGGCCCCTTTGGTCGGTCTGGGATACCGGGCAGGCGTGCGGCGGTTGCGTTAGGGGCGCCGATCTATGAAATCCGCCGCCGGGAGCGGCGGGGCTGTGCAAGGATGCACCCCTTCTAATTTCCCGCTCCCGTCTGAGGGCTACCCCTTCCCCCCTCTGGGAGGGGTAAGGGGATCATCACGAAGCGAAGGCGACCCGCGACAGCATCGGGCAGGGGTACGGGGAAGGGGCGCCGACAGTCAGACCATGGGCGACAGACTGAACCCGCAGCGGGCCGGGCTCGCTGCCCTGGGAGCGGTCGCGGTCAGGTGGGGGGCGCGACTCGTGCGCCCGAATCGGCTACCAGGTCCACAACTGCGAACGCGTCACCCGGCAAGCTCCGTGATAAGGCAGCATCGACGGTTCTCGAAAACTTTCTTAAGTAATCAGCTTTCTGGTGCGGCGTTAGGTGCCTGAATAAATAAACCAGGTTGGCTTCTTCAGTAGATAGCTGCGTGCCATATCTGCATTCCTCTGGCGGTCCCTGTCGCCGTGCAGTGTGATATATCGTCATTGCCAATTCTAGGCGCTCCTGTCCGCTGGCGGTCATCTTGTCCTTCATGCGCCGCGCCACATCCACGGCACCGGCCTTAAGGCATATCAAGGCCCGAAGTGCTATTACCATGTCCGCTTCGCTCAATAGACTAATAATTGCGTAGAAAGCCGCCGTGCCGCACTGATTTGATGAATGGTCGGGCCGTGATCCAGTCATGATCGAACCTTGTTGATCGGTTGGGTTGTGGTCGCGCTATCGTTTGCAATCTGCGCGGATTGCTTGCCTCGCACTAAACCAGCTTTGCCACCTTCAGCAAGGCACCCACCACGATGGTGGTCTGAAAGACACCCGCGCCAATAATCCAGCGGGTTAAGTCGGCTTTGGTCTGGGCAATGTTGCGCTTCATTTCAACCCGCAAGATTTCGATTGTGTGCCGCAAGTTGTTATCCTGTCTATCCATTTTTGTCTCGGTAGCGTTTAGCCTATCCAGGATTTCGGCCATGGTCCGGGCAAGGGTCGCGGCTTGCTGTGCGCTGAACCCGCCAGCCTTAAGGGTGTCGGAATAGGCGAGGGTGTCAAGAATGAATGTGACCATAGACGGGACTCCGGGCGTAAATGGTTCTCGTCACTTTGCCGCAGTCCGGCCGCGGGTCGGAAGCTCGGTAACCTCTGCCGTGGGGGTCAGTCCGGCCGCCCCCATCAGTCGTGCGCCGTGTTGGTCCAGGGCCGCCCGTACAGAATCCTCCCCGAACCGAGCATAGACCGCGGTTGTGGATTGGTTGGAGTGATTCAGTACCCGCCCGATCAGGTGCAGCGAGTTGCCCGACTGTGCAAGCCAACTGCCGACCGTGCGCCGCAAGTCATGCAGCCGCACATCTTCGACACCGGCCGCCGCGCGGACCCTGCCCCAAGGCTTGCTCACGTTGACCAGGTGTGCGCCCGGGAGCTTGCCGGGCAGAATGAAGGGGTTGTCATCTGCCCGGGGTAGGTCGCGCAGCAAGGCCACGGCGGGAGGGCTCAAGGGGATGTAATGCACTCGCCCGGCCTTGGTATCGGGTAACCGAAGCTCTGCCCGGGTCCAATCCACATCAGCCCATTGTGCCTTGAGTAGTTCGGACTTCCGGCAGCCGGTCAGCAGATAGAGCCACAGGGCCGCGCGGGCTGATTCGTTCGGTTCTTCGTTGATCGCTTGGGCTAGGCGGGGCAGTTCGTCAGGGGTAACCCAGCGGTCGCGCTTCGTTTCCCCGAATCGGTCAATGTCGCGGGCCGGGTTGGCTTGGCCTTCAGGCACAAACCCCCATCGCCGGGCAAGCTCGAACATCTTGGACAGCAGAGCAAGCACGCGGTTGGCCTCATAGGGTGCCGTCTTGCCGATCTTGCGGTGTAGGGCCTCCACATCCGGCCGGACAATCGCCCGCGCCTTGAGGCTCGCCCACTTGGGCAGGATGTAACGGTCTATCCGCCGTTGATCCTCGCTCCCTGACTTCTTGGCGTTGCCGTGCCGGTCCATGTAAGCCGCGCACAGGTCGCGCATGGTCTCGCCTTGCCGTTCCTGTTCCCGGACTTGTGCAGGATCGGTACCGCGTACTACATCGCCAAGGGTGACAATCGCCAGCTTGCGGGCTTCGTCGGCGGTCAAATCCTTGCCGAAGGTCCCCAAGGTTAGGAACCGCTTGCGCGTTCCTGCCCGATAGGCAACCAAGAACGCCTTGCGGCCTCCCGGGTAGACCCGCACCCCAAACCCCTTAACTTCGGAGTCCCAGATATAGCACGCGCCGTTGCCGGTGCCGGTGTAGGTCAGGGCGTCAACCGCCCGCTTCGTCAGTTTGACCGGCCCTTGTCTCGTCTCGGTGTCAACGCCCATAATGCCCCCTCGGTTCAGTGATTCGCCCTGTCCCCGTTGGTTGGTTGCTCGGGAATCTGAGCAACCATTGAGCAACCACAAAGGGGCGGATTTGGGCGTACTGTGTCGCAAAGGATAGCACGACTTGAACAGGTAAGCGGTTGTTAAAACGTAGCGAAACGTAACCGATAGGAACTGAGAGAATGCCCGAATCTCAGATTTGTAATCAGCGGGTCGGGGGTTCGACTCCTCTCGCCGGCTCCAATAAAAACAAGGGGATGACCGCAAGGTCGTCCCCTTTTTGTTTGCGAAAG
>CAILVI010000073.1 GCA_903837595.1 uncultured Thiodictyon sp.
TATTTGCGCACCTGGCGGCTGTCGCTCAGCCCGATCAGGGCCGCGGCCTGGCCGCCGGTCAAGGCCAGGGCGGCCAGCAGCGCGCGGACCTCGTCGGGTGTGGGTGCCACGTAAGCCTGCGTGATCAATGTCCGCTCCAAGGGGTCAGATCTGGAATCCGTCCCACCACCCGGTACCGCCCCGGCCAGCGGCCCTTCAGGCCGCCGCGCGTCCAGGCCGTGACCACGAACCCCCCTCCCTGTTGGTATTCGGGGATCAGCCGATCGGTCTGCTCGGCCACCAAGTGGACGGCGAAGGGGCTGTCGCTGCCGTCCTCCCACAGCAGTTCGAGGGCGTCGCGTCCGCCCTGGTCGGTCCAAGGGCCGCGCGAGACGATGACATCGCTGGCGCCGCGCATCTCGCGTAGGTATCCTTTGGCCGCATCGGGGACCAGCAACCGACCGGCCCCGGCGTTCCAGCTCAGATACAGCAGCCCAGCGTGGGCGTGCTCGCTGTCCCAGTAGTTGGTGTCGGCCAGGGCCTGGCCGCGGTTGGTGATAGTCAGCATGGTTCGGTCTCCGGTTCCCAGGCGCGGCTGAAATCTTCATGGGCGAAGGCCTCGGCCAGGCCAGTGATTTGCTTGAGCCGCAGGACCTCGTCCGGGTCCATGCCCAGTTCGAGACCGATGCGGGTATTGCTCCAGTTGTGTTTTTTCAGGGCGGTGACCAGCTTCGCCGTCAACTCGACTTGGTGGGTACCGCGCGCCATGTTATGCCGCACGGTCGAGGTGATGCGGTCCTCCACCGACTTGGCCAGTTGCACCACCGGCAGGTAGCCGTCCAGGCTGGCGCGTACGTCGGCCTTGGTCTGGACGATGGTGGTGCGGTGGAACCCATCCACCACCACGGCCTGCCCAGCGCCGTCGGGGGCGACGACGACCGGCATGGTGAACCCATCCTTGGCGATCGACAGGTGCAGCAGGCGCATCTCGGGCGGAGCGACCTTGTTGGGGTTGTAGTCGTTGCCGCGGACCGACTCCACGGGGACGAGCTGCACCGCGAGCACCGGGTGCGGCAGGTCCACATGAGCGGCGGCGATCCGGGTCAGGCGGTTGTAGCGGGTGACTCGGGTCGCGGTGTCGGCCGCGGGAGCGGCGGCAAGCGCGGCATCCAACTGATCGAGCAGGGTGTCAATCATCCTGAAGCTCCAGGGTGTAGGTGCTGTAGTGGCCGCGTTCAGCCGCTGCGGTCCAGCCGTGCGATTCGTACAGCCGGGCAGCGGCAGTGCGATCGATGGCGGTCAGGGTGCGCAGACCGCGGGTCTTGGCCTGCCCGGCAATCGCCTTGAGCAAGCGCCGCAGGACGCCCACGGCCGGGGGCCCGTCACTGGCATAGAGGTGTTTGACCTGTCCGCGGTGACCGGTCGCCAGCAGGTGCAGGCTGACGAAACCCAGGGTCGCCCGAGTCTCGGTGTCGGTCGCCACACACCAGACCCGCCCGGGCTCGCTGGTGGGACAGGTGCCCAGGGCCTGGTGGACAACCCTGGACAGGGCCAGCTCGCCGATGAGGCTGAACAGGACCGCTTGGTGGTCGGCGTCGTGCACCAGATCGCGAATGATGACGCTCATAGGTCCTCCATATAGCGGGTGACCAAGTCGAGCTGGCGTTCCATCTCACGCTTGGTCTGGGTGAAGCTCAACCCCTTGCACCAGTAATCGTTCTTGAGCAAGGTCTTGCAGATGCGCCGCCAGGATGGCGCCTTACGCTTGGCCTCCAGGTTGGGTTCCGCCTCGTCTGGGATGCGCGGGAAGCCCAGGTCCTTGCCACGCTTGCGCCACCAGCGCAGGAACACGGCGATCTTCTTGCGGTAGTGGGCGGCCACCGGGGGCGGCATCGAATTCAGGATCAGATAGGCGTAAGACCGCCAGGTGTGCCCGTCCGGCAGGTCGATCCGGATGTTGCCCATCACCGAACCGGTGAGGTGCACATAGCGGTTGCCGAAGTTCGCCCCCTGCACCCGCTCGACGACACGTGACCAGGTCTCGGGCTCGAGGATCTTGAAGAGCCATAGCCCCTTGCGCTGATCATCGCCGTAGGGCTGGCACAGACGCATCTGGTGGATGCCGAGTCCGGCCAGGTGCATCAGGTCATAGACGCGGTTGTAGTCCCACCCCTGCCGGGCGTTGGCAATCCACACGTCCTCGGTGCGCCAGTCGTAGATGGGGTAAGCGTTGTAGACGTGGCCGGTATCCCGGGTAACCCGCGTCGTCCAGGGGTGCCCCTGCCAGGGCTGTTTGACCCCGCTGGTGATGGTCCGGTAGCGGTTCAGCGACTCGTCCGAGCGGATGCCGACGAAACAAGCGGTATCGACCCCGTCGGCGAACCAGTCGCCGAAGGCCGGGACGAACTCCTCGAACTCCATGCCGCGGCGGAAGAAGGGGAAGTAGTCCTCGTCCGCAATGACATCGCGGCGCTGCGGCAGGGGCCTGATCCACTTCTCCGGGCACCGCGGGTCCCAGCAGAGCCAGTGCGGCTGGAACTGGGAGACGGCGTTGCGCAGGTGCAGGGGGAGACACACCCAGAGGGCGTTGACCTCGGGCCGGTCGCACTCCCGGGACAGGTAGTCGATGGTGTGCTGGTACTGTCCCTCCAGGTCCAGGATCAGGGCGGTGACCGGCAGGCGCCCCAGTTCGCGGGCCACGTCCACCACCAGGTTCAGCAGGGCGCCGGAGTCCTTGCCTCCGGAGAAGCTGACGTAGAAGCGCGGGAACTGCTCCAGGATGGTCCGCACGCGGGCGCGGGCGGCGGTGTAGCAGTCGATCTTGAGATAGTGCTTGCCCATGGTCGATCACGCATTCTCATACCTATCTTCCAGACGATGAAACAGTTGGCGATCTGGCCACTTGGCCTTTATCTGGTCGCAGGAATGCTGGAATCCCTCATAGTCGACCGGCGGCTCGAAGTTGAAAAGTTCCCAGTAGTCACCTTCGGTCAACTCCCACTCGGGGGATTGAATGCCGATCGCTGACCGTAGACCAAGAATCTTCCAGATATCCTGGTCGCTTGCTCTTATCTGTGACATCTCATGTCCTCCTGGCGGCATTCATCAAACGGGACGCGGCCGAGTTTGCTTCAGCCTGCGCGATCAACTCAGCCTTGGTAGCGCGCCGCGCGAGCAGTTGCTCGCCTTCCGCGACAACCGCGCGGGCGGCAGCGATGGCGGCTACGTCGGTCGTGCGCTCGATGGCGATCTTCTGAGACGTAACCAGACGTTCACAGCGCGCACGCAAAGCGGCTAAGGTCATCGAAGCATCAGGATGACTGCTGATCTTGGCGCGGCCGGCAGGCGCGGGACGGCCCGTCTGATAGTTGCACTTGGGGTCATAACGCAACCCTGTTTCGAGGTCGTACCAAGTCCCATCTTCATGCTGCTGCGGCATGTCGGCGATCTCGGATTTCCAATATTCGAAGTTGGTTGCCATCGGATGTCTCCGGGTGCTGGGGTCGGCCGGGTGGCGCCCTCAGATGAGAGTATAGGCCCATTGGGCCTAATTGCAAGTATCAAAGTGACGAAATTAACCGCCGCACGCGGTCCTTGTTGGTCCGCCGAACCTTCTCGACCTCCTGGCGAAACGCCGCCACCGCGTTGCCCTTGCGAGTGAGCGCCTTGTCCACGCGGGCGTCGATCCCGGCACTGCTCCAGATGTCGATGTAGGTCGGCTCCCGGGTCTGCCCGATGCGGTGCATCCGGTCTTCGGTCTGCTGGCGCTCGGAGTACTTGAAGCCGTTGGCGTAGTAGACGGCGAAGCGGGCGGCCGTCATGTCGTGGCCGTGCCCGCCGCACGCCTGGGTCGCGACCAGATAGCCGCTGTGGGTGCGCCAGTCGTCAAGGTTTGCTTGACGACTGCCGTCGCTCAGGCCGCCGTGATACTGGTGAACCATGACCGGGCCGTACTCATCGATGAGGGCGGCGGCGATGTCCGCCGCGGACAGGCGGTACTTGGCCCAGATGACGACCGGCTCGCCCGCCGGCAATTCGCGCAGGACGGTCAGCAGGAGGTCGAGCCGGCGGCTCGGGTAGCTGGCGATGCTGCCGTCCGCCCGCCGCTGGTGTCCGCAGACGATGCGCTGCAGGGCGGTGAACAGCCGAAAGATGGCGAGCGAGCGGGCCCAGCCGTCCTCGAACAGATACTCCTCGCACAGATGCCGCTCCTTGGCCTCGGCATAGGCAACCGCCTGGGCATCGGTCAGGGTGCAGTAGCGGGAGGCAAAGAGCTTGTCTGGCAGGTCCAGGCATTCATCCTTGGTGACCTGGTAGACATAGGGACGGATGCGCTCGGCCAGGTAGGCCCGGTTCTTCTCGCCCTCGATCATCCCGGGGAAGCGCTCAGACCAGACGATGTGGTTGGTGCAGAACTGGTGGAATGACCGGTAACCCAGGATCTTCGGCGACAGGAAGCGCATCTGGGCGAACAGGTCGACGATGCCCTGGGACAGCGGGGTCCCGGTTAGGATCAGGCGGTAGCGCGCCTCCCGGGCCAGGAGGGTGATGCGCTCGGTGCGGCGGGAGCGGGCGCCCTTGATGTAGCCGGACTCGTCGACCACCACCAAGGAGCGCTCGGAGATCAGCCGGCGCACGGTGAAGATGACCCGCGCCGAGCTGCTCATGGACTCGATGCCGACGATGTACCAGCGCACGGCCGGAACCGTGCCCTCGCTGGTCCGGTCGTCGAAGACATGGATGTCGTCCTCGGTGCAACTGGTGTGCTTCAGGACTTCGCGGCGGATGGTCTCCTTCAAGGCCACCGGGCAGAACCAGACGCAATGATCGATCTTTCCTTGCCGCAGCCGCACCAACTCCGCCGTGGTGCGCGTCTTGCCGGTGCCCATCTCCATGAAGAGGGCGCCGACCCGGGCGGGTAGGAGCTTGGCGACGGCCTCGGCCTGGTGGGGGAGGAGGGTGGTGCGGGCAGTCCAGGGCACCGGAGCGGCTTGGGTCACGACGCGGAATCCCCGTGCAGCATGGCGTACTCGCTTCCGCTGTCGTCATCCAACAACCCCGGGTCGATCGCCCCTGGGGCCGGCGGCATGGGCCCCGGCCCCTTCCCGGGCCGCGGCGCCTTGGCCGGCACCGCCAACAGCGCCTGCTCGTGCGTCAGGCGCGCGGTGTCGAGCACCACCTGGGCGGCCGGGCTGATCGCCAGGTCGTAGGCTTCGGCGAAGTCCTCGATCGCCGCGTACTGGGCCGCGGGGACCACTACCGCGGGCTTGTCATAGCGTGCACCGGGCAGGGCTTTGGCCGCTGAGTAAAGGTCCTCCTCGCGTGGCCAGGAGATGACCAGCCACCCGGCATAGGTGCCAGACGTGCGGGCGAGCACCCAGCGCTGGCGCTCGGGTGCAAAGGAGGCAGACTGGGCGGCGGCGCGGATGGCGTGGTCCTGGATGCGGACGCAGAAGCCGCCGGCCAACAGGGCGTTGCCGATCTCCGCGGCGCGGTCGGCCAGGGGGCCGGATCGCGCGTCGATGGTGCGCGTCCAACTCAGACGGGCGGCCTCCCAGCGGTAGCCCTTGGCCTTGACGACATTCCGAAAATCCTCGCGTTTCTCGGGAAACACGACACTGATCCGGTCGCCATCGAGGCAGATGTCCGCAATGGTTGCGGTCTGCTCGGTCGCGGGCCTCAGGGTGGCTTCGGCCAGCACTGCCGCGGCGGGGGCATCGGCGGGGGCCGCGGGCTCCTTGGGCAGCTCGGCCGCCAGCGCCAACAGCAGGTCGCCTACCTTGCGATCCCGATGGTCGATCCACCAGGATGCCAACGTCTGGGCCTGTAGCGCATCGACCATTGCAGGCGCCCGCGGATCGCGCCGGTCGAGGCCACCCCAGAAGGCGGCCAGATCGATCCCGGTCAGGTCGCCGGTCAGTGCGCGCCCGAGCAGGTCCAGCTTGTACGCGCGGATGGTCTCCGCCCAAGCGATCTGTTTCTCGGTACCGGTCATGGGCGGCAACCCCGCTTCGGCGTTGGCCGCGGCGGCAGCGGCGTTCTCCGCCTCGCGAGCAGCGCGGGCGCAGTCTTCGCAGGGATCGGCGACTAGGCATTGGGCGCGCCAGTCGCGGGTGCGCCCGGGTCCGTAGAGTTGATGCCGCTCGGTGTGCCCGCAGGAATGTTCGATCGAGGTCCAGGCCATCGGATGTCTCCGGTTCGGGGTCGGCCGATATGGCGCCCACAGGGATAATATAGGCCCATCGGGCCTATCTGTCAACCCAAGAAATGCGCCCCGCGCCCCATGGAAGGTCGTCAGGCCTTCGGGCGCTGAGGAACTATCCCAGCGGTGTGCAGCGTACCCCACTCCGCGGCTATCATTGCTTGCGCCTTCTCTGCGTCGTCGCAGGATAGATGCATAGCGAACGAATAGGCTATAGCCGCAATCACGGCTTTCGGTGTGTCATCGAATCTCGGAAATACTTTTTGGTATTCGTTTGTCTTCGCATTCAAATTCATGATAGCAGCCCTAGCACTGCGCCCAAGAGCGAGCGCGGCCCACGGCGCTCGCGTGTGTTGATAGGTCGGCGTTGGGCCGCGCCGCTTTAGCCCTGTCTGTTAGGTTGCCTTGGCCCTCAGCTTCGCCAACAGGTCCGCGAGGGACTGGTGTTCCGCCTCGGTAGCCCAGTACATTTTCTGTACGCGGCCCGCCGCGTGCTGCCTGGCCTTCCACGCGGCCTGTCGCCTTGCCCCGTCCTTGGGGCTTGTTACCTTCGGTTTTGGCATCAACGGGCAGCCTCCAGGTATGCCGCCGCGTCTGCTGCTATTCCGTCCATTGCCGCATCTGCTTCGGCCTCGGTGTCCAGGATCAGATGTAGTCGGCTGGTGCGCTCATTCACGATCACCCATGTCCCCTGCCATGCGCCGTCCTCGCGGGTTCCTGCGCGCATCGAAAACGTCGTTTTGCTGTGTTTTACTGGCTCTCTCATCTCGTCTCTCCGGTTGGCCCCGTGGGGCGTTGCTCTCTGTTACTGGTAATGATAGCAGAGTTACCAGTAACGTCAAGCCCCCGAAGAAAAGAAAAAAGGCAACCTAACACTGGGCGTAAGAGCGAGCGCCCGCCACGGGCGTTTTGCTGGTTTGCAGGGTCATCGCAGGCGCCCGCCGCCTTGGCCCTGTTCGTTAGGCGCAATGAAAGCGCCCCCGCGATTCGCGGATTATTAGCCCCCGTCGGGCCAGCGCTTGAACGGCTCCGGACACTCCTGATTCGACTGTGTGATACCCGGTCCCAGGGAATAGCCGGAGATACAGCGATACTGCGCACCATGGGCGCCCGACTTCCAATTCTTCGGCCTTCGCAGCGTCAAGAACTCTCGAAATAAGGTCTTGGCTCATAGCCCCTAACACCGGACTTAAAAGCGAGCCCCGCCATCGGGCTCTGTGTGGGTTGATATGGCAGCGGTTGGCGGGGCCGCTTTAGCCCTGTTCGTTAGCGAGAAGAATTCAGCGCAAGCCGAATCAGGTCGTCTCGGAACGCGATTGGCGTTGCATTCGCCTCGCGCTTGTTGAGTGTCGGCTTGTTGGCTGCTTTCCCCCGCTGGTCATGAAATCCAATCTGGTGCGTCCCCGCCGGTTTCTCCCACCGCAGCGGGAAAGGCGGCGCGTCACCGCAGTAGTAGAGCCAAGTCGCTTTCGCCGCTCGATGCCCATACGCGCTTTGCCAGACCTCGCATACCCATCCGCCGTCGAGCGTGGCTTGCCACCAAGGCCTGCCTGGCGTTGCCAGTTCATGCGCAGCAAACGCCATGCTCTTCGCCGGATGCTCCAGAACTCCGCCCCAGCGCCGCACAGCTGCGAGAGCGGCAGCAAACGTCCCTCCGTCTGCTCCGAGGCGGTTGTGCTCGCCGCCCCATCGTGCGTAGTTCACGATGGCCATTTGCCCCCATCGTTGACAAGGCGGGTGAGCTACCACCGGCAACGGGCCGGCGTACAGCCGCGCATCTCGCTCTTCGTCCCATGGGTCAACCTCTTTCAGATCCCAATAGCAGCCGCCGCGCTGGACGAAAAGAGCGCTAACAAGTGCCTCAGCCCGAGCCGCGCACAAAACGCCGTGCTCATTCTGCGGGCTCATCAGCTGCGCGGCCGGGCTAGGCATGGCGTTAGGCCGCTGTTGATCGCACCCATTCGCACAGATCGCGGATTTCCTCTGCCGTCACGTTCCCGAGCAACCGCGCGTCGGCTTCCCAGCCTTCTGCGCAGGACCCCAGATCGCGCGCAATCCGCTCGATCCGCCCCGGGCGCTCTTGACGGAATAGGGGAACGGGCGCGGCGTGCCTAACAAGCGGTTCAAAAGCGAGGCCCGCCCCAGCCTGTTCCACGGCGATCCTTGCCGCTCCAATGGCTAGCTCAGCCGGAGAGCGGAACGATTGGCAGTTCCGCCGGGGAAATTCGGTTCCGCCGTCAAGCGTGATCATCTTCATGTTGTCTCCCAAAAGCCCTAACACCGGGCTCAAAAGCGAGCGCCCGCCACGGGCGTTCTTATTGGGTTGATAGGTCGGCGTTGGGCCGCGCCGCTTTAGCCCTGTTCGTTAGGTTTTCCGCTTCGTCCAAAGCGTAAGCCCGTGTTCATCTAACAATTGCTCTACAGCCTTTAAGCTCTTGTTGCCAAAATTCGGCAGCTTGAGTAAATCAACTGGCGATCTTTCGGCGAGTTCGGCAATCGTGCTAATTCCCTCCTCCCTAAGTATATGTCTCGTTATTCCTGGCAATGTATCCCATGTCATAGGCTCTCGTAGCGCCCTATCGTTAATGCCTAGCAGTTCTGCAACTTTTGCGCAGTCACTGGCGTTATCAGTATCAAACGTAATCAGCATGGAAAAACCTAACACTGGACTTAAAAGCGAGCCCCGCCATCGGGCTCTGAGTTGGTTGATAGGTCTCGGCGCTTGGCGGGCGCCGCCTTGGCTCTGTTCGTTAAGCCGCAGATGCTGGAAAAAATCTAGGCTCTTCCCGATCTAGCTCCCCCGTTTCGTCTCGTTCAAACCTCTGGATGCTTAGCGGTTTCCCGCAGTAGCAGCAGAAATGCATCTGGTTCTCGAACGGGTCTCCATCATCAAGACGGAACATTGATCCGCAAGCGGTTTCCCATGCGCCACTGGTCTCGTCGCCATCCTGATTCCAGTTGCAGTGTTCGGCCATAACCCACCTTCCTCTTAAACCGCCAGCCCCGCCACGGGCGTTGTTGGGTGCTTCGGCCCCATGGCGGGCGGGGCCATGAAAATTTCCGCGACATGCAGTCCTAGCAGACTGCAATATTTCAATATGGTAGACGCCTCCTAAGATTTTGATAAATATCATTTAGGTGCGCCCTTCGCAGGCGCGCCTTTCCGTCTCGGCCTGGGCTTCGGTAACCGGGCCAAGACTGCGCTGGTGCTGCTTGCCGTCCTGGACCCACGACAGATACCAGGACTTGCCCCGCTTGTAGATACCCGCCATTTTGCGTCGATACTCGCTTCGATGTCCGCCAGCCGGTAGAAAATCGCAGACCCCCAGGCAATCGGGATCAGGCCGAGGGCGGGGGCCTGGCGCATGAAATCGTCCTCGGGCATCTGCGCCAGGGCGGCAGCGGCATCGAGGCGCAGGTAGCCGGGGATCATGGTGACACCTGGCTGCGCCGGTACCTTTCACGTAATATTCTACCAGTGACATGGAGTCTCGTTGCCATGATGGCTCTCATCAAATGGGGGAGGCGGCCATCCCTGGCCTGAGCGCTGGCGCTTAGTCGTGGGTCTCGCGACGCAGCCCAGCCAGGGCGGCGTTGACGACGGCGCGCGACATTTCAACCAGATAGGCGGCTCCGAATAGCTCTTCACTCTGAGCGTTCTCGGCCGCCAGATAGGCGATGCGCTCGGCGGAGGCGAGCAAGAGCGAGGCTTGTTCGAGGGCCTCCAGGCAGGGCACGGCGCCCAGCACACTGAGCAGCGGGGTGGCGTCGGGACCGGCACCGAACAGTGGGGTGGGGACGGTGACGGGCATTACGCGATGATTGCTATTTGTCATGTGGGATTCTCCGTGTTCTTCGGCAACGACGATCGTGACCGATGGGGCATGATGTCGTTGGTCATTCCGGCATCCCCTGGGCGACCAGGGGCCGATAGATGAACTCCTCTACAAAGGCGATGAACCGATCAACATCCGCGTCAGAACGGCCCGTGGCGTCGTCGATCATCAGGTCAAGGTCCGTCCCGCGTCGGCTCAAGTTGCAGCCGGCCAGACGGTCAAACTGTGCAACCAGTTCGGGGTGATTGACCGCATCGATGAGGCAGTAGGCAAGCGAGGGGGAGATGGCGTTCATGGGAGCACCTTTGACAAATACAAAACATTCAACGAATTGACTCCGACCAGAATGCTCTTCGGTTGCGGCAGAGAGACATGGGTAGGCCTCCACCAATGCAGGCAGTGCGGATGATTGTTGATGTAATCCGCCGCGGCGGGGCGATATTGCACCAGCACGTCTTCAGGGTCCCAGAACAGACTAGCGAGAAAGGCCATTTCTTCCCATGTGGGACAGCGCGTAGGGGTTGATGCTGAGAGGTGCTCTCAGCCGAGCCCGTCGCTGATCTGGACCCCAATGCGAATAGATGCGCGAGGTCTAAATGGTGCGGCTAGTTTTAGTTGTGATCCTGAGCGGCGGACCGGCAGCATAAACTGTCCATTGCACCCGTAGGATTCGTCCGAGGCCATCGTGCCCGTGCGGATGCGATAGGGTTCGACCATGCGGGTGTTAAACATGCTCTTTCTCGGTTAATTGGTCTGCATTGCTGATAGCCTCAAACTTTTCGTTGAACTCATTCTGTTCCATGACGTAGATCGTGTGTTTGTCATCGTCTGGACAAAAGACAACAACCGCTGTGCCGTCGCGGCTGTTGGTGCAGTCAATCGCGGCGGCGAGCCAATGGTAGATTTCCCCGGTCTTGTTGTGTCGGACGAGCATTGTTGTCTCAGTTTGGTGTCGTGTCGTGTTGGTTGAAAATGGGGCGGCCGTTTATGAGGACGGCCGCCCCGCTGCGCGCGGCTCTCTTGGAGGAGTTAGAGTTTGTCTCAGGTCCTTCGCGCTCCGTGGTTATCGGGAATAGCACCGAGGCACTCACGGCTTACCGCCTGATTCAGTATTTTTTTACTGCGCTCAGGCCGCGCGATCCCCTGGTTGGCTTAATCTCAGCGTCCGAGGCAGGCACGGCTGTCCAGCCTGCGGCGCATCCAACTGCTTGAGCGCCACAGTTCTGAACCAGCCCATTTTGCCCTTGGCCTCAGCGTTTTCGCGCGCTTCATCCAGCGACAGGACCGTATCGTCGATGTGAATAAGGGCCGCCATTGCATCACTCACTTGCTTCCTGAGCTTGCGATGCAATCGTCCCATCGCGATACCCGTCTGATGCCCCGGTTCCACAACCACATACCCCTCGCCCCGGAGATTGACCAGATAGCGCTTGTGTTCCTCCATCATGCAGTCGCGGAACCGCTCAACCTTCCGCAGCACGTCCCAGGCGTGCGCCCGCCAGTGTTCCGCATCCACCACGCCAACAGGTTCAACGATTTGCAGATGTTCAAATAACCATGCGTGCGGAATCGTCTCGCCATAGCGAAAGGCCACACAGGCGTCGATAGCGGCTTGCCGCCAGATGGGATCAACGCTCAACGCCGCGACCGGCGCCGCGCTGTCTACCGCAGTATCTGGATTACCCATCATGCCTCCTGCACCGCGAACCGGCCGAAACTACCGCCGCGCGCCGGCCGGTAGTCGCCGAGCCCGATGTACTTCCCGGCATTCTGCGCTGCCGCAAGAATCTGATTCCTTTCAACGACGGTTTCGTCAAAAAAGATATCCACCGAAAGTTGCCAGTCGTTCAGCCGTGGCCGATAGCGCATCAGACGCGCAGTGCCGACCTTCACGGAGCGACAATCCACACAGGAAGGGACTTCCCACATGGCAGCGGGAGTCGCCGGCCCGCTATGCGTGATCGGCACCGCATCTGCCAGGATCAACAAACAGCGGTTGAACGCGCTACCCAGTTTGTTCAGCTTCGCGCCTTCCACGATGGCGCTCTTGACGTTGGTCGAAGGCATCACGACGCCATCGCCATTGTAAAAACCCAGCAAAAATTCCGAGCGCGCAATCGCAACGTGATCCTCTTCTGTTTTCTTCCTTTTGCTGGTCAACACTTTATGAGCGACTGTCGCCGGCGCAATCGGATTGGCCCCGCGGTCAGAGTGCAACAGTAACGACGATTCGCCGATCAGTTTGAGTGTGAGTGATTGCATTTTTGTTCGGTCCTCAGTTGTGTGATTGCGCCTCATGGCGCCCTTGCCTTGCCCGGCCGAGCCCAGCCGAGCCCAGCCATGCCCAGCCCCGCCATGCCATGCCAAGCCCCGCCCTGCCACGTCGCTGGTGGAAACCCACCGATCAAGGCGCGAGCCCTGATCGCTGGAAACTCCAGCCCTTGCCCTGCCCCGCCATGCCATGCCAAGCCCAGCCGTGCCAAGCCCAGCCGTGCCAAGCCCAGCCGTGCCGTGCCGCGCCGCGCCCAGCCGTGCCACGTCGCTGGTGGAAACCCACCGATCAAGGCGCGAGCCCTGATCGCTGGAAACTCCAGCCCTTGCCTTGCCCCGCCATGCCCTGCCTCGCCATGCCCCGCCGAGCCCCGCCCCGCCCTGCCGCGCCCAGCCTGGCCTAGCCCCGCCGCGCGATCCCCTGTCAGGCTTGATCTCAGCGTCCGAGGCAGGCCCGGCTGTCTTCATCCAGACGCTGGCGTATTTCAACCTGCTCCGGCAACGGCGGCAGGAAATCGCCAATGCTGGGTGACGGGTCCTTGGAGATTTTGGCGCGACACGCCTGGGTGATGATCTCCGCCACCGCACCCCGAAAGGGTGCCGGCAGGTCGATCAAGACATCGGTCAAGGTCATTGCACGCAGACGCCGCTGCTCGGCGGTGATCGCAAGATAATCGGTCATTGGTGTGACTCTGCATTTTCCAGATCGGCCATGATGTCGGCGCACAGGTTCATCAAGGCGTCACGTTGCTGCTCGCTCAGGTCTCCATCATCGGCGATGTCCCTCATCAGACTTTTCGCCGCGGCGAAGTCTTGCGCGTTGAGTAGAACACGCTGGTAGGTCGCGAAACGGGCATCGGCTTCGGTTTGCTGCGCCAGCGTGAAGGCTTCGGTCGTCTGCTCCGCCTTGTCCGGTTCAGCCTGGGCAGCCTGGGCAGGCTGGGCAGGCTGGGTGGTGGGTGCCGGTGATTCTCCCTGGAGCTTGGCCAGCAGCGCCGCTTCAGCCTCCCGGGCAGTGGCCGGCATGACACCGCGCTTGCGGCGCCAGAAGCCGTCGTCATTGCAGATCTGACCCGTGGAATGAACCTCCTCGATCCAGGGGCAGCCCTGCACGTCCACCAGCACACCCAGCGCCGGGGACAGCTTGGGCCACTCGCCAATGATCTCTTGGGCGGCGGCCTGTTCAGGAACGGGCGCCTTCTGATCGGTAGGTCCAGACAAGGCGGCGGACATCGGGACGAAGTTGCTCGCGGAAGACCCGGGACCGGTGTTGCTGGTGACCTCGACTTCCAGGGGGCCGGCCGCAATCTCTTGCGATTCTTCCGCGGTCACCATGCCCATGGAGATTTCGGGCGCGTAGGTGCGCACCCAGAAGCTCGCCGCCCGGTAGCGCAGCATCAGCTCCGGCATCGTCTGCCACTTGGACCCGGACTTGCCGAGCCAGCCTTCCGATACGGCCATGTCGGTGCTGACTTCAGGTCCGATGAGCTTTTCACCGGTGCGCAGATCGTGCGTCCAGGCGCGACAGGTCTGCGGACGGTACGACACGGCGGCGCGGTCGGCGATCTTGCGCCCGCGGTCTCCCTTGCTGTTGTCCCAGTGGTAGCCGACGATGGCGTTGATGGTCTGGACCGGACCCGGCTCGGACAGGTCATAACGCAGGGCCGAGAAGCGACCACAGGCATTGATGGTCCCGATCAGAAACTGCGCCGACCAGCTCGGGCGGCCTTCAACGATGTAGAGGTTCTGCATGACCATGAGCGGGTTGACCCCGATCCGGGCGGCCATGTCCAGGGCGATGAGTGCGGAGCCCAAGCCCGCATCACCGCGGTAGGCCTTGGGCACCAGGTCGGAGGAGCAGAGCGCGCGGGCCATCTTCATGGACTCGCCGAAGCTCGCCGGCGAGCTGAAGGGGCCGCTGTAGGCGGCGATCGGCATCAAGGTCCCGGGCGGCGCGGCGGGGGTGAGGGGGTTGTAGGCGGCGGCGGGTTCGGTCATGGGAATGTCTCCGGGTCGGTGAAAGTCAAAAGTTGGTCGATGGGCGGATGGCGACGCTCAGACGCATCAGAAGGTCGGCCAGCCGGTGGCGCAGGCCGGTGAGCGTCTGCCAGTCTGGTCCGCTACGGATGTGATAGGCGCTCGGGTAACGCGGGAAGAATTGCCGGTCCTGGAAGCGCACCACATAGGCGGCACGGCAGTGCATGGCGCGCACGAAGGGCTCCAAATCGGTCCGCTCGGACTGGCGATGGTGCAGCGCGGCCAGCGCATCGGCCGCGGACTGTGTCTCTTCATCAAGGCCCGTGGGCATGGCTTCGAAGGTCATAGGGAGTAGCTCGGCAGTGAGATGGATTGGAGGTCTTCGGCATAGCCGGGCCAGCGGCCGGCCTGTTCGCAATCGGCCCAGAGGTTCAAGGCGGCCTCCATGCGCGCCTCGCCGGCCTCGATCACCTTGCGCTCGGGCTCGTACCAGGCGCATTCATAGGGCGGCTCGCTCTCGACACAGACCCAGCACCAGGCGGGCCAGCGGCCCATCACCTCGGCGTAGGCCCAGCGGTAGAGGGCGGCCTGAAGGTGGTACTGGTACTTGCCGATGGAGCGGGTGAACTCGCCCCAGCTCGCGTTCTGGGTGGTCTTCAGATCCAGGACGATGGGCGTGCCCGCGGTCTCGTTGACCAGGTCGAGCCGGGCCTTCACCAGCACGCCGCTGCGGCGGTGCTCCGCGATGAAGGTGACTTCCCGGGTGGCGCCTTCGATCAGAGGGCCGATCTTGCGGTGCCCCATGAGCTTGTCGCGCATGGTCTGGGCGGCGGTGAAGTCGGCCTGGGAGACCACGGTGATACCGCGCTCTTCCAGGACCAGCCGCAAGGCGGCGAGCTGGGCGTCCAGGCGCTTGCCCTCGGCCTTCTCATCGCTGGCGGGCGGCGCGGTGGCCGTCACCTCGGCGAGCCAGGCGACCAGTTGGGCCTTGCCCTGGTTGGTCGTCGGGCGCTCGATCTTGGGCTGGACATTGAAGCGCTCGGCCACCGCGTGGCCCTCCAGGATCATGGTGTGGGCCAGGTGGCCGATCGATAAGGCGGCCGTCTCCTTGCGCACCAGGCCCTTGACGTGGGCCGGGGAGCGATCCAGCAGGACCTTGAGGCTTGAGTAATTGGCCGCCGGGAGGGCGCGGTAGGTGGCTTCGGCCAGGGCCTCGATGCGGGCGGGGGGGGCGAAGGGGTCGGGGCGTTGTTCGCTTGGTGTAATGCTATGCGTTATCACTTTTATCTCGCATATTGATTGCAATCAAACCAAGAATTTCGCGAGCAGACGTATTTTCGATACCAGCATTTAACATCTGGTCTAACGATACATTTGATAGCGCGTCTTCCATCATGCGTAACCATTGGCGATCAATCGCAGTGGCATCGTCATAAATGACCCTCTGATATGGCGCATGGTTACTGATTGACATTGGTAGCATTCTCCATACTGGTCACGACAGCAGCCGCCAGGCTCTTGATGATCTGCACCTGTTCGTAAAGCGCGTCCGTCATGGGAATGCTCCGAAGAGCCTCAGCGGCACCGTTCATCAACATCGCCACGTCGCGGAACTGCAAGGCGGCTTTTCCGAAGTCGGACAATACCCGGTCGCTCAACGCCACATCCCGATTAAGCCTCAATAATTCCTCGCGCAGCCTCTCTTGTTCGTGCTCTGCTTGCGCTACAGCCGCCTTGGATATCGCTTCGGCAAGGCGCAGTTCGTCGAGCTTAGCTTGTGCCGCTTGCACTTCGGCATCCGTGCGCGGCCGGTTGCGCGCTTGCTCCTCGATTTTGGCGCGCATCTCCTCCAGGTGCTCCCGGTGGACATCGTTGGCATCGCGCAGTTCGTCCTGCTTATTCTTGAGCTTTGCCTTTAGGTCGGCGACCAGTTCCTTGCGCTTCTTCTCTTCCTCAATCAGGTCCTTTGCATATTGATCTTTTTTCTCGGTTGCTTCTTTCTCCCGACGCTTAGCGGTCTCCAGGTCGGATGCGAGTCGAGAAAGTTCAGTCCTGGCATCAAACTCGGCATCTTGCAGGTCTGCTATCTTGGCTTGGGCTTCCTTGAGGCCGCGCTTGAGGGCCGTGATTTCCTTCTGAGTAACCGCTTTTCCGTTGTCGGCTTCCTTCTCGATATGCTCCAGTAGGGCAGCGCGCATGTCTTCGTCGCGGGTCCGCGTCACTTCAGAGATAACCGCATACCCGACTTGAGAAATGTAAGTGCTTACATTTTTATCTCCGAGCGCATCATGTACCGACATCAGCCGCGTTGCGGTCTGATACCCAACCGGGCACTCGCTCGACTCGCACCAAGCGGTGAACAGCGTCCCGTCTTCCTTGCAGACCTTCTTTGCTTCCCGCAGGTCGGCGCCCATCGCCAACATTTCCTCTGCTGTGCGCTGGACGCGAACACCAAGGCGGATGCTGATCGTCTTCAGGTTCATCGCCTGCTCCTGGGAAACCAGCCCATAGTCAAAAGATGGCTTCGGGGTCATGTCCTTGCTCATGCCTGCTTCTCCAGCATCAACACCTGTTGTAGTTGCGGCACGGTCGCCAGCGCGGCCCCGGCGAGCATCTGAGTGGTTTCCTCCAGGCGGGACCGGACGACATCATCGAGCTGGTCACGCAGCTCCTGGCCCAGTTTGCTGATCTCGGTGTTGTGCTTCGCGGCGTGGTTCAGCGCCTCATGCACGTCGGCGCGGTATTTGCGATGCAGATAGACGGTCGCGGCGATCATCTTGGCGACTGGGTTGATCACGGACCCGGCTTCAATCTTCAGCGCCCAGACCTTGCGTCGGATATACTTGGTCACATCGGCATAACTGTCGCGGTCGCCCCACAAGTCCAACGCTTCGGGTTTCTTCAGGCGCCCAATCTGCCAGGTCATGAAGCGGTCAACAAATCCATCGACGGCCGCCAGATTGTCCGGGATCGGTTCATCGAAGGCAGCCAGCGGATGGGTGATGTTGCGCGCGCTCAAGCGGCGCATCCCATCGGATAGGTTGGTGGCTAGGTCGGTTAGCGCCATGATTTCTGCAATTTCTTCGTTCATTTTCTCATTCCATTTTGATTAAAACGGAACCCAAGCCCCATTGTTGAGCCGCTCCGTTTGGAGTCCGTCCGTGATTGATCTAGCGTTTATGCTCAGTCATTATTGATAGTCAGGATTCGTGATTCAAAAAGGCGCCCACTTCCCATCCGTCAGCCGCTCCTGCCAGCCGCTCACCGGAGCAACTGGCGCGACGTTGACAATGGCCTGTTCCTGCTCCTGCTTCGCCGCCCACACTGGTAGCCGGCGCACCAACTCAGACAGCAGGCCATCTGGCAACTCGGTCAGATGCTCAGCACCCCAGGACTTGCGGACCCAGTCCTTGATCCGTTCCCGGTCCAACCCATGGGCATGGATCTGCGCCTCCAGGAACCGGTGCTGGGCACGCGAGATCGGGCGTACCGGAGGAAGCTGGCGAAAGGCGTTGGCGGCCATCATCAAGCCTCCCGGCTGGACTTCTCTAACAAATAGGCGCTGACATCATCACAGGTAACGGCGAGCGCCAACTGTGCTTGGTGCATTCCAATATGACGCAAATATTCCTGTAACATCAAAACGGTCCAATCGCCGACCTGTTCGCGAATCGCCTCTTGGGCAAGGGCCTTGCGGTCCTCGGCGTCTAATGGGCGCTTCGGGATAAAGTAGGAGGCGGTCTCGGGCATGGCTGGTTTCCGAATCAGGCGGCCATCCGTGGCCTGACGATACTCGGTAGGGCTATTCTTCTTCGCCGTCGGCGTCGTCGTCGCTGGCGTCTTCGTCGTCGATGGTCAGATACAGATCGTTCATGGCGGTCTCGTTGATTGGTAGCGATTGAAGGGTGCCGGAATCCCACCGGCGCGGGTGCCTATCGAGGCCCGTCCTCGCCCGGTCTGTCCCGGGTGTCACACGTGTGACAGCAATCTTTTACTGAACGGCCGCCAGTGTCAAGTAGAAATTTACTAAGACCGGACAAAATAATGCCCATCCGGTTTTTGTGTGAACAGGCAAAGGGCGCCCAGACGGGCGCCCACGGGCAGGTTGGGCCGTCAGTCCAGGTTGCGGATGCCGGTCGGGAGCATCTCCGGGGGCATCAAGAGCAGACTGGGCGCGACGCCCAAGGCGTAGGCGATCGCCGCCAGGATGTCGATCCGACACCCGTTGCGGCCGTTCACGACGTTGGAGATGGCCTTCTGCGCGACCAGCGAGAGGGCGGCGAGCTGCATCTGATCCAGCTCGCCCCGGGCCATCAGGGCGGCGACGTTGCGCGCCACGTTCGTTTGGAGTCCGTCCGTGATTGATCTAGCTCGGTCCATACCTCGCGTCGATCAATCCTTTCGGGTTCGCGATTCTTCGAGGCCAGTTTCACGCTGCCGCCAAAGCGGTAACGCCAGAGCTTGCCTCTCCACGCGCTTTCGCA
>CAILVI010000074.1 GCA_903837595.1 uncultured Thiodictyon sp.
ACCATCACCGTCGGGGCCGCCGCCAAGATCGGCAACTACACCCTGCTGATCGTGAAGCTCACCACCGATTCGGGCAGCTTCATCCTCACCGATCCCGACGGGCTACTGGTGGGCAAGGGCGCGGTGGCGAGTGCCTTCAACGTCGGCGGCCTGTCCTTCACCCTGGCCGACGCCACCGACTATGTCCCTGGCGATGGCTTCAACATCGCCGTCACTGGGACCTACAAGTACCTGCCCTATGACGACGGCAACACGGACGGCTCCAACGTCGCCCGCGCCATCGCCCTCTACCCCTGCGATGCAAGCGCCGCCGAGGCCACGGTGGCCGGGCTGGTGCGGGCGGCCGGGTTCAACACCGCGGCCATGTCCTGGCACGCCTCCAGCGATGCCACGGCCAAGACCAAAGCCTATGCCGACCTGGCTAAGTCCATGCTGATCGCCCGGAGCCTGTAACCATGGATATCTATCGCGACTATTTCACCCGCGAAGAACTGCTGCTGTCGCTCCAGACCGCGCAGTTCATCCCCGGGATGCTCGGGTCCGATGGGCTCTTTGAGACCCTGGGCCTGACCGGTACCACCCTCGCCGCCGAGGCCCTGCCCAGCGACGATGTCTCTGAGTCCACCGCGCAGCCGCGCGGCGCTCCTGCCCGCCCGTTGGCCCTGGAAAAGCGCACCGTGCGCACCTTCACCGTCGCCAGCTACTCCTGGCAACGCGCCGTACTGGCCGACGAGGTGCTCAACATGCGCGGCACCACCGGCATCCGTGAGGTGCTCCAGACCCGGCGCGACCGGGCGACCAACAAACTACGCCGGCAGGCCGACTTCCAGCATGAATACCTGCGCGTCGCCTGTCTCAACAGCCCGACCAATACCTTCGGCAGTGCCCCAGCGGCGGCCGTGGTAGCCTTCGGGGAGGACGATTCTGGTGGTATGCGCGCCGCGATCCACAACAGCATCGTCCTGGTGTTGGAGGCCGCCCTGGGCGGGATCCCTTACACCGGCCTGACGGCCTACTGTTCGGACACCTACTGGGTGGCCCTGATCGCGTCTAAGACCATCCGCGAGACCTACCTGAACCAGGTCGCCGCATCTGAGCTGCGCAACGCCCCGTCGGACCAGTTCGACTACGGCGGTATCACCTGGAAGCGTTATCGCGCCGGGGGCAACATCGCCATCACCTCGGGCCAGGCCAAGGTGGTCCCGAACGGGGTGCCCGGGCTCTTCGTGCAAGCCTTCGCGCCCAACGATACCCTCGACTCTGTCGGCGAAGGCCAGATGGGCCAGCCTTATTTCCTCGACTCCTTCCCGCTGGAAGACAACAAGGGCATCCGGCTTGCGCTCTCGACCCACCCGGTCATGGTCTGCACCCGCCCGACGGCGGTCGTGACGGTCGATCTGAGCTGATCCATGGCCAACTGGGAGGCCAATCTGGACGCACTCAACCTGGCGATCGTCGACACGGGCGCCTTTGGTGAGCCAGTGCGCCTGCCCAATGGGTCCCTGGTGCCAGGGGTCTTCGGCAAGACCCCGGTGCCGCAAAGCCCCT
>CAILVI010000075.1 GCA_903837595.1 uncultured Thiodictyon sp.
CGGACAGCGGCCCCACGAACAATTGGGCCAGGGCAAAGACCCCGAGATAGACGGTCACTGTGAGCTGGGCGAGTTCGATCGTCGAGCCCAGGTCCCGGGCGATGGCCGGCAGGCTCGGCAGATACATGTCGATGGCAAACGGCGTCAGCCCGGAGAGCAGCCCCAGGGTGACGAGCAACGACGGGCGAATCGGCATGGGTCCCGTCTCAGCAAGGGGTGAAGGCCGCAGGGCAGCGGCAGTGCACAGCCGCGGGCAAAGCGAAGACTCAGCGGCGCAAATGGGGCAGGTCGAGCAATGGGAAGCGGACTTCGAAGACCCTGGTACCAAGCGGGGCTTGGTAGCCAGGGGGCAAGGGGGCCTTTAGGCGCCCCTTATGACCGCGATGAAGTCGCGACGATCAGGACTACTTCTTGGCGATAAAGCCGGAGCAATAGCCCGTCGGGGCAATCTCGGTGTCACCGGGGTAGAGAGTACAGCCCTTGGTCGCGGCCTGGTAGTTCTGGCAACCACTGCACTGCTTGCCGTCCTTGGGGCTGGTCTGGTATTGCAGCGCCTTACGCACGCTCTCGTTCTGGGCGGCCAGCGAGGCGCCGCTCATACCAATGAGGGGGAGCGCAACCAGGGCGGCGCCGCCAACCTTCAGGAACTGGCGGCGGGTGGACTTGTTCAGGTCTGTCATCAGGATGTCCTCAGCTTCGTGTTGTTGGTCCCATGGCCGCACCCTCGCGGGGCGTTCCGCGGGCCTTATTTTTTAACTCGGTCGTACGCACTCGCCGTCGGCGCTTGCGGAGTTGAAGCATAATAGGTTCGCTGGCAGTGTCAAGTGGGGGGACAGAAACCGCCGCTACGGGCGCTTGCATCCGCAGACAGCCGGTTGCGCCGTTGCCGACCGACATCTGGCAGGCCGTCACCATGGGGGGCACGGTCAGGCCGATAGCGAGGCACCGACGAGCGGCAACATCAGCCCTATATGACCAGTGAGCGCGACCCAACCCGAACGATGGCGAAGGGCATCAACGCCGACCGCAGACGCCGGGCGGCAGGTAATGGCGGGCGACCGATAGCGGACCTATCCCAACAAGGGCTTGGCCCCAGCGATTGCGTTGGGCGAGTGCGTGCGCAGGGGCACGTCGCGTACGGAAGGCAAGACTTTTTGGGGTTCCGGTTACCAAAAGAAGATCACCAACGAACCCCGGGGATGCGGGGCGCCCGCGGGCGCCCCGCCGATCCGGACTACTTCTTCAGCAGATAGGCGCTGCAATAGCCGGTCGGCACGATCTCAGTGTCGCCGGGGAAGAGGGTGCAACCATTGGTCGCAGCCTGGAAGTTCTGACAGGTGGAGCACTGCTTGCCGTCCTTGGGGGTGGTCTGGTACTGCAGGGCAGTACGCACCGATGCGTTTTGGGCCGCCAGCGCGGTACCGCTCATGCCGATGATCGGAAGCGCGACCAGGGCTGCACCACCAACCTTCAGGAACTGGCGGCGGGTGGATTTGTTCAGGTCAGTCATCTCGAAGTCCTCAAGGGTGGTGTGATTTGCCCGGGAGACGCACCGCATTGGTGCGGATCACGAGCCGGTCGATTCGTTTAACTTATCGTGTCGGACGCAGTCGCCGTCGGCGCTTGCGGGATCGCAGCATAATGCGTTGGCTGGCCAAGTCAAGTGGGGGGCCAGACGGCGGATCTCGGGGAACCGCGGCAACTGCTGGTCGGGCCGGCGCATGGGCGCACTAAAACAGCCGGTTCAGCCCGTTGAGTGCCGCCACCCGGTAGGCCTCCGCCATGGTCGGGTAGTTGAAGGTGGTCTCGGTAAAGTAGCGGATGCTGTTGGCGGCGCCCGGCTGGGACATGATCGCCTGACCGATGTGGACGATCTCCGCGGCCTGCTCGCCGAAGCAGTGGATGCCCAGAATCGCCAGGGTCTCGCGATGGAACAGGATCTTGAGCATCCCCACGGTGTGGCCCGTAATCTGGGCGCGGGCCAGTGACTTGAAGCCCGCTTCGGCAACCTCGTAGGGCACCTGGGCGGCGGTCAGCTCCCGCTCGCTGCGGCCGATGGAGCTGATCTCCGGCACCGTGTAGATGCCGGTGGGGAACTCCTCGATCAGGGACCAGTCGCACGCACCGTCCGCGATGTGGGCACCGACGAAGCGCCCCTGGTCATAGCTGGCGCTGGCCAGGGCCGGCGGCCCCACCACGTCACCCACCGCGTAAATGTGCGGAAGCGCGGTCTGGTAGCTCGCGTTGACCTCCAGCTGACCGCGCTTGTTGGGGGTAAGGCCGATCGCCTCCAGCCCCATGTCGCGGGTGTTGCCGGTGCGACCGTTGGCCCACAGCAGGACGTCGGTCTTGAACTTCTTGCCGGAGTGGCAGTGCAGCACCACGCCGTCGTCACCCGCCTCCACCCGCTCGGCAGTCTCATCGTTGCGGATCACCACCCCACTCTGGCGCAGGTGGTAGCTCAGCGCATCGGTGATCTCGTCGTCCAGGGAGGAGAGCAGGCGGTCGCGGGTGTTGACCAGGTTCACTTTCACATCCAGGTAACTCATGATCGAGGCGTACTCGCAGCCGATCACCCCGGCCCCGTAGATGGTAAGGGATCTCGGGGTGTGTTGCAGGGCGAGGATCGAGTCGCTGTCGCGCACCCGCGGGTGGCTGAAGTCCATCTCCGGCGGGTGATAGGGGCGCGAACCCGTGGCGATGACGAAGTGCCGCGCAGTCAGCTCCATGTCGACGCCGCCCGCACGATGCACCGCGATGCGGTCCGGGGCCAGGAAGCGGGCACGCCCGAAGATCACCTCCACCCGGTTGCGCTGGTAGGCGCGGTAACGGGTGCGTACCTGCGCGTTGATGACCCCGTCGGCGGCGCGCAGCAGGTCCGGAAAATCCACCTCGATCTGGTCGCGGGTGTGCTGGAAGATCGGGTTGCGCCGGTAGTCCGCCAGGGTCTGGATGGAGTGGCGCAG